>NZ_JBHSSS010000023.1:0-107474 GCF_042659625.1 Nocardioides sp. GCM10027114
CGCCATCGAGCTCAACAACCGACCCCGCAAGACCCTCGACTGGCGCACCCCGGCCGAGGCCCTGGACAAGCTACTGTCCGAACACGACAACAAGACCGGTGTTGCGAACGCAGGTTGAAACCGCCCGGGGCGCCTCGCACCTCAACCACCGGTGCCACCTCTGGTCTCGACGGGCTCGACCAACGTGGGTCGCTACCGGCTAGCGGGCGCCGCGCTCCTCGAGGGCGAGGCGGACGGCCTCGGCGTAGGGGATGGGATCGCCGGGGACGACGTCTTGGATGGTGCGATCGGTGACGATGACCTCGGTGCCCATCGAGTCGATGAGGTTGCGGGCGGTGGTGACGTCGACGTCGGTGACGAAGGCCAGCCAGTAGGAGGAGAGCCGGGGCGTCAGCACCGGGACCCGCACGATCGGCACCCGCTTCCCGGCGGACACCTCCGAGGCCACCTGCAGCATCTCGAGGTAGGTCATCTGCTCGGGCCCGCCGATCTCGTAGACCCGCCCGTAGGTCTCCTCGCGGCCGACGACGCCGGCGAGGTAGCGGATCACGTCGTCCACCGCGATCGGCTGGGTGCGGGTGCTGACCCACTTCGGCACCACCATCGCGGGCAGGTTCTTCACCAGCTGCCGGGTGAGCTCCCACGAGATGCCGCCGTCGCCGACGACGATCGCGGCGCGCAGCACGGTGACGGGGACGCCGGCCTCGGCGAGCAGGCCCTCCACCTCCCGGCGGGAGCGCAAGTGTGCGGAAAGGTCCTCGTCGTCGGCGCCGAGCCCGCCGAGGTAGACGATCTGCTTCACGCCCGCAGCCGCGGCGGCCTTGCCGAAGACGCGCGCGGCCTCGGCGTCCTTCTCCTCGAAGTCGGGGCTGTCGAGCGAGTGCACCAGGTAGACCGCCACGTCGGCGCCCTCGAGCGGCTCGGTCAGCGAGGCGCGGTCCTCGACGTCGCCGCCCACCGCGGTGCCGGGACCGTCGTACTCCTCGGGTCGCCGGGTCATCGCCCGGACGTCGTGGCCCTGCGCGACCAGCACCGGCGTCAGCCGGCGGCCGATGAACCCGGTCGCGCCGGTGACCAGGACGGTGAGGCGCTCGCTCATGCCCCCACCCTAGGGATGCCGACCCAACCGGGGAACGGGATCGCCCGGGGAACGCTCAGCGCGCCCGCTTGGCGATGCCCTCGCGCTTGGTCTCGTCCATCGCCGCCTCGTACGCCGCCACCAGGCTGGCGATCGACAGCGGCTTGAGCCGCTCGACGATCTGGCGCACCGTCTCCGGCGGCGTGCCGGACTCCTGGAACACCGGCCACGCCTTGGTGCGGAACACCTCGTAGAGCTCCTCGGCGATCGCCCGGCCGTGGGCGGCGTACACGTCGGCGGCGGCGAGCGCCGCCTCCGTCGGGAAGCCCAGGTCGAGCAGCGCCAGCCCGATCGAGAGCTGGGAGACCGCCACCTGGTAGCGGCCGCGCTTGTTGCGCAGCACGATCCCGAGCGCGGCCAGGGTCACCAGGTCCTCGTCGTCGAGGGTGCGGCCGGCGCGCTGGTCGAGCTCGGCGCGGGTCATCTCGATCGGCGACTCGTGCTGCCAGGGCGCCAGCATGGTCCGCTGCAGCGCGATGTCCTCGGGAGTGGCGTCGGCCGGGATGTTGGCGACGTACCGCTCGATCGCCGCGAGCGTGAAGCCGTGGCTCTGCAGCTCCTGCACCAGCTCGAGCCGGGCCACGTGATCGGCGGTGTAGTAGCCGGACCGGCCGCGCCGGATAGGCGGCGGCACCAGCCCCTTGGTCGTGTAGAAGCGGACGTTGCGCACGCTCATCCCGACCCGCTGGGTCAGCTCGTCGAGGGTCAGCAGCTCGCGCCGCGTCTCGAGCGTCTCGTCCACTCCACCTGCTCCTCTGCCACATCCTGCCGTCCGCGTGATCCAGACCACACGGACCAACGCTCCTTGACGATGATGACAGTAAAGGTGTCACAATCGAAAGAGGCAGCAACCGCGATCCCGAGGACGGTCATGGCAGAAGCATTCGTGTACGACCACATCCGTACGCCGCGTGGCAAGGGCAAGAGGGTCGGCGCGCTGCACGAGGTCAAGCCGATCGACCTCATCGTCGGCCTCCTCGAGGAGATCAAGGTCCGCAACCCCTCGCTCGACCCCGGGCGCATCGACGACGTCGTGCTCGGCGTGGTCACCCCGATCGGCGAGCAGGGTGGCGACATCGCCAAGACCGCGGCGCTCGCTGCCGGCTACCCCGAGACGGTGTCCGGGGTCCAGCTCAACCGCTTCTGCGCCTCGGGCCTCGAGGCCGTCAACCAGGCCGCGGCCCGGATCCGCTCCGGCATGGAGGACCTGATCCTCGCCGGTGGCGTCGAGTCGATGAGCCGGGTGCCGATGGGCAGCGACGGCGGCGCCTGGGCGGCCGACCCGGCCACCGCCCTGAAGACCGGCTTCGTGCCGCAGGGCATCGGCGCCGACCTGATCGCCACCCTCGGCGGCTGGAGCCGCGCCGACGTCGACGCGTTCGCCGCCGAGTCCCACCACCGGGCCGCCAAGGCCTGGGCCAACGGCTACTTCGCCGACTCCGTCGTCCCGGTCCGCGACATGAACGGCCTGACGATCCTCGACCACGACGAGCTCGTCCGGCCCGACACCTCCGTCGAGGGCCTCGCCGGGCTGAAGCCGTCGTTCGCGCAGATCGGCGCCGACGCCGGCTTCGACGACGTGGCGCTGGAGAAGTACCACTGGGTCGAGCGGATCGACCACGTCCACCATGCCGGCAACTCCTCGGGAATCGTCGACGGCGCCGCCGTGATGGCCATCGGCACCGAGCAGGCGGGCAGCGACCTCGGCCTGACGCCGCGGGCGCGGATCGTCTCGATGGCGGTCTCCGGCTCCGACCCGACGATCATGCTGACCGGACCCGCGCCGGCCGCGCGCAAGGCGCTGGCCAAGGCCGGGCTCGAGGTCGGCGACATCGACCTGTTCGAGATCAACGAGGCGTTCGCCGCGGTGGCGATGCGCTTCATGCGCGACCTCGGCATCACCCACGAGATCACCAACGTCAACGGCGGCGCGATCGCCATGGGCCACCCGCTCGGCGCCACCGGCGCGATGATCCTCGGCACCCTTGTCGACGAGCTCGAGCGGCGCGACCTGCGCCGCGGCCTCGCCACGCTCTGCGTCGGCGGCGGCATGGGCATCGCGACCATCGTCGAGCGCATCTGAGCGCGAGCGCGGAGACGCGCTCATCGGTGGTTGAGCCGCGAGCCGGGCTGAGCTCGCGAAGCCCGGACCGAGCGTGTCGAAACCCAGTGAGCCAACAGACCACCTGAGCCCGAGACACAGGACGAGAACATGACCGAGACCCAGACCGTTTCCGCCGTCCGCTACGACCGCGACGCCGACGGGATCGTCACGCTGACCCTGGACGACCCCACCGCGGGCGCCAACACCATGAACGAGCTCTACAAGGACTCGATGGCCGCCGCGGTCGACCGGCTCCACGCGGAGCAGGACGACGTGACCGGCGTGGTGATCACCAGCGCCAAGAAGACCTTCTTCGCCGGCGGCAACCTCAAGGAGATGGTCAAGGCGACCCCGGACGACGCCGCCGCGATCTTCGCCGCCGGTGAGGAGATCAAGCGCGACTTGCGCCGTCTCGAGTTGTTCCCGAAGCCGGTCGTCGCGGCGATCAACGGCGCCGCGCTCGGCGGCGGCTTCGAGATCGCGCTGGCCTGCAACCACCGGGTCGTCGTCGACGACCCGAAGGCCGAGCTCGGCCTGCCCGAGGCGACGCTCGGACTGCTGCCCGGCGGGGGCGGCGTCACCCGCGTCGTCCGGATGCTCGGGCTGCAGTCCGCGCTGATGGACGTGCTGCTGCAGGGCACCCGATTCAAGCCGGCGCAGGCCAGGGAGAAGGGCCTGGTCGACGAGCTCGTCGCCACCCGCGACGAGCTGGTCCCGGCCGCCAAGGCGTGGATCGCGGCCAACCCGGACGCCGCGCGCAACCCCTGGGACGCGGACGGCTACCGGATGCCCGGCGGCACCCCCAGCCACCCGAAGCTGGCGGCGTTCCTGCCGGCATTCCCCGCGCTGCTGCGCAAGCAGACCAAGGGCGCGGTCTACCCCGCCCAGCGCGCGATCCTGTCCGCCGCGGTCGAGGGCGCGCAGGTCGACTTCGACACCGCCTCGCGCATCGAGTCGCGCTACCTGACGAACCTCATCGTCGGGCAGAACAGCAAGAACATGATCCAGGCGTTCTTCTTCGACCTGCAGGCCGTCAACGCCGGCAAGCTCCGCCCGCAGGGCATCGAGCCGTGGCAGGCCACCAAGGTCGGCGTCCTCGGCGCCGGGATGATGGGCGCGGGCATCGCCTACTCGTGCGCCCGCGCCGGCATGCAGGTCGTCCTCAAGGACGTTGCGCTCGAGAACGCCGAGCGCGGCAAGGCCTACAGCGCCGGCCTGCTCGACAAGGCGATCGCCCGCGGCCGCAGCACCGAGGAGAAGAAGGTCGAGCTGCTCGACCGGATCACCCCGACCGCCGACCCGGCCGACCTCGCCGGCTGCGACCTCGTCATCGAGGCGGTCTTCGAGGACCCGACGCTCAAGCACCAGGTCTTCGGCGAGATCGCGTCGCACGTGAACCCCGACGCGCTGCTGTGCTCCAACACCTCGACCCTGCCGATCACCGAGCTGGCCCAGGGCGTGGACCGGCCGGCCGACTTCATCGGCCTGCACTTCTTCTCACCCGTCGACAAGATGCCGCTCGTCGAGATCATCCGCGGCGAGCAGACCACCGACGAGACGCTGGCGAAGGCGTACGACGTCGTCCGGCAGATCCGCAAGACCCCCATCGTGGTCAACGACAGCCGCGGCTTCTACACCTCCCGCGTCATCAGCACGATGGTCAACGAGGGCCTCGCGATGCTGGCCGAGGGTGTCCACCCGGTCTCGATCGAGCGGGCGTCGACCCAGGCCGGCTACCCGGTCGGCGTGCTCCAGCTGACCGACGAGCTCAACATGGAGCTCTTCGGCAAGATCGCCAAGGCGACCAAGGAGGCCGCAGAGCGCGACGGCAAGGAGTGGACCGAGCACCCGGGCGAGGCGGTCAGCCGCCGGATGGTCGAGATCGGGCGTCCGTCGCGGCTCAGGGGCGCCGGCTTCTACGAGTACGACGAGGCCGGCAGGCGGCAGGGCCTGTGGTCCGGCCTGGCCGAGGAGTTCCCGGTCGCCGAGGAGCCGGTGCCGCTCCGCGACGTCAAGGACCGGCTGCTGTTCGTCGAGGCGATCGAGACCGCGAAGTGCTTCGAGGAGGGCGTCCTCGACTCCGCCGCGGCCGCCAACATCGGCTCGATCATGGGCATCGGCTTCCCGCCGAACACAGGCGGCGCCGCCCAGTTCATGACCGGCTACCAGGACCCCGAGGACCCGACCGCCCCGATCGGGCTGGCGGCGTTCGTGGCGCGGGCCGACGAGCTCGCCGAGCAGTACGGCGACCGGTTCCGCCCCACGGCGTACCTCCGGGGGATGGCGGAGCGGGGCGAGACCTTCCCCTCCTGAGGACCTTCCTGACCCCCTGACCCACGGCGAGCTGCCACCAGTTTCCGGCTGGACGGGCAACTGGTGGCAGCTCGTGGTGCTTCGTGGGGGAACTGCTGGCAGCTCGTGGTGCTTCGTGGGGGAACTGCTGGCAGCTCGCGGGGTTTCCCGGGGGATATCCCCACGATCGGGGATTGGATCGGCCAAGCCGGCCCCGCGACCCGCGCCCGCCGGGCACACTGGGCCGGGTGACGGACGCAGCAGCAGCGGGCCGGGACGATGCACGCGCCGGGGGTCCCGCCGACGGCCGGGCCGACCAGCGGCCGGGGGTGGAGGTGCGCTCGCTCCATGTGCGCTTCGGCGACGTGGAGGCGGTCGCGGGTGTCGACCTGCTCGCGGAGGCCGGCCGCGCGACGGCGCTGCTCGGCCGCAACGGCGCCGGCAAGTCCACCACCATGCGGGTGCTGGCCGGCGTGGTGCCGCCGACCGCCGGCACCGTCCTGGTCGCCGGCCACGACGTGCGGCGCGACCCGCTCGCGGTGAAGCGCGCCGTCGGCTACTGCCCTGACGTCGGCGGCCTGGTGCCGCGGGCGACCCCGTGGGAGCACATCCAGCTCAGCGCCCGGCTGCGCCGGCTGCGTGACTGGGAGCCGCGCGCCCGCGACCTGCTCGAGCGGTTCGAGCTCGGCGACGTGGCCCACCGGGTGACCGGCGGCTTCTCGCACGGCATGGGCCGGCGGCTGTCGGTCCTGCTCGCCGCGCTGCACGAGCCCGAGGTGCTGCTCCTCGACGAGCCCTTCGACGGCGTCGACCCGATCGGGGTCGAGGCGACGATGGACGTCGTCGCCGACGCCCGCGCCCGCGGCGCCTGCGTGCTGGTCTCGACCCACCTGCGCGAGCTCGCCGTCGCCGCCTGCAGCGAGGTGCTGGTGCTGCGCGGCGGCGCCCGGGTCGCCACCGTCGCCGCCACCGACATGACCGGCGAGGAGGGGGCGCGTGCCTACCGCGGCCTCCTCGACTGAGCGGCACCGCGGCGGGACCGGGCTGCTGAGCCCGGCCGGCTGGCGCGCGTCGTGCGCCGACGTCGGCCACGTGCTGCGCTTCCGCGCCCAGACCGTACGCCGCGGCGCGTCGCTGTGGGCGGCCGTCTCGCTGCTGCTGGTCACCGCCGCGATCGCGCTCGTCCCGGCCTTCGTCGGGGACGCGGGCGAGGGCCCCGGCGCCGTCGAGGTGGCGATCCTGCTGCCCACCGGGTTCGCGGCGTTCCTGCTGATCGCGATCGTCTCGGCGGTCGTCTCCGGCGGCGGCCGGGAGCTGCTGCCGCGCGACCAGGCGGCGATCCACCCGCTCAGCCCGACCAGCGACCACCTCGGCGCGCTGCTGCTCGCGCCCCTCAACATCGCGTGGCTGCTGCAGGCGTGGGCGCTGCTCGGCAGCGCGGCCTACGGCCTCGGCCCCGACACCCTGCACACGATGATCCCGGTGATCCTGCTGTGGCTGGCCGCGGCGACCGCGGCCGCGCAGGTGGTGGCCTGGGCGGTCGAGGCGGTTCGGCGGATGCACGGCGGGGTCGTCGTGGTCCGGCTGCTCGGCATCACCGTCGCGGTCGTGGCCCTGTGGCTCCACGTCAGCGGCCGGCTCACCTCGGTGCTCGACAGCCTGCCGACGGTCTGGTTCGTGGTCGGCGGCGTGGAGGGCGTCACGTGGCGGTTCGCCGCCACGCTCGCTGCCGAGGCCGGGATCTTCGTCGTTGCGGTGCTGGTGGGCGCGCTGCCCGCCCACCTGGCCGCGCGGCGGACCGCGCGTGACGAGGTGCGGCTGGACAGCGCGGCGCGCGAGCCCCTGCCGATGCCGCGCGGCGACCTGCTGGCCCTGGTCCGCACCGACCGGGCGTCGGTGTGGCGCACGGTGCCGGTCCGCCGCGGCATGGCGGTGCTGGCGGTCGGGCCGGGCCTGGTGGCCCTGGCCGGCAACCTGCAGTGGGCCACCATGACCGTGCTGCCGGGACTCGTCGCGTCCGGTGGCGCGCTGCTGTTCGGGGTGAACGTGTGGTGCCTCGACGGCCGCGGCGGGCTGTGGCGCGAGAGCCAGCCGGTCGAGCCCGGTCCGGTGTTCGCGGCCCGGGCCTGGGTGCTCGCGGAGTTCCTGCTGCTGGCGTCGGCGATCACCATCGCGTTGGCGTCGCTGCGTGCCGGCATCCCGTCGAGCGCCGAGCTGACCGCCCTGCTGTGCACCCTGGTCGTCGTGACCATCCAGGTCGTCGGTGCGGCGATGCGCTGGTCGATGCAGCGGCCGTTCGCCGCCGACCTGCGGTCGGCACGCGCCACCCCCGCCCCTCCGGTGGTGATGGTCGGCTACTCGGCCCGGCTCGCCCTCAGCACCACCCTCACCGGACTGGTGTTCTCGGGCCTGGCGCGGGTGCCGGTGTGGGAGGCGTCGGTGCTGATCGCGATCCCCTTCGTGGGTTGGTCGCTCACGCGCCTGGCCCGGACGCGGGCACGGTGGCTGGATCCCGTGCAGCGCGCCCGGGTGGTCGCGTCGGTCGCCGCCTGATTCCCAGCAGCGGCGGTCAGCGGCCGGCGGACTGGAACCAGGGGTGGTGCAGGTCGTAGAACGTGGCCGTCGGCATGACCTCGTCCATCGCCTCGCGCAGCGCCGGCGGCATCTCCGGCATCTCCTTCTTCTCGCCGACACGGGCGCTGGCCTCGTCGGTGAAGGCGATGGTCTCGGTGAACGTGCCGTCCTCCTCGATCGCCAGCGTGCCGCCGATGATCTCCGGCCGCAGGCGGTGGAGGTCATCGGTGTCGGTCATCGCGCCCTTGAACCGCTCGCGGTCCTCGACGCGGCCGCGGATGACCTGCACGAAGCCGGCCTCGTCCGAGCCGCCGTCCATCATGAGCGTGACGTCGGCGCAGTCGTGGTACTCCACGGGCCCGTCCATCAGCTCCTCCATGCGCCGGGCCCACTCGCCCTGCTCGGCGCGTTCGGAGTTCGCCTGCGCGGCCTCGCGCGACTCGAACCGCACCACGCCGAGGAACTGGTCGTCGTCGGTGAATCCGTAGGTGCCGCCGAGCCAGCCCTCCGCGCCCGGGGCCATCTCGCGGCCCCACTCCTCGGCGAGCGCGCGCAGCTCGTCCTGCCGGGTGCACTTGCCCTGGATGATCTGGATGAACACGACGCCTCCTCTCGCAGGCCGCCTCGGGGTGAGGTGGTCTGGCGGTCCTCTGTCTACCGACGCTAGGAGGGCGCGACCGCCCCGTCCATGCCCTCGACGGGCCAGCCCGGACGGGGTGCCCCGGGGGTCAGTTGCCGGGGGTCAGTTGCCGGGGGGTCAGGTACCGGCGTCAGCGTGGGGCGAGCGAGGACTTCTGGCACTCCGACTGGGCGCGGCCGAGCCGCATCAGGTCGACGCCCTGCCAGTTGCCGGTCAGCGAGTCGACGACCGCGGCCCGCATCTGCTCCGGGGTGAGCTCCCCGCGCAGGCATCCGGCGTACGGCTCGTCGAGGATCCGGCCCTTCGTGGCCGCCTGCTGGGCGCGGGTCGACTCCTCGACGAAGTCGGTGCACGCGAACTGCGCCTCCGCCCAGGCCTCGGCGATGTCCTCGCGCAGCCGGGGGAGGTCCTCGACGACGTCGTACGACGAGTCCAGCACCCCGCCGGCCTGCAGCGCGTCCAGCGACGTGCTGCTGGTCAGCTCCTCGGCGAAGCACTCGCCGGTCGCCGTCTGCCGGGCGTCGGGGTGGTCCCCGGCGAACAGCGCGGCCAGGTCGGCCCGCACCTTCGCGACCCGGGCCGCGTCCTCGCCGCCCGATCCCATGGTCGACCCCTCGCCGGAACCGCCGGCGCTGCAGCCCGCCAGCACGACGGCCAGCACAGGGACGGCGACGGCGAGCGCAACGGGGCGGACGAGAGGCGTGGAACGGGGGAGGAGCACCGCCACATGCTCCCACTAGGGTCGCCGCATGGACTTCGCCCCCTCGCCGCGCGCGGCCGACCTGACCGCCCGGGTGGCGGCGTTCCTCGCCGAGGAGATCGACCCGGTCGAGCCGCAGTACCACCGCGACCTCGCCGAGCAGCGCCGTACGGGCGACCCGTGGCAGCCGCTGCCGGTGCTCGCGGACCTGCAGGCGAAGGCCCGGGCGCAAGGGCTGTGGAACCTGTTCCTGCCGAAGGAGCACGCCGGCGAGTACGCCGCCCGGTTCGGCACCGACGGCGGCGAGGGGCTCAGCAACGTCGACTACGCGCCCGTGGCGGAGGTGATGGGCCGCTCCGCGATCGCGCCGCTGGTCTTCAACTGCAACGCCCCCGACACCGGCAACATGGAGGTGCTGCTGCGCTACGGCACCGACGAGCAGCGTCGCGAGTGGCTCGAGCCGCTGCTCGACGGCCGGATCCGCTCGGCGTTCACGATGACCGAGCCCGACGTGGCGTCCTCCGACGCGACCAACATGGCCGCCACCGCGGTCCTCGACGGCGACGAGGTCGTCATCAACGGCCGGAAGTGGTGGTCCACCGGGATCGGCCACCCGGACTGCAAGGTGCTCGTCTTCATGGGGCTGACCGACCCGGACGCCGACCGCCACCACCGCCACTCGATGGTGCTGGTGCCGCGGGACGCGCCGGGTGTCGAGGTCGTGCGGATGCTCGACACGATGGGCCACCACGACGAGCCGCTCGGGCACGGCGAGGTCTCCTTCACCGACGTGCGGGTGCCGCGCGCCAACCTGCTGGTCGGTCCGGGCGAGGCGTTCGCCATCGCGCAGGGCCGGCTCGGCCCCGGCCGGGTCCACCACTGCATGCGGCTCATCGGGCTGGCCGAGCGGGCGCTCGAGCTCGCCTGCCGCCGAAGCCTCGAGCGGGCGGCGTTCGGCAAGCCGCTGGCCAACCTCGGCGGCAACCGGGAGCGGATCGCCGAGGCGCGGATCGCCATCGACCAGGCCCGGCTGCTGGTGCTGCACGCAGCGTGGAAGCTCGACACGGGCGGCCCGCTCACCGCGCTCTCGGAGGTCTCGCAGATCAAGGTCGCGGTGCCGGCGATGGCCCAGCAGGTCATCGACATGGCGATGCAGCTCCACGGCGGCGGCGGCCTCTCCAGCGACTTCCCGCTCGCGGCGGCCTGGACCTCCGCCCGCGCGCTGCGGCTGGCCGACGGTCCCGACGAGGTGCACCGCGGCGTGGTTGCCCGGATCGAGCTCGGCAAGCACCAGTGACCCGGCGGATCCTGGTCACCGGCGCCGCCTCGGGGCTGGGCGCGGCTCTCGTCCGCGCCTGGCGTGCCCGGGGCGACGAGGTGCTGGCGACCGACGTGGCGGGCGCGGCCGCCGACCTCAGGCTGGACGTCACGTCCGACGACGACTGGTCGGCCGCGCTCGACCACGTCGAGCGGACGTGGGGCGGGCTCGACGTGCTGGTCAACAACGCCGGGATCGCCGGTGGCGGCCGCCTCGACGTCGCCACGGTCGAGGAGTGGCAGCGGCTCGTCGACGTCAACCTGCTCGGCGCCGTGCGCGGCACCCGCGTCTTCACCCCGCTCCTCAAGCGGCAGCGGTCGGGCCACGTCGTCAACGTCGCCTCGCTCGCCGGGCTCGTCCACCCCGCGGGCATGGCGCCCTACAACGCCGTGAAGGCCGCGGTCGTGGCGCTCACCGAGACCACCGGGCACGAGCTCGCCGCCCACGGGGTGCGCGCGACCGCGGTCTGCCCGTCGTATTTCCGCTCGGCGCTGATGTCGTCGATGACCGGCAGCGACGCGGCGGTCGGCGCCGTGGTGCGCCGGCTGGTGGAGGAGTCGCCGCTGACCGCCGACGACGTAGCCGCCGAGGTGCTCGCCGGGCTCGACCGTGGCGAGGAGCTCGTCGTGCCCGACGAGGCGGCCCGTGCCGCGTGGCGGCTCAAGCAGGACGACCGGCCGGGGTACGACGCCCTGATGCGGCAGCAGGCCCGCAAGCTGGAGGAGCAGGCATGACCCCGGCTGAGAGCACCGACCCCGGTGAGGAGGCCCGCGCGGTCCGCGACGAGGACGCCTTCGACGTCGACGCGGCGGCCGCCTGGCTGCGCGGGCACGCGCAGGCCTTCCGTGACGACCTCGAGGGCACCCCGCAGGTCCGGCAGTTCCCGGGCGGCGCGTCCAACCTGACCTACCTGCTCCGCTACCCGCGCCGCGACCTGATCCTGCGCCGCCCGCCCGCCGGGGCGAAGGCGGCCAGCGCCCACGACATGGGCCGCGAGCACCGGATCCAGGCGGCGCTGGCGCCGGTCTTCCCGTACGTCGCGACGATGGTGGCGTTCTGCGACGACCCTGCGGTGATCGGGTCGGAGTTCTACGTGATGGAGCGGCTCGAGGGCACGATCCTGCGACGCGACCTGCCGTGGGACCTGCCGCCCGAGCACGTCTCGACGCTGTGCGAGCGGGCCCTCGACGTGCTCGTCGACCTGCATTCCGTCGACGTCGCGGCGGTGCCCGACCTCGCCGCGCTCGGCCGCGGCGAGGGGTACGTCCTCCGGCAGCTGGCCGGCTGGACCGACCGGTTCGACCGGGCCCGCACCGACGACACCGGCGACTGGTCCGACGTGGTCGGCTGGCTCGAGCGGCACCAGCCCGACGACGTCGCCCAGCGACTGATCCACAACGACTACCGGTTCGACAACCTCGTCCTCGCGGTCGACGACCCGCCGACCCGCTCGGCGCCGCGGGTTGTGGGCGTCCTGGACTGGGAGATGGCGACGGTCGGTGACCCGCTGATGGATCTCGGCGGCGCGCTGGCCTACTGGGTCGAGCCCGGCGACGACGAGTTCTTCCAGCTCTTCCGGCGCCAGCCCACGACCGCCCCGGGCATGTGGACCCGCGAGCAGGTCGTGGCGGCGTACTGCGAGCGGATGGGGTTCGAGATGACCCCGGAGCGGTGGCGGTTCTACGAGGTCTTCGGGCTGTTCCGGCTGGCGGTGATCGCCCAGCAGATCTGGTACCGCTACGTGCACCGGCAGACCACCAACGAGGCGTACGCCGTCTTCGGTCCGGCCGTCGGCTACCTCGAGCAGCGCTGCCGTCGGCTGGCCCGGGGCGGCGGGGCGGGACGCTGATGGGAGTCGTCCTCCTGGTCCGGCACGGCCAGGCGTCGTTCGGCGCCGACGACTACGACGTGCTCTCCGACACCGGCTGGGAGCAGTCGCGGCTGCTCGGCCGCTACCTCGCCGAGCGCGGGGTGACGCCGGACGTGGTGCTGCGCGGCGACATGAGGCGGCACCGGGAGACCGGCGAGGGGATGCTGGCCGGCGCCGCCTGGGCGTGCCCGGCCGAGGCCGACCCCGGCTGGGACGAGTTCGACCACGTCGGCGTGGTCGCGGCGTACCTGAAGGCGGCGGGAGCCGACCTGCCTGCCGGCCAGATGGACCGGCGCGAGTTCCAGCGGGTCTTCGAGCAGGCAACCGCTCGCTGGACCTCCGGCGAGCACGACGCCGACTACGCCGAGCCCTTCGCCGCCTTCCGCGCCCGGGTCGCAGGCGCGCTGCGCCGCGCCTGCGACCGCGCCGGCTCCGGATCGACGGTCGTGGTGGTCTCCTCGGGCGGGCCGGTGGCGACCGCCTGTGGCGAGCTGGTCGCCCCCGGCGCCCCCGCCGACCTGGCCTGGCAGCTCTGGGGCCGCTTCAACACGGTCGTCGTGAACACCTCGGTCTCCCGGGTGGTCGTCGGCGCCACCGGCGCCCGCCTGCTGACCTTCAACGAGCACGCCCACCTCGAGGGGGAGCACCTCACCTACCGCTGACGGCTCGTTCGTCGGCTGAAGTCCTAACTCAGATCAGCTTCCTGAACACCGGCAGCGGGGCGTGCTTCAGGACCACCGACAGCGGCGCCCACGGCAGGGCCGGCACGCAGGCGGACGGCTTCTCCTTCTCGATGGCCGCGACGATCGATCGCACGCCCTTCTCGGTGGAGACCATGAGCGGCTGCTCGTGGGCGACGTGCTCGTTCATCTCCGAGACGATGTAGCCGGGGTAGATCACCGACACCTTGATGGGCTTGCCGTGCAGCTCGGCGCGCAGGCCCTCGGCCAGGTGGGCGACGGCGGCCTTGGTGGCGGCGTACGTCGTCATCGTCCTGGGCATGCCGCGCATCGCGGAGACCGACGAGATCATCACCAGGTGGCCCGAGCCCTGGGCGCGGAAGACCTCCATCGCCGCCTCGGTCTGCGCGAGGGCGCCGATGACGTTCGTCTGCGCGGTCTCGAGGTTGGCGCGGAAGTTTCCGGTGCCCAGCGGAGCGCCCTTGCCGAGGCCGGCGTTGACGACGACCCGGTCGAGGCGGCCGAGCGCCTTCGCGAGGTCGTGGAACACCTCGAAGACCCGGTCGTGGTCGTTGACGTCGAGCGCCCGGACCTCGACGCGGGCCTCCGGGTGGCGGGCCAGGATCTCGTCGCGCAGCGCCTCGAGCCGGTCGGTGCGGCGGGCGCACAGGCCGAGGTCGTGCCCCCGTTCGGCGAGCTGCCGCGCCATCTCCGCCCCCAGTCCTGAGGAAGCTCCGGTGATGAGGACGGTCGTGCGCTCGCTGCGGGTACCCATGGCTCGCAGTCTGGCGTAGCGTCCAAAGCATGAGCGGACGAGTGGTGCACTTCGAGATCCCCTTCGACGACGCCGAGCGGGCGCAGGAGTTCTACAAGCACGTGTTCGGCTGGGAGGTCCAGCCGATGCCGGAGATGGACTACACCATGGTGCAGACCGGCCCCACGGGCGAGCAGGGCCCCACCGAGGCCGGCTACATCGGCGGCGGCATGATGAAGCGGCAGATGCCGGGCCAGGGACCCAACGTGGTCATCGACGTCGAGAACATCGACGAGGCGATGAAGCACGTCTCCGAGCACGGCGGCAGCCAGATGGTCGAGAAGATGCAGGTCGGTGACATGGGGTGGGCGGCCTACTTCCAGGACCCCGAGGGCAACGTCATCGGGCTCTGGCAGAACGCCTGATCCCGCGTAGTCACGGCTGACCCGGACGGGCTGCAGGTCTGGCCCGGGCGGGTCACTGCGGGCCGAAACCCTTCCCCGCCCGCGGGGCCGTGCGTAGGCTCCGCTGCCATGTGTGCCGCTGCTCCCGCCCCCGGTCCCCGCGTCTGCATCATCGGCGCCGGCTCCTCGGGGATCACCGCGGCACAGGTCCTCGACGCCAAGGGGATCGCCTTCGACTGCTACGAGATGGGCTCCGGCGTCGGCGGCAACTGGCGCTACGACAACGACAACGGCGTCAGCTCGGCGTACCGCTCGCTCCACATCAACACGTCGCGGCAGGCGATGGAGTACGCCGCCTACCCGATGCCCGAGTCGCTGCCGGACTACCCGAGCCACTGGCAGATCGCGCAGTACTTCGACGACTTCGTCGACCACTTCGGGCTGCGCGACAAGATCACCTTCCGGACCGAGGTGGTGAAGGTGGCGCCGGCCCGGAGCGGCGGGTACGACGTCACGACGCGACGGCTCGACGGCCGCCACGAGCCCGAGCACCACCACTACGACCACGTGCTCGTCGCCAACGGCCACCACTGGGACCCGCGCTGGCCCGAGCCCGGCTTCCAGGGGAGCGAGACCTTCCCCGGCGTGCAGCTGCACGTCCACTACTACCGGACCCCCGACGTGCTCGAGGGCAAGCGGGTGGTCGTGCTGGGCATCGGCAACTCCGCCACCGACATCGCGGTCGAGTCCGCGCGGGTGGCGAAGGAGACCTACCTCGCCATGCGCCGCGGGGCGCACATCCTGCCCAAGTACATGTTCGGCATGCCGACCGACCACCTCACCGACTCGCCGCTGGCCCGCGGGCCGCTGCTGCTGCAGAAGCTGGGGATGCGCGCGATGCTGCGGCTCGCGGTCGGCAAGGTCACCGACTACGGCCTGCCCGCACCCGACCACCAGGTGCTCGAGGCGCACCCCACCGTCAGTGACGACCTGCTGACCCGGCTCGGCCACGGTGACATCGAGGTGAAGCCGACCATCGACCGGTTCGAGGGGTCCAAGATCTTCTTCACCGACGGCACGGCCGTCGAGGCCGACGTGGTCGTCTACTGCACCGGCTACAAGGTGACCTTCCCGTTCCTCGACGAGCGGGTGGTCCCGGTGGAGAACAACCACGTCGACCTCTACCGCCGGGTCGTCGACCCCGACCATCCCGGGCTCTACTTCATCGGCCTGATCCAGCCCCTCGGGGCGGTGATGCCGCTGGCCGAGGAGCAGGCGCACTGGGTGGCGGAGCTGATCTCCGGCGAGGTGACGCTGCCGTCGCGGCAGGAGATGAAGCAGCAGATCGCGGCGTACGACACGGCGCTGCGCAAGCGGTACGTCGCCTCCAAGCGGCACACGATCCAGGTCGACACGCACAAGTACCGCGCCGAGCTGCGCAAGGAGCGACGCGCCCGGGCGCGCGCGAACGCCTGACGGCGGGGCCCTCCGCGCGCAGGATGGGGTCGACCCGCGGCACGGGTCCGCGGGCCCACACGGAGGAGACCCCATGAGCTACGGAACGCCGCCGCCCGGACAGACACCCCCTCCCGGCCAGACCCCGCCGCCTCCGCCTCCGCCTCCGCCGCCCGGCGCCGGCGGCCCGTCGGGACCCGGAGGTCAGCCCGCCTCCTCGGCCAAGGGCTTCTTCGGGGCCCTCTTCGACTTCAGCTTCGAGCACTTCATCACGCCGATCATCGTCAAGGTCGTGTACGTGATCGCGATGGTCGCGCTGGTCCTCGGCTGGCTCGTCTTCCTCGTCGCAGCCTTCGCCGACAGCGCCGGCGGCGGTATCGCGGTGCTGATCCTCGGCCCGGTCCTGCTGGTGCTCTACCTCGCCTTCATCCGGATGACGCTGGAGTTCTACCTCGCCATCGTCCGCATGAGCCAGGACATCCACCACCGCCTGCGCTGAGGCGCGCGACGTGACGTAGCGATCCCCGGCTCGCCGGGGATCGCTGCGCTTCTCGGCCACTGGAGTGCCCGAGAAGCGGGGCGAGTGGCCGAGAAGCAGCCGCTCGAATTGGGCTATACCGAGTATGCGCATACGTGGTATACATACCCGGTATCCATCGCCACGGGGGCGAAGGACGCCCGAGGTGAAGGAGCCGCGATGTCGGTCAGGCAGGCGATGCTGGCGCTGCTGGAGGAGGGGCCGATGTACGGCTACCAGCTCCGCGCCGAGTTCGAGGAGCGCACCGGGTCCACCTGGCCCCTCAACGTCGGGCAGGTCTACACGACGCTCGCCCGGCTCGAGCGCGACGGTCTCGTCGAGAAGACCGAGACCGAGGAGGCCGAGCACGGCGCCATCTACGCGGTCACCGAGGCCGGCCGCGCCGAGGTGGCGGCCTGGTTCACCACACCGGTCGCCCGCACCCAGCCGCCGCGCGACGAGCTCGCCATCAAGATCGCGCTGGCCGTCACCGTGCCCGGCGTCGACGTCGGCGCGCTGATCCAGCAGCAGCGCAGCGCCACCATGGCCGCGCTGCAGGACTACACCCGCCTCAAGCGGCAGCGCGACGCCGAGGCGAGGGCCGAGGCCGCCGGCGCCGGCGACGACCTCGCCTGGGGCCTGGTGCTCGATTCCCTGGTCTTCGCGACCGAGGCCGAGATCCGCTGGCTCGACCACTGCGAGGCGCGGGTACGCCGGGCGGCGGCCAACGGCGCTGCCTCGGCGGCGGGGGTTTCGAGGCTCGGCGCTGACGCGTCTCGCACCTCAACCGCCGGAGGCCGGCGATGAGCGCGCTGCGCGACCTCGACCACGCCCGGCTCCGCCGCGCCGAGCGCACCTGGCTCGCCCAGAGCGCCGAGCGGCTGCGCCGTGCCACCGCCGACCCAGCACGCCGTACCCGCCCCGCCGCCGACCGCGGCGCCCGGAACGAAGGGATCGCCCGATGAACGCCGTCCTCCGCCTCGACGAGGTCAGCCGGGTCCACGGCTCGGGCGAGACCGAGGTGCTCGCCCTGCGCGGCGTCTCCTTCGCCGCCCACGCCGGCGAGCTCGTGGCCGTGATGGGCCCCTCCGGCTCCGGCAAGTCGACGCTGCTGACCCTGGCGGGCGGGCTCGACCAGCCCACCGCGGGCACGGTCAGCGTCGAGGGCGTCGACCTCGGCGCGCTCGACCAGAAGGAGCGCGCCCGGATGCGGCGTACTTCGATCGGCTACGTCTTCCAGGACTTCAACCTGATCCCGGCGCTCACCGCCGCGGAGAACGTCGCCCTGCCGCTCGAGCTCGACGGCCGCCGGGCCCGCGACGCCCGTCGCGCCGCCCGCGCCGCGCTCGAGGAGGTGGGCATCGGCGCCCTCGCCGACCGGTTCCCGGACGAGATGTCGGGCGGCCAGCAGCAGCGCGTCGCCATCGCCCGTGCGGTGGTCGGCGAGCGCCGGCTGATCCTCGCCGACGAGCCGACCGGCGCCCTCGACACGGAGACCGGCGAGGACATCCTGCGGCTGCTGCGCGCCCGCTGCGACGCCGGCGCCGCCGGGGTGATGGTGACCCACGAGGCCCGGCACGCCGCCTGGGCCGACCGGGTGGTCTTCCTGCGCGACGGCGTCGTCGTCGACGAGTCCGGGTCCGCCCCGGTCGAGACCCTGCTCGAGCCGGGGATGGTCCGGTGACCCTCCTCCGACGACGGCTCGCCGGCTGGCGACCGTCCCTCCGCATGGCCTGGCGCGACGCCTGGCGCCACAAGGGCCGCAGCATCCTGACGCTCGTGATGATCGCGCTCCCGGTCCTCGGCGTCGTGGCGGCCGACATCGTGATCCACACCGCCCGCGTGAGCGGGGCGGAGGCTCTCGAGCGGCGGCTCGGGGCGGCCGACGCCCGTATCACGGTCTCGCCGGGCGCCGGCCGGGTCGTGCAGGACATCGACCCCGACGCGGGCATGGGCAGCTGGAGCGGACCCCGGCAAGAGGAGACCGCAACGCTTCACGGTGTCGCCAAGGTCCTCGGCAGGGAGGTGCGCGCGGTCGAGATGGCGGCCGGCGCGAAGCCGTTCGAGACCGACGAGGGGATCGGAACCCTCGACGTCGTCGAGCTCGAGGTCGCCGATCCGCTCGCCGCCGGGCTCTACGACCTCACGGAGGGCTCCTGGCCGACCAGCGTGGACGAGGTCGCGGTCAGCGCCGAGGCCGCGTCGCGCGGACCCGGCGTCGGCGAGGAGCTGGTCCTGGGTCGCAGCGGGGTGACCAAGACCGTCGTGGGCATCGCCGAGGACGCCTCGAGCACCGGCTTCCCGCTTGCGGTGGGCCTGCCCGGCTCCTTCGGGCTGATCGAAAGCGGCTCGGGCCACCACACCTGGCTCGTCGACGCGGGGCCGGTCACCTGGGACGATGTGCTCGCCCTCAACGCCATCGGCGCCAGCGTGCTGTCGCGTGCGGTCCTGCTGGACCCACCGCCGAGGTCCGCGCTCGACCCCGAGGTCACCCAGTGGGACGGCGGCCCCCAGGAGGCCACCATCGCGGTCGCGGTGCTCATCGTGGTGATGGCTCTGCTCGAGGTGGTGCTGCTCGCCGGCCCGGCGTTCGCCGTCGGAGCCCGCCGGCAGGCCCGGACCCTCGCCCTGATGGCGGCCAGCGGCGGTACGCCGCGGCAGGCCCGCCGCGTCGTGCTGGCGAGCGCGATCGTGCTCGGCAGCCTCGCCAGCGCCTTGGGCGTCCTCCTCGGGCTGGTCGCGGCCCGGGCGCTGCTCCCGGTGCTGCAGGGCTTCAGTCAGAGCAGGTTCGGCCCCTTCGAGGTGCCGTGGACCCACGTGGGCGGCGTGGCCGCCTTCGGACTGACCAGTGCGCTGCTCGCCGCCGTGGTCCCTGCCTGGCTGGCCTCGCGGCAGGACGTGGTGGCCGTGCTCGGCGGCCGCCGTGGCGACCGGGCGCCGAGCCTGCGGTCGCCGGCGCTGGGCGTTGCCCTGCTGGCCGCGAGCGTCGGCGGCGCCGTCTACGGCGCACTCCGGCCCTCGTACGGCGAGATCTTCATCGCCGGCTCCGCGGTGGTCGCGGTGCTCGGCATGATCCTCCTCGTGCCCGTGGTGCTGGTCGGGCTCGCGCGCACCGGCCGGCGGTTGCCGCTGGTCGTCCGCTACGCGCTGCGCGACGCCGCCCGCCACCGCACACGCACGGTGCCCGCCGTGGCCGCCGTGGCCGCGACGGTGTCCGGGGTCGTCGCGCTCGGGATCGCGGTGACCAGCGACTCCGCCGAGTACGAGGCGACCTACTCCGAGGTCGTCCCGCGGGGAACCGGCCTGCTCACCGAGTTCAGCAGCCGCCCCGTCGACTGGGACGCCCATGAGGCAGTGCTGCGGACCGTCCTCCCCGAGGCCGACATCGCGCGCATCCCGGGGGTCTCGGAGGACGTGCGCGGTGGCTGGCTGAGCGTCGAGCTCCACGCCCCCGGCGACGACCGGGTGCTGCTGTCCAGCTGGGGATCGTCCATGGGCTCGAGCATCCTGGTCGGCGAGGGGGTGCCTGCCGGGCTCGCGGACCTCGAGCTGCCGGTGGCCGCGGTGGAGCGGGTGCTCGGTGAGGGCGGAGCGCTGGTCTTCACCGACGCGCCCGTCAAGGCGACCGAGGTCGAGGTCACTGCGGTGCGCAAGGAGCGCGGCTCCCGGCGCCAGGCCTCCTCGGCGACCCTCCCCGCCGTCTACGTCGACCTCGTCTCGGCCGCGGGCGGTGCCGTGGCCAGCGCGCCCCAGATGGTGCTCTCGCCCGCGGCGGCGCGCGAGCTGGGGCTGGAGGTCACGACCCGGTCGCTCTTCGTGACCGGCGCCGCGATCGACGAGGTCGCCGAGGACGACGTGACGGAGGCGCTCAACGCCACGGCGAGGAACGCGAACTTCTACGTCGAGCGCGGCTACCAGACCGACGATGAGACCCGGATAATCCTGCTCGTGCTCGGCGGTCTCGGGGGCGTGCTCATGCTGGGCGGGACGCTCACGGCGACGTTCCTGGCGCTCGCCGATGCGCGGCCCGACCTGGCCACGCTGTCGGCGGTGGGCGCGGCCCCCCGCACCCGGCGGGGCGTCGCCGCGGCGTACGCCGTGGTCGTCGGCGGGGTGGGGGCGCTGCTGGGGGCGCTCGTCGGGTTCGTCCCCGGTGTCGCGGTCACCTACCCGCTCACCGGGGAGGCATGGGTCCAGCAGATGAACCCCGACGCACCGTCGAACTACCTCGACGTGCCGTGGCTGCTGATCGGCGCGCTGGTGCTGGCGCTGCCGCTGGTGACGGCGCTGGTGGTAGGGCTGTTCGCCCGGTCGCGGCTGCCGCTGGTGGCCCGCATCGGCTGAGGGGCCCCGGGCTGACGCGGGACGTCGTGCGAGGTGGTCGCTACTGTGACCGGAACGTATGACGTCCCGCAGCCCGTCCAGGAAGAAAAAGTCAGTCTTGACTGTTTGTTGATCGGTGCACCACGCTGGCAGGTGTGAGCCAGTCCGGTGCCGCCGCGGCCCGGGTGCCCCAGGAGGAGCGCACCCGCGCGATGCGGGCGCGGCTGCTCGAGGCCACCGTCGAGCTGCTGGTCGAGCGCGGCTTCGCGGGTACGTCGACCACGCTGGTCTCGCAGCGGGCCGGGGTCAGCCGCGGGGCGCAGCTGCACCACTTCCCGACGAAGAACGCCCTCGTCGTCGCCGCCGTCGAGCACCTCACCGAGGTCCGCGGCGCCGAGCTCGCCCGCGCCGCGGCCGCGCTGCCCCCGGGGCCGGGCCGGACCCGCGCAGTGATGCGGATGCTCGGCGACCACTTCACCAGCCCGGTCTTCACCGCGGCGCTCGAGCTGTGGGTGGCCGCCCGCACCGACGAGGCCCTGCTCGCCGCCGTCGCGCCGCTGGAGCAGAAGGTCGGCCGCGAGACCCACCGGCTCACCGTCGAGCTGCTCGGCGCCGACGAGACACGGCCCGGGGTGCGCGAGCTGGTGCAGGCCACCCTCGACCTGGTCCGCGGGCTGGGCCTCGCCGACACCATCTCCGACGACACGCGTCGCCGGGCCCGGATCCTCGACCGCTGGGCCGACACGCTGGATGTCGCGCTGGACGGGCACCGGGTCCCGACGAGCTCACGTTCGACGGGCTCAGCGCAAGCGACCTCCGACTACCCGACCTCGGAAGGGACCTGACTGTGAGCAACAAGCTGCTCGACGACCTGCTCGCCGACCTCAAGGCCGAGGGCGACCGGCTCTGGGCGGTGGTCCAGGGCCTCGACGAGTCGGAGACCGGAGGCTGGCGGACGCCGACCCCCGCCCCCGGGTGGACCGTCGCCACGCAGGTCGCCCACCTCGCCTGGACCGACGAGGTCGCCGTCGTGGCCGCCACCGACAAGGTGGCGTGGGACGAGCTGGTCCTCGCGGCGCTCGGCGACCCCGACGGGTTCGTCGACGCCCAGGCCCACGAGCTCGCCCGGCTCGCGCCGGCGGCGCTGCTCGCCCGGTGGGGCGCGGCGCGGGAAGCGCTCGCGGTGGCGCTGCGGGAGTTCCCCGAGGGGCAGAAGCTGCCGTGGTTCGGGCCGCCGATGTCGCCCGCGTCGATGGCCACCGCCCGGTTCATGGAGACCTGGGCCCACGGCCTCGACGTCCACCAGGCGCTCGGCCTCGACCCCGAGCCGACCGACCGGATCCGCCACGTCGCCCACCTCGGCGTCCGCACCCGCGACTTCGCCTTCGGCGCCCACGACCTGCAGCCGCCGGCCGAGCCGTTCCTCGTCCAGCTCACCGCGCCCTCCGGCGACACGTGGACCTTCGGGCCCGAGGACGCCACGCAGACGGTGACCGGGTCGGCGTACGACTTCTGCCGGCTCGTCACCCAGCGCATCCACCGCGCCGACACCGACCTGGTCGCCACCGGCGCCGACGCCGACCGGTGGCTCGACGTGGCGCAGGCGTTCGCCGGTCCGCCCGGAGGGGGACGGGAGGCCAACGGTGGCTGAGACCCAACAGCCCCTGAGGGTCGCCAACTGCTCCGGCTTCTACGGCGACCGGCTCAGCGCCATGCGCGAGGTCCTCGACGCGGGCCCGGTCGACGTGATCACCGGCGACTACCTCGCCGAGCTGACGATGCTGATCCTGGGCAAGGACACGCTCAAGGACGCCTCGCTCGGCTACGCGCGCACCTTCGTCCGCCAGGTCGAGGACTGCCTCGGCGACACCCTCGAGCGCGGCGTCCGGGTCGTCGCCAACGCCGGCGGCCTCAACCCCGCCGGGCTGGCCGACAAGCTCCGCGAGGTCGCGAAGGGCCTCGGCCTCGACCCGGCTGTCGCCCACGTCGAGGGCGACGACCTGCGCGGCCTCGGCCGGTGGCCGGGGGCGCTGACCGCCAACGCCTACCTCGGCGGCCTCGGCATCGCCGCCGCCCTGCGTGGCGGCGCCGACGTCGTCGTCACCGGCCGGGTCACCGATGCCTCGCTCGTCGTCGGCGCGGGGGCGGCCCACTTCGGCTGGACCCCCGAGTCGTACGACGAGCTGGCCGGCGCCGTCGTCGCCGGCCACGTCCTCGAGTGCGGCACCCAGGCCACGGGCGGGAACTTCTCCGGCTTCCGCGACCTGCCCGATCTCGACCGGCCGCTCGGGTTCCCCGTCGCCGAGCTCGCCGCCGACGGCTCCAGCGTCATCACCAAGCACCCCGGCACCGGCGGCGCGGTCACCGTCGACACCGTCACCGCGCAGCTGGTCTACGAGATCCAGTCGACCCGCTACCTCGGCCCCGACGTCACCGCCCGCCTCGACACGGTCCGGCTCGAGCAGGTCGGCGAGGACCGGGTCGCGGTCACCGGCACGCGCGGCGAGGCGCCGCCCGCGCGGCTCAAGGTCTGCGTCAACGAGCTCGGGGGCTTCCGCAACAGCGTCGAGCTCGTGCTGACCGGCCTCGACCTCGACGCCAAGGCCGCCTGGGTCCAGCGGCAGCTCGGCGCGGCACTGGCCGCGCGCCCGCCGAAGGACGTCGTGTGGACCCGCACCTCGCAGCCGCACCCCGACGCCGACACCGAGGAGGCCGCCTCCTGCCTGCTGCGGTGCACGGTCAGGGATCCCGACGCCGAGGTGGTCGGCAAGCCGTTCACCGCGGCGGCCGTCGAGCTCGCGCTCGCGTCGTACCCCGGCTTCACCCTCACCGCGCCGCCCGCCCCGCCCGCGCCGTACGGCGTCTACCGGCCGGAGTACGTCGACCGCGCCGACGTCGAGCACGTCGTGGTGCACGCCGACGGTCACCGCGACGTGGTCCCCGACCCGACGCGGACCGTGGCCGAGCCGGGGCCCGAGGGGCACCGGCCCTCGCCATTCCCCGCGCCGACCGACGTGGTCACCCGGCAGCTGCCGCTCGGCACCTTCGTCCACGCCCGCTCCGGCGACAAGGGCGGCGACGCCAACCTCGGGCTGTGGGTGGCCCGTGGCGGCTCGGCGGCCGACCCGGAGAAGTACGACGCCCGCGTCACCTGGCTGTCCAAGCTGATCACGCCGCAGCGGATCCGGACGCTGGTGCCGGAGGCCGAGGGACTCGACATCGAGGTCTACCTCCTGCCCAACCTCGGCGCCGTCAACGTGCTGATCCGGGGTCTGCTGGGCGAGGGCGTGGCCGCCTCGACCCGCTTCGACCCGCAGGCCAAGGCCCTCGGCGAGTGGGTGCGCTCGCGGATGGTGGCGATCGAGGAGAGCTTGCTGTGACCGATCACCGGGAAGCCCTGAAGCAGACGGCGCGCGAGTTCGTGCGCCGCGAGGTCGCCCCCCACCTCCAGCAGTGGGAGGACGCCGGCGAGGTTCCGCGGGACCTCCACCGCGCGGCCGCCAAGCGGGGGCTGCTCGGCGTCGGCTTCCCCGAGGCAGTGGGCGGCGAGGGCGGCGACCTGCTCGACTCGGTCGCGATGCAGGAGGGCTGCTTCGAGGCGGGCGCCTCGAGCGGGCTGATGGCCGCGCTCTTCACCAGCGGCATCGCGCTGCCGCACCTCGCTGCGGCGGGCGACCCCGACCAGGTCGACCGGTTCGTGCGGCCGACGCTGGCGGGCGAGAAGGTCGGCTCCCTCGCGATCACCGAGCCCGGCGGCGGCTCCGACGTCGCGGGGATCCGCACCACCGCTGAGCTGATCGACCGGGACGGCGACCCGCACTATCTCGTCAACGGCGCCAAGACCTTCATCACCAGCGGCGTCCGCGCCGACTTCGTGACCACCGCGGTCCGCACGGGCGACTCCGGTCACGCGGGCGTGAGCCTGCTGGTCATCGAGAAGGGGACGCCCGGCTTCACCGTCGACCGGTCGCTGGCCAAGATGGGCTGGCACTGCTCCGACACCGCCGAGCTGTCCTTCGTCGACTGCCGGGTGCCGGTCGCCAACCTGGTCGGCCAGGAGAACACCGGCTTCTACCAGATCGCCGATCAGTTCGTCGTCGAGCGGATCTCCCTTGCCGTACACGGCTACGGCATCGCCGCCCGCGCGCTGGAGCTGACCGCGGCCTACTGCCGCGACCGGGAGACCTTCGGCAAGCCGCTGCTCGCCAACCAGGTGGTGCGCCACCGGCTCGTCGAGATGCGGCGACAGGTCGAGGTCGCCCGCAGCTACACCCACCACGTCGCCGCGCGGCACGTTGCCCATCAGCGGGGGGCGGGCGAGGACGTCGTCGCCGAGGCCTGCCTGGCCAAGCAGACGGCGGTCGACTGCGCGACGTACGTCTGCGACCAGGCGGTGCAGCTGCACGGCGGCACCGGATACATGCACGGGACCGAGGTGGAGCGGCACTACCGCGACGCCCGGATCCTGCCCATCGGAGGAGGAGCGAACGAGGTGCTGGCAGATCTTGCGGCGAAGCTGCTGGGGTACGCGCCATGATCGGGGGCCTGGTGCAGGGTACGGTCGGGCGGCTCTTCCCGCCGCCGACGGGCGAGGTCTCGGTCTGGATGGACGCCCCGCCGGAGCGGGTCTGGGACCTGGTCAGCGACGTGACCCGGATCGGGGAGTTCTCCCCGGAGACGTTCGAGGCGCGCTGGCGGCGAGGGTACGACGGCCCCGAGGTCGGCGCGAAGTTCAAGGGCCACGTGCGCCGCAACGGCGTCGGCCCGACGTACTGGAGCCCGTGCACGGTCACCGTGTGCGAGCCGCTGAAGGCGTTCGAGTTCTCCGTCGGCACCGAGGACGTCCCGGTCAACAACTGGGGCTACCGGATGCAGCCGCAGAACGGCGGCACCCTCGTCACGGAGTACTTCCGGCTCGAGACGAGCCTGCCGCTGCGGGCCTACTGGACGCTGCTCGGCGCGCTCCGGCGCCGCACCAACGAGAAGGGCATGCGCACCACGCTGGAACGGATGAAGGCGGTCGTGGAGGCGGAGTCGTGACCACCGCGGATCTCGACGAGCTCGATCGGCAGGAGGCCGGCTCCGAGCGGAGGTCGGCGATGCTCGAGAAGCTCGCCGCGCTCGAGGCCGAGCACGCGAAGGCGGTCGCCGGCGGCGGCGAGAAGTACGTCGCCCGTCACCACGCCCGCGGCAAGCTGCTGCCGCGCGAGCGGATCGAGCTGCTCGTCGACGAGGGGTCGGCGTTCCTCGAGCTGTCCCCCCTGGCCGGGTGGGGGTCCGACTTCACGGTCGGAGCCTCGGTGGTGACTGGCATCGGCGTCATCGAGGGCGTCGAGTGCATGATCACCGCCAACGACCCCACGGTGAAGGGCGGCGCCTCCAACCCGTGGACGGTGAAGAAGATCTTCCGGGCCTCCCAGATCGCCGAGGAGAACGGCCTGCCGACGGTCTCCCTCGTCGAGTCCGGCGGCGCCGACCTGCCGACGCAGAAGGAGATCTTCATCCCCGGCGGCAAGCTGTTCCGCGACCTCACCCGGTCCTCGGCCGCGAAGCAGCCCACGATCGCGCTGGTCTTCGGCAACTCCACCGCCGGCGGCGCCTACGTGCCCGGCATGAGCGACTACACGGTCATGGTCAGGGAGCAGGCCAAGGTGTTCCTCGGCGGGCCGCCGCTCGTGAAGATGGCCACCGGCGAGGAGTCCGACGACGAGTCGCTGGGCGGCGCCGAGATGCACGCCCGGGTCTCCGGCCTGGCCGACTACCTCGCTGAGGACGAGCGCGACGCGATCCGGATCGGGCGGCGGATCGTGGCGCGCCTGAACTGGCGCAAGGCCGGCGGTGACGCCGCTGGATCTCGACGAGCTCGATCCACGTCGGTCGCTTGTACTGAGCTCGTCGAACGTGAGCTCGTCGAGACCCCTCACGGCGGCGGCGCGACCTACACCGAGCCGGACGAGGACCCCGACGGCCTGCTCGACCTGATCCCCACCGACCTGAGGGAGCCGTTCGACCCGCGCCAGGTGATCGTGCGGATCGTCGACGGCACCGGCCCGGGCAACGCACGGCCGTTCGACGAGTTCAAGCCGCTCTACGGCTCCTCGCTGGTCACCGGCTGGGCGCGGATCCACGGCCGGCCGGTCGGCATCCTCGCGAACGCGCAGGGCGTGCTGTTCTCCGAGGAGGCGCAGAAGGCGACCCAGTTCATCCAGCTCGCCAACCAGGTCGACACCCCGCTGCTGTTCCTGCACAACACGACCGGCTACATGGTCGGCAAGGAGTACGAGCAGGGCGGGATCATCAAGCACGGCGCGATGATGATCAACGCGGTCTCCAACTCCACGGTGCCGCACATCAGCGTGATCATGGGCGCGTCGTACGGCGCCGGGAACTACGGCATGAACGGCCGCGCCTACGACCCGCGCTTCCTCTTCACCTGGCCGAGCGCGAAGTCCGCGGTGATGGGGCCGCAGCAGCTCGCCGGCGTGCTGTCGCTGGTGGCGCGCGCCGCCGCCGAGGCGAAGGGGCAGCCGTACGACGAGGAGGCCGACGCCGGCATGCGCGCCTTCGTCGAGCAGTCGGTGGAGGAGCAGAGCCTGCCGTTCTTCCTCTCCGGGATGCTCTACGACGACGGGGTCATCGACCCCCGCGACACCCGGACCGTCCTCGGCATCTGCCTGTCCGTGATCGAGAACAAGGCCTTCGCCGGCACCGACACATTCGGGGTGTTCCGACCGTGACCCAGTCGATGATCGGCAGACTCCTCGTCGCCAACCGGGCCGAGATTGCCAGCCGGGTCTTCCGCACCTGCCGGCGGCTCGGCATCGAGACCGTCGCCGTCCACTCCGACGCCGACGCCGGACTGCCGTACGTCGCCGAGGCGGACCGCGCCGTCCGGCTCCCCGGCAACGCGCCGGGCGAGACCTACCTGCGGGCCGACCTGCTGGTCGAGGCCGCCCGGCGGGCCGGCGCCGACGCGGTCCACCCCGGCTACGGCTTCCTGTCGGAGAACGCCGGCTTCGCACGCGCCGTCCTCGGGGCCGGGCTCACGTGGGTCGGTCCGACCCCAGAGTCCATCGAGCAGATGGGCTCGAAGGTCGAGGCCAAGAAGCTGATGGAGGCCGCCGGGGTCCCGGTGCTCGGGAACCTCACCGCCGACACCGTCACGGAGGCGGACCTCCCGCTGCTGGTGAAGGCCTCGGCGGGCGGTGGCGGTCGCGGGATGCGGATCGTCCGGTCGCTGGCCGACCTCCCCGGCGAGGTCGAGCGGGCCGCGGCGGAGGCGGAGTCGGCGTTCGGCGACGGGACCGTGTTCGTCGAGCCGTACGTCGAGCACGGCCGCCACGTCGAGGTGCAGGTCGTCGGCCACCGCGACGGCGTGCTGGTGCTGGGCGAGCGCGACTGCTCCATCCAGCGACGGCACCAGAAGGTGGTCGAGGAGGCGCCCGCGCCCGGGCTCACCGACGAGGTGCGCGCGGCGCTGCACGAGGCGGCCCGGGCCGCGGCCGCCGCGATCGCCTACATAGGCGCCGGGACCGTGGAGTTCCTCGTCGACGCCCGGGACCCGAGCCGCTTCTGGTTCCTGGAGATGAACACCCGGCTCCAGGTCGAGCACCCGGTCACCGAGTGCGTCTTCGGGGTCGACCTGGTCGAGCTGCAGCTCGCCGTCGCCGAGGGGCGGTCCGCGGAGGTGGAGCTCGCCGAGACCCGGGTGCCGGAGCCGATTGGGCACGCGATCGAGGTCCGGCTCTACGCCGAGGACCCGGCCGCCGACTACCAGCCCCAGTCCGGGCGTCTCACGGCGTTCGCGATCCCGGCCGAGGACGGCATCCGCGTCGACGCCGGTTTCGCGACCGGCACCACCGTCTCGACCCACTACGACGCGATGCTCGCCAAGGTGATCGCCCACGCCCCCACCCGGGAGCAGGCGGCCCGGCGGCTCGCCGGGGTGCTGTCCCGGGCGCGGCTGCACGGCCTGATCACCAACCGGGACCTGCTGGTCCGGATCCTGCGCAGCCCGGAGTTCCTCGCGGGCGACGTGGACACGCACTTCCTGGACCGGACCGGCGTCCTGACGAGCGAGGTCTCGACGAGCTCACGTTCGACGGGCTCAGTACAAGCGACCTCCGTGAGTGCGCGTGGCGCCCACGTTGCGGCGGCGCTGGCGCTCGCCGAGCGGGCGGGCGCGGCGCGCACCGTGCAGCGCGGCATCCCCGTCGGCTGGCGCAACGTCGTCTCGCAGCCACACACGACCCGGTTCGCCGTCGGCGACGACGAGGTCGAGGTGGCCTGGTTCGGAGGCCGCGACGGCTACACCGTCGACGGCTGCGAGGTCGTGGGCGTGGTCTCGACGAGCTCGACCTCCGATTGGGCTGTGACGCTGGAGGCCGGCGGCGTGAGGACGACGTACGAGGTGGCCCTGGCGCAGGACCGGGTCGATGTCGACTCGGCGCAGGGGCACGTGTCGTTGAGGCTGCTGCCCCGGTTCACCGACCCCGCCGACGCGGTGGCCAGCGGCAGCCTGCTCGCCCCGATGCCCGGCACGGTGGTGAGCGTGGCCGTCGCGGCGGGTGACGAGGTCGCCGCCGGCCAGCAGGTGCTGGTGCTCGAGGCGATGAAGATGCAGCACACCGTGAGCGCGCCGCACGCCGGCGTGGTCGCGCAGATCGACGTGGAGCCCGGTCGGCAGGTCGCCGCCGGGGAGGTCCTGGCAGTCGTGGAGGAGAGCTGATGACCGAGCTGATCACCAACGCGTTCACCGAGAGCGACGAGCGCCAGGCGCTGCGGCGCGAGGTGGCGAGGCTGGCGGGCCGGTACGGCCGCGAGTGGTTCACCGAGAAGGCCCGCGCCGGTGAGAAGACCACCGAGCTGTGGCTCGAGATCGGCAAGAACGGCTACCTCGGCATCAACATCCCGGAGGAGTACGGCGGCGGGGGTGGCGGCATCGGCGACATCGCCGCCGTCTGCGAGGAGCTCGCGGCGCAGGGCTGCCCGCTGCTGCTCATGGTCGTGAGCCCGGCGATCTGCGGCACGATCATCAGCCGCTACGGCACCGAGGAGCAGAAGCAGCGCTGGTTGCCGGGGATCTGCGACGGCACCGGCACCATGGCGTTCGCGATCACCGAGCCCGACGCCGGCACCAACTCCCACAACATCACCACCACGGCCCGCCGCGACGGCGACGGGTGGGTCCTCAACGGCCGCAAGATCTACATCTCCGGGGTCGACGAGGCGAACGACGTGCTGGTCGTGGCGCGCACCGAGGACGCGCGGACCGGCAAGCTCAAGCCCTGCCTGTTCGTGGTACCGACCGACGCCGAGGGCTTCGAGGCGCGGCCGATCCCGATGGAGATCGTGAGCCCAGAGCTGCAGTTCCAGGTCTTCATCGACGACGTCCGACTGCCGGGCGACGCACTCGTCGGCGACGAGGACGCGGGGCTCGTGCAGCTGTTCGCCGGGCTCAACCCGGAGCGGATCATGGCGGCGTCGTTCGCCACCGGGCTGGCGCGGTACGCGCTGTCGCACGCCGCGTCGTACGCCAAGGAGCGGACGGTCTTCCAGGCGCCGATCGGCGCGCACCAGGCGGTCGCCCACCCGCTGGCCCAGTCGCACATCGAGACCGAGCTGGCGCGGCTGATGACGCAGAAGGCGGCCGCGCTCTACGACGCCGGCGACGACATGGCGGCGGGCGAGGCGGCGAACATGGCCAAGTACGCCGCCGCCGAGGCCGCCTGCGACGCCGTCGACCGGGCCGTGCAGACCCACGGCGGCAACGGGATCACGCAGGAGTACGGCATGGCCGGGCTCCTCGTCGCCGCCCGCGCCAGCCGCATCGCCCCTGTCTCCCGCGAGATGATCCTGAACTTCGTGGCGATGCACTCGCTGGGGCTGCCCAAGTCCTACTGACCTGCGGGACCGTGCGCCGCGACGGGGTGGCAGGCTCGGCGCGTGGCGAAGACCGAGCGACCCCTCGTCCCCGAGACGTGGCTGCAGCGCCTCGGGACGGTGCTCCGCGGGTTCCCGCAGGTGGTCGAGGAGTCCGCCTGGGTCGGCACGCGCTGGCGGGTCGGGCAGGCGACTATCGCCCACGTGTTCGGCGGTGAGGACCAGCTGTTCCGGATCACCTTCCGGGCCGAGCTGGACGAGGTGATGGCCTTCGAGCACCTCGGCCCGCCGTACTTCCGGGCGAGCTGGGGCAGCAACGTCGTCGGCCTGCTGCTCGACGACGACACCGACTGGGAGGAGCTGGGCGAGCTGCTCACCGACTCCTACTGCCTGCAGGCGCCGGAGCACCTCGCCGCCCAGGTGGACCGGCCGCCCGGCTGACCGGCCGGCCGCCTCAGTCGACGATCTCGATGGGGTAGCTCTCCCCGCCGTCGGCCTCCGCGGTGAAGCCCCAGTGGGGCGGCAGTGCGAGGTAGGGCCAAGCGCCCGGGCAGCGACGGTGTGCCTCCTGGACGGTCACCATGCGGAACCCCGCAGCCTCCCGCGCCGCCGCCATGTCGTCGTGGCGCGCCCAGACGACCCAGCCGACGTCGCCGCGCTCGGGGTCGGGGTCGAAGCGGCCCCCGAAGAGCGGGAAGTCCTCCGGCCCGACGTCCTCGGCGAGGAGCAGCGCCCCGAAGAACGACGGCGGGTGTGGCCGGACGCCGGCCTCCGCACAGACCCGCTGCTGGTCCGGGTGGACCCGGGGCAGGGCGGTCGGGTCGACCGGGTCGTGGGCGCGGGCGGCCGCCTCGCCGAACTCCTCGGCGAGAGTCAGGAGGTAGCCGGTGAGATTCTGCTCCGTGCCGGTGGACACGGTGATGACGTGGCTCCGTGGGATCTCCAGCCCGGTCCCCGGCACCAGGGCGCAGTGGGTGGAGAACGGCTGGTTGTCGAGGACGCATCCGAGGACCTCGTCGCCCGGGTCGACGACGAGGGCCCACATCCGCTCGACGAAGTTGACGAGCTGCGGCCGGCCCGCGGCGTCGTACGGCGCGAGCCCGTTGCGCGACTCGTCGGCGATGGTCACGCAACGGAACATCGCCTGCACGATGGAGCCGGGCTGCAGCCCGTCGAGGTCCTCGTCGGAGGGCATCTCGAAGGTGTCGGGGTGGGCGAGCGCCGTCGGCCGGGGGTCGACCAGCGCCCAGCCGCCGTGGGTCAGCAGCGTCGCGACGTCGGTCGTGTCCTCCATTCCCCGAGGCTAGGCGGGTCCGCCGACCCTCGCGGCCGAACAGGCACAGTCAGCGCAGCGGCACGAACCGGTAGAGCCCGTGCTCGGAGATGTCGAGGTCGTCCTCGTCGGTGCCCGGTCCGGGACGGACGACGAGCAGCATCCGGCCACGGACGGGGATGACGAGCCGGCCGCCGACCGTGAGCTGGGTGACGAGCGTGTGGGGGAGGGTGCGGGGCTCCGCCGAGACCAGGATCCGGGCGTACGGCGCCTCCTCGGGCCAGCCGAGCACCCCCGGCTTCGCCTCGCGGATCTCCGCCCAGGGCTGGTCGGTGGCGAGCAGGTTGGCGGCGCCGAAGTCGACGAGGGCCGGCTCGAGCTCCACCCCGAGCACGTGCCCGGTCGGTCCGGTCAGGTGCGCGAGCAGCGCGGTCGTCCACCCCGACCCGGAGCCGACGTCGAGGACCCGGTCGCCCGGACGCACGTCGAGCAGCCGGAGCATCGCCTCGACTGTGCGCGGCTGGGAGTTGGTCTGGCCGTGCCCGATCTGCAGCGGCCCGTCGAACCCGGCCAGCGGCCGCTGGCCGGGCCGCAGGAAGCCGGTCCGGGCGACGGCCGAGAAGGCGGCGTCCACCGCATCCATGCCTCCGAGTCAACCACGCCCCGCACGGGCGTGGGGATCTCGCGACTCGACGCTCACAACCCCGGACTCGACCGTCGGAAGTTCCGACTCGGCGGTTGGAACTCCCGACTCAACGTTTCGGGGGGAGGGGGACGAACATCGACGTTCGCTCGGCGTACTCCGGGTAGCCGTCGCGCTTCATCATCTCCTGCTCCAGCAGCCGGGCGCCCGTGGCGAAGGCGAGGAAGTAGGTCATGGTGACGGGGGCAGGGAGGGTGAGCAGCCCGGGGAGCCAGCCGGTCGAGAGGGCGCCGGCGAGCCAGATGCCCCACCAGACGCAGGAGTCGCCGAAGTAGTTCGGGTGGCGGGTGTAGCGCCACAGGCCCTGGTCCATGACAGGCGGGCGCTGGTCCCTCGGCTGCTCCTTGTAGGCCTTGAGCTGGGCGTCACCGACGGACTCGAAGACGAAGCCGAGCAGCCAGACCGCGACGCCGACCCAGACCAGCCAGGTCCACCGTGGCTCACCCAGCGCGGCCGCCTGGAGCGGCAGCGAGACGAACCAGATCGCGGCGCCCTGGACCAGGAAGACCTTGCGGATGCCGGCCCGGAACCACTCGCGCTTGCCGTCCTCGGGGGCGGCGCCGAGCATCTTCGCGTAGCGCGGGTCCTCGCCGTGCCCCTGGGCCCGGGTGAAGATGTGGCGCGAGAGCCGGCCGCCCCACACCAGCACCATCGCGGCGAGCAGCCACGGCAGCCAGCCGGCGTCGGTGACGGTCGAGCCGAGCACGGCGCACAGCACCGCGACGCCGGTGAGGCCGAGCCCCCAGGTCACGTCGACGACGGCCACGCGCTCCAGCCGCCAGGCGACCACCGCGGTGACCGTCATCGCCCCCGCCGCGAGCAGGAACGACAGGCCGGTCACCAGCATGAGCTCACCCATGTCCTCAGGCTCTCACCAGGAGCGGACCGGCGGCAGCGAGTGCGGCGAACCCGGCCGCACGCACAGCATCTGGTCGACGCCCATCCGGCCGTCGCGGAAGGTGAGCATCCCGCCGACGAGGTAGAGCCGCCACACGCGCACGACCTCCTCGCCGACGAGCCCGGTGAGCTGCAGGAGGTTCTCCTCGAACCGCTCGAGCCACGCGCCGATCGTGCGGACGTAGTGCTCGCGCATCCCGTGCACGTCACGGACCTCCAGGCCACCGGTCTCGAGGAACGCCACGGTCTCGCCGACGGGCCGCATGTGCATGTCGGGGGCGATGAACGACTCGATGAACGGCCCGCCGCCGGGGTGGCGGCCGCCGCCCTTCCCGGGCCGCGACATCTGCTGCACCAGCACCCGGCCGCCGGGCTTCACCGACCGCCGCAGCACCTCGACGTACGTCGGGTAGTTGGCCTCACCGACGTGCTCGCCCATCTCGATCGACGACACCGCGTCGTGGGTGCCGACGGCGTCGCGGTAGTCCTGCAGCCGGATCTCCACCCGGTCGCCGAGGCCGCGCTCGCGGATCCGGGCGTCGATGAAGGCCTTCTGCTCGGCGGCGATCGTGAGGCCGGTGACCTTGGCGCCGAAGTGCTCGGCGGCGTGCAGCGACAGCGAGCCCCAGCCGCAGCCCACGTCGAGCAGCGTCATCCCGGGCTCCAGGCCGAGCTTGCGGCAGACCAGGTCGAGCTTGTCCCTCTGGGCGTCGGCCAGCCCGTACGACGGGTCGTCGGAGGTCCAGTAGCCCGAGGAGTAGGCCATCGCCGGGTCGAGCAGCAGGGAGTAGAACTCGTTGGAGAGGTCGTAGTGGTGGCTGATCGCGCGGCGGTCGCGCAGCTGGCTGTGAAGCCTGCCGCGGATCCGGGCCTGCGACGCGGGTGGCTGCGGCGGTCGGCCGAGCACGCCGAGCCCGGCAGCGACCTTGACTGCCTCGAGCACCGACGCGGGCGAGATCCGGGCGCCGGTCAGCCCACGCTCGCGGGCGACGTCGAACGCGTGGGTGAGCGCCTCGCCGAGGTCGCCGTGGACCTCGAGCTCGCCGGTGACGTAGGCCTGGGCGGCGCCGAGCTCGCCCGGGTGCCACAGCATCCGGCGCACGGCGTCGGGTGCGCGGAGCTCGACGAGCGGCGCGTCGGCCGGGCCGGCCTCGGAGCCGTCCCAGGCTCGCAGCCGCACCGGCAGGTCGCCGGCGAGGAACGGCCGGACCGCGGCAGCGAGCCGCCCGGCGACCCCACCCTCTCCGGTGGGGCCGGTCGGGCGCTGCGTCACCTCGGTCGAGGTCACGCGACCCCCTCCCCGGTCTCGTCACGGGTGAGCACGAGCTGCTGCACGTCGAGGTAGCCCGACGCGAAGCCGGCCCGTGAGTACTCGAGGTAGAAGTGCCACATCCGCTCGAAGGTCTCGTCGAAGCCGAGCGCCCGCACCTGCGGCGACGCCGCGCGGAACCGCTCGTCCCAGATCCGCAGCGTCTCGGCGTAGTGCAGTCCGAAGGAGGTGCGGCCGGTGAGCCGCAGGGTGGTGTCCTCGCGGGTCACCTGGTCGATCGCCTCGACGGAGGGGAGCATCCCGCCGGGGAAGATGTACTTGGTGATCCAGGTGTGCGTGCCCTGCGTGGCGACCATCCGGTCGTGGGGCATCAGGATCGCCTGGATGGCGACCTTCCCGCCCGGCGCGAGCACCCGGTCGATGGTGGCGAAGTACGTCGACCAGTACTCCGCGCCGACCGCCTCGATCATCTCGACAGAGACGACGGCGTCGTACTCGCCCTGCACTGCCCGGTAGTCGCAGAGCTCGACCTCGACCCGGTCGGCGAACCCGGCCTCGGCGATGCGCCGGCGGGCCAGCGCCTGCTGCTCGGTGGACAGCGTGATCGAGTGGACGGTGGCGCCGCGACGGGCGGCGCGGATCGCGAGCTCGCCCCAGCCGGTGCCGATCTCGAGCACCCGCGAGCCCTCGCCGACGCCGGCGTCGTCGAGGAGCCGCTCGATCTTGCGGCCCTGTGCGGCGGCGAGGTCGTCGGTGTCCTCGGGCGGCAGCACGGCGAGGTGGTCGTCGCGGTCGATGACCGAGGCCGGGAACAGGGCCGAGGAGTAGCTGAGCGTCTCGTCCAGGAACAGCCGGAACAGGTCGTTCGACAGGTCGTAGTGGTGGGCGATGTTGCTGCGGGTGTTGTCCTCGGTGTTGCGGTGCAGGTGCGGGCGCTTCGCGACGTAGAACGCGCGGAGCCGTTGCAGGCGGCGCGGCACGAGATCGGCGATGTCCGAGGCCAGCACGGTCAGGAAGGCCGCGAGGTCGTCGGCCTCCCAGGCGCCGGTCATGTAGCCCTCGCCGAAGCCGATCAGGCCGTCGCGGCCGATCCGGCCGAAGAACTCCTCCGGGTCGCGCACGGTCATCGCCGGCCCGCCCATGCCGAGCGTCTCGCCCTCGAGGTGGACGGTCACGTGGAGCCGGCCGACCGCGGCGAGGAACAGGCGTCGGGCGATCCGGGAGGCGACGGCCGCGCGGGGGCCACGGGGCGGGGCGACGAGGTCGGGCCAGCGCTCGACCGCGGGGGCGCGACGGGTGCCGACGGACTGCTCGGGCTCGAGGCGGGGCATCAGACGCCTTCCTGGTGGTGGGTGGGTCGGGGACGTACAGGCAACCGCCGCAGCCACAGCCAGATTCCGTGCATCCGGATCAGGGCCGCCCCACGGAGTGCGGCGGGTGCCGCGCGGACGGCCGACGCGTCGCCGCGGCAGCCGTCCATGGAGGCCGAGAAGACCTCGCCGTCGTCGGTCCGCAGCGTCACTGCGACCCGCAGTCGGTCGTCGGGGACCGGCACGGCGAGGTCGTAGGTGCCGTCGGTGCCGTGGAACGGCGAGACGTACATCTGCTTGTCGGTGCGGGCCCGGCCCTGCTCGTCGGGGTGGACGAGGTAGGCGTGCCGGTCGCCGTAGGTGTTGTGGACCTCGACGACGGTGGCGGCGAGCCGGCCGGAGTCGTCGAAGCACCAGAACACGCTGATCGGGTTGAAGCAGTAGCCGAGCGCCCGCGGGTGGGCGGCCATCAGGATCCGGCCGGCGCCGGCGCCGGCGCCGTCGCCGAGCGCGACGTCGTGGCGGGCGAGGAACGACTCGACGTTGTGCCGGATCGTGCGGTCCGCGTCGCCGAGGTGGTCGCGCGCCTCGAAGCTCCCCCTGAGCCACGCGGCCCGGCCGTGGTCCGGCAGCTCGTCGAGGTCGACCAGCCAGGTGTGGGAGCGGTGGACGAAGGTCCGCCGGAACGGCGAGCGGCGGGTGTGGCGGATGGTGGTGTCGTAGACGCCGGTGCGGACGCTGTGGATGGCGCCCTGCGTCGGTGTGAGGGGTTTCGAGGCTCGCTCCGCTCGCACCTCAACCACCGAGCCGGCTCGCTCCGCTCGCACCTCGACCACCGAGCCGGCTCGCTCCGCTCGCACCTCGACCACCGGCTCGTCCCACTCGAAGCCGAGCCGCTCGATGGCGGCCAGCCCCGACCGCGCGCCGTCCTCGTGGAAGCCCCAGCCGTGGTAGGCGCCGGCGAACGTGATCCGCCGGGTGTCGATCTCCGGGAGCCGCCGCTGGGCGGCGACGGACTCGGGGGTGTAGAGCGGGTGCTCGTACTCGCGGCGGGCGATGACCGACTCCGGGTCGACGAGGTGCTCGCCGCCGAGGGTGACGAGGTAGTGCGTCGGCGTGGGCAGCCGCTGCAGCCGGGTCAGGTCGTAGGTGACGGTGACCTGGCCCAGCGCCACCGCCGGCCGCAGGAAGTTCCACGACGCGCGGGCGCCCTCCGCCTCCGGGAGCAGCGAGGTGTCGGTGTGCAGCAGCGCGACGTTGCGGGAGTAGGGGATGGCGGCGAGGACCTCGCGCTGCGCGGCGGTCGGCTCGGCGAGCATCGCCAGCGCCTGCGCGGGGTGGGTGGCGACGACGACGGCGTCGTACGTCGCGACCTCGCCGTTGCCGTCGGTGACCTCGACACCGCGGTCGGTCTCGAGCACCGAGGTCACCTTGGTGTCGAGCCGGACCTGCTGCAGCCCGGCCGCCACCCGATCGACGTACTCGTGGGAGCCGCCGGTGACGGTGCGCCAGGTCGGCGAGCCGAAGACGCTGAGCATGCCGTGGTGGCGCAGGAAGGAGAAGAGGTAGCGCGCGGGGTAGTCGAGCGAGGTTTCCGGGTCGCACGACCACACCGCCGCGACGAGCGGCTCCATGAAGTGCGTCAGGAAGTACGGCGTGAAGCCGCCCTCGCGCAGGAAGTCGCGGAGCGTCTGGTCGGAGGTGTCCCCACTGTCCGCCTGGTCGAGCAGGCGGCCGGCGCGGCGGTGGAAGCGGGGGATCTCGGTGAGCATCCGCAGGTACGCCGGCCGGGCGAGGTTGCGGGGCGTCGGGAACAGTCCGCGCGGGCCGAGCGCGCCGGCCCACTCGAGCCCGGTGGCGTCGTCGCGCACCGACAGCGACATCTCGGAGTCCTGGGTGGCGATGCCGAGCTCGGCGAAGAGCCGCAGCAGCACCGGGTAGGTGCGCTCGTTGTGGACGATGAAGCCGGTGTCGATGCGCAACGGACCGCCCGGCGCCTCGACCGTGTGGGTGTCGGCGTGGCCGCCCAGGCGGTCGTCGGCCTCGTAGAGCGTCACGTCGGCGGACTTCGCCGCCACGTGCGCAGCCACGAGGCCGGAGACGCCGGACCCGATGACGGCGACCCTGCGACGCTGTCCCATCACGCGTTCTCGAACGGAATGAGGGCGACGGTGTCGCCGGTGGGCTCCTCGGAGCCGCCGGCCGGCTCGACGGTGATGCCGGCGCCGACGGCGGTCGCCGGGTCGCCCTCGAGGAGCACGACCGCGTCGGCCTTCACCGGCATCAGGCCGGCCGGCACCATGCCGATGCCCTCGTGGTCGAGCCACAGCTCGTAGACCTTGCCCTCGGGCGGCGGCGCCATGTCGTTGGTGACGATGACCGCCTTGTTGAGCGACTTCGACCGGGTGAGCACGGCGCTCGAGCCGTCGGGAAACTCCTGGACGTACTGCTCGGCGTCGTCGGCCTCGAGCACCTGGTCGACGGCGCTGAGCGTCGGCGACTGGCTGGTGGTGGGGTCGTTCCACGGCTGCCACACGACGCCGCCGGCGCCGAGGGCGATCACCGCCGCCGCGGCCGCAGCCAGCGTGAGAGGGCGAAACCGCCGCCCCCGCGAGCCGTGCGCCGGCTCGTCGACGGGCTCGTGGATCGGCGAGGGGACCACCGGCGGGAGCGGCCGCACGGTCGCGATGCCGGAGAGCACCTTCTCACGCAGCGCCGCGGGCGCCGCCGTCGCGGAGGCCTCGGCGAGCACCGCGGAGGCCTCGCGCAGCGAGGCGACCTCGGCCTGGCACTCCGGGCACTGGGCGAGGTGTCGCTCGAACTGGGCACGCTCGATGTCGTCGAGCGCGTCGATGGCGTAGGCGCCGGAGAGGGCATGCACGTCGTTCATCACGCACCCACTCCCATCGCGTCTCGCAGTCTGATCAAACCGTCCCGGATACGGGTCTTGGCGGTGCCGACCGGCAGGTCCAGCATGCTCGCCACCTCCGTGTGTGTGTATCCACCGAAGTACGCCAGCTCCAGTGCCTGGCGCTGCACCTCGGTCAGCTCGCCCATCGCGCTGCGGACCCGGCGGGCCTCCAGCGAGGCCTGGGCGGCCTCCGCGGTCGCGTCGTGGGCGACCGGTTGGTTCTGATGGTGGTAGTTCTCGTCCCGCCGTGTGGCCGCTTCGGCCGAACGGACCCGGTCCACGGCCTTGCGGTGCACGATCGTGAGCAGCCACGAGATGGCGCTGCCCCTGTCCGGGTCGAAGCGGGCGGCCGTCCGCCAGATCTCGAGGAAGGCCTCCTGGGCGACCTCCTCGGCCTGGGCCGGGTCCCGGACCACCCGCACCGCGAGTCCGTAGACCCGCGCCGAGGTGGCGTCGTACAGCCGGGAGAAGGCGAGCTCGTCGCCGCGCCCGGAGCGCTTCAGCAGCTCTCCGAGGTCGGCCGGGGCCGGCGCCCCCTCCGAGGAGGGGGCACCGGTCGGAACGGGCCGGATTGGGTCCACGTCTGTGATCCTTCCGCCTTCAACCAAATTCCCGAAACCCTCAGGTCAGGGAATCAGCACCGTGTCGATCACGTAGACCGTCGCATTGGCGGTCGGGATGTTGCCGCAGAGGACCGCAGCGTTCTCGTCGCCGATGGTCGCCTCCTCGCCCTCGCCGTTGATGACGACGGTGTCGCCGGCCAGGGTCTCGAACTCGCCGGACAGGTCCTCGGGGGCGATCTGCTCGGCCACGACGTGGTGGGTCAGGACGCCGGTGAGGGCCTCCTTGTCCTTCAGCAGCGCGTTGAGGTCCTTCTTCGGGATCGCCTCGAACGCCGGGTTCGCCGGCGCGAAGACGGTCAGCGCCTCGGCGGAGTTGAGCGGCTCGACCAGCTCGGCCTCGGACACCGCGGTGACCAGCGTGGTCAGCAGCGGGTTGGCCGAGGCGGCGGAGGCCACGGGGGCGGTCGCCATGCCGTCGAAGGAGCCGTCACCGGTGTCGGGCACCGAGCTGCAGCCGGGACCGTAGGTCTGCGCCTCGGCACCCATCTCCTCGCTCGACTCCTCGGCGGGGGCCTCGCTGGTGGTGGTGGTGTCGGAGGCGGTGGTCTCCGGCTCCTCCTCGCTGCACGCAGCAAGGCCGAGCGAGAGGGTCAGCGCGACAGCGGCGATGCCGCCGGTCCGGCGCAGGTGGGTGAGCTTCATGGTGTCCCTTCCGTCTGTGACTTACAGACGGTGTTCGGAGCGGGACCTCGGCCGGATTGCCCGTGGGGCAAGGGATTCCGTGACGGGTGGGGTGGCTGCGGTCACACCCGCGTCAGGGTCACACCCGGGTGGCGGCGACCGGCGCCGGGCGCCGCAGCAGCAGGACGCCGGTGAGCACCAGCGCGACCGCCGCCGCGTCCAGCCACGCGAGCGCCTCGTCGGCCACCAGCCAGCCCAGCAGCAGCGCAATGACCGGCGGGATGTACGTCGACCCGGCCGCGGTCACCGCCCCGAGTCGGTCGACCACGAAGTAGTAGAGGATGAACGCGACCCCGGTCCCCATCAGGCCGAGCCCCAGGACCATGCCCCACAGTGCCCGGGGCTCGTCGGTGATCGCGGTGATGCCGTCGAGGTCGGTGACCAGCAGCAGGCCGAGCAGCGCGAGCGCCATCTGGTACGTCGTCAGGGCGGCCGGCGCGATCCGCAGGTCGCTGACGAACTTGCGGGCGTAGACGAACGACAGCCCGACGCTGGCCGAACCGACGAGCATCCAGCCGACCCCGGCCGGGTCGACCCCCTGGGGACCGGTGCTCTCCCACGGGCGCGCGATCGCCAGCATGCCCGCGAAGCCGAGCGCCACCCCCAGCACCCTGAGCCCCGTGATCGGCTCGGTGCGCAGGAAGACCGCTGCCCCGAGGAACGCGAAGAGCGGGATCGCGCCGCTCAGCGCCCCCGCGATCCCGGACGGCAGCCGGTCGGTGCCGGCGGCGAACGCGAAGTAGTAGACGCTCGTCGCCAGCAGGGACATCGCGACGAAGTGGTGCACGTGGCGCAGGTGGGCGCGGCGGAACGCGCCTCGCGCCACGGCGTACAACGTCACGGGCAGCAGCCCGAAGAGCACCCGCAGCAGCGTGATCTGGCCCGGGCTGATGAGCTCGGCCGCCCACTTCATGAAGAGGAAGTTGCTGCCCCAGACCGTGCCGAGGACGACGAAGGCCACGGCGGCAGGACTACGCACCGCCGCAGTCTGTCAGCGGCGCGGGACGCCGACGGGCCGACGTCCGTCAGGCAACCCGCACGATGATCCGCTGCAGCCCGCTCGCCCCGTCGGGGAACGGCATCGCCTTCACCGGCGGCTGCACCTCGCCGTCGCGGGTGACCGCCCGGACGGTGATGCCGTGCTCGCCGGGCTCGGCGCGCCACGGGAGGTACCACTGCCGCCAGTAGTCCTCGCCGGCCGAGGGGCCGAGCGTCGCCCGCTGCCACGGTCCGCCGTCCACCTGGACCTCCACCCGGTCGATGCCGCGGGTCTGCGCCCAGGCCACGCCGCCGATGAAGGTGTCCCCTGCGTCGATCTCCGAGAACGACTTGGGCGTGTCGATCCGGCTGGCGATCTTGATCGGGGCGTCGGTCGCCCAGCCGCGCTCGGTCCAGTACGCCTCCTTCTCGGCGTATGTCGTCAGCGTCAGCCGGGTCACCCACTTGGTGGCACTGATGAAGCCGTAGAGCCCGGGGATCACCAGCCGTGCCGGGAAGCCGTGCTCGAGCGGGAGCGCCGCGCCGTTCATGCCGATCGCGACCATGGCATCGCGGCCGTCGGTGGCGAGGTCGAGCGGGGTGCTGATGGTCATGCCGTCGACGTCGGTGCTGAGGATCTGGTCGGCCCGGCGGCCGACGCCGGCCTCGTCCAGCAGGTCGGTGAGCCGGACCCCGAGCCAGCGGGCGCCGCCGACGTAGGGGCCGCCGACGTCGTTGGAGACGCAGGTGAGGGTGATGTCCCGCTCGATCAGCGGCATCGCGGCGAGGTCGTCGAAGGTGAACGTCAGCTCCCGCTCCACGTCGCCGTCGATGGTCAGGGACCAGCCGTCGAGGTCGATCACGGGCAGGCTGAGCCGGGTGTCGATCCGGTAGAACTCGCCCGTCGGGGTCCGGAACGGGCTGATGCCCGGCACCCGGTCGCCGACCCCGGACGGGAACGGCGGGGCCGGGTCGACCGGGGCCGGCAGCGCCACGTCGGCGGGGGACGTGCGGCGCCCCGCGATCCAGCGGCCCGCGGACCCCATGACCGCGGCCGCGGCCGCCAGCACGCCGGCGGCCACCAGCACCCCGCGTCGGCTCGGCTGATCCGGTGATCGGGGTGCGAGGCCGTCCGCGGCCGAGCCTCGAGATCCCCGTAGGACGGGCAGGGCCTCGTCCTCACGCCGGTCGGGCCCGTCGAGACCCCCCAACCCCCGCGCCAGCCACCACAGTGCCCCCAGCCCCACGGCAGCGGTCACCAGCGCCGGCACCACGTCGAGTGGCCCGGCGGTCGGCCGGAGGACCGCGGCGAGCGCGGCGACCGCGACCAGCGCGACCAGAAGCCCGGCCCCGAGGCCGAAGCGGCGGCGGGCGAGGACGCCGGCCAGCCCGGCGAGCAGCAGCGCCCCGACCATCACGGAGCCGACCAGGATCGGCTTGTCGGCAGTCCCGAACTGCGCGACCGCCCACTCCTTCACCGGGGTGGGGGTCAGGTCGATCACCGTCGAGCCGATCGCGAGGACGGGCGAGGCGGCCGGCACGGTCAGCGAGGCGGCCAGGTGGCCGGCGGCGATCCCGACGAGCGAGGCCAGCACGCCGGCCCCCGCCCACGGGAGCCGGCTGCGGACACGGGTGGCGAGGGAGGCAGGCACGTGGGTTGTTCGGTGCCGAGCCCGCCCCGGATCGTTTCCGCCCCGGTGCGGCAGGATGCCTGCCATGACTGAGCTCGTGCACCACGACGTCGAGGGCAGCCTGGCCACCATCACGCTGGACTCGCAGCACAACCGCAACGCGCTGTCCCGCCAGCTCGTCGCCGAGCTGTTCGGGCACCTGCAGGCCGCCGAGGCCGACGACGCGGTCCGGGTCGTGCTGATCCGGGCGGAGGGCAAGGTGTTCTGCTCCGGCGCGGACCTGTCCGAGGCCACCGCCGGCGGCATGGAGGAGGGCGCCCGGCGGATCGTCGAGCTGCAGCGGCTGATCTGCACGATGGGCAAGCCGGTCGTGACGCGGCTGCACGGCGCGGTGCGGGCCGGCGGGATCGGCATCGTGGCTGCGTCCGACATCGCGATCGCCAGCGACGACGCCACCTTCGCGCTGACCGAGGTCAAGCTCGGCCTGGCCGCGGCGATCATCTCGCTCACCGTCCACCACCGGATGAACCCGCGGGCCGCGGCGCTCACCACGCTCGGCGGCGAGGTCTTCACCGGCGCCGAGGCGGCGACGTACGGCCTGGTGACCGCGGCCGTTCCTGCTGACGCGCTCGACGCGCAGGTCGACAAGGTCTGCGCCTCGCTGGCCACCGGCGCCCCGCAGGGGCTGCGCGAGTCCAAGAAGATCCTCAACCGCGACCTGGTCGCCCGGATCGACGCGGGTGGCGAGGAGATGGCGGCGCTGTCGGCGCGGCTCTTCGCCTCGGACGCCGCACGCGAGGCGATGACCGCCTTCCTGAACCGCTCGAAGAAGTAGCCGCCCTTTCTCGGGACGGCAGGCAACCATCGGGGGAGGTCAGGTGGTCGACCGGGACATGAGCACCTTGACGGGGGAGAGCGCCGGGGAGGCCACGACGTCGCCCGGACGGCCGGCAGCCCGGGTCGGCTTCGACGACTTCGTCGCGGCCCGTTCCAGCGGTCTGCTGCGCACGGCCTACCTGCTGACCCACGACCACGCGCTCGCCGAGGACCTGCTGCAGACCGCGCTCACCAAGGCGTGGTTCGCGTGGTCCCGGATCGAGACGCACCCGGAGGCCTACGTCCGCCGGATCCTGGTCACCACCTACGCCTCGTGGTGGCGCCGCAAGTGGAACGGCGAGCACGCCACCGGGGACCTGCCCGAGCCCGGGGTCCCGGACGGGACCGCGGCCGTCGACGCCGGCCACGACCTGTGGCGGGCGATGGAGCGACTGCCGCGCCGGCAGCGGGCCGTGCTGGTCCTCCGGTACTTCGAGGACCTCACCGAGGCCCAGACCGCCGACCTCCTCGGGGTGACCGTCGGCACCGTGAAGAGCCAGGCCAGCAAGGCGCTGGCCAAGCTGCGGATCGACCCCGCCCTGGCGGCGGGACCCGACGTGGACGCTGCAGCTCAGACCCAGGAGGAGGACCGATGAGCACGCTCGACGACCTGCGCAACACCCTCGACCAGCAGGCCCGCGGCCTCCACGACGACGCGGTCGCCGACCGTGCCGACGCCGTCCGCGGCCGGGTCCGCGCCGTACGCCGCCGCCGGGCCGCCGCCGTCGTGGCCGCCGCCGCGGTGGCGGTCGCCGGGGTCGCGGTCGCCGTGACCGACGGCTCCAGCGACATCGACCCCGCCTCCGACCGGGAGCTCGTCGGCCAGGTGGCGCCGTCGGCGATGTCCTCGCTCGGCTACGTCTACGAGTACTCCTCCGGGCAGGAGGGGACCGATCGGCTGGAGGTCGAGCTGGCGGCCGGCGACGGGCCGAGGCTCGTCTCGTGGGCCACGGGCTCGGAGGCCCAGGAGGTTACCTACTGGCTCAGTGACGGTCGGGCCGGACGTGCCGACGCGGTCGACTTCGGCGACTTCGTGTGGGTGTCGCCCGGGTACGAGGGCACCTTCACGCTCAAGGGCGACGGCGACCTCGGCGTCGCGGTCTACGAGCTGTCGGAGGGGTTCGACCCGCCGGCCGGCTACACGGAGCGCGGGATCACCTTCCGCCAGAACATCGCGGGTGCGACCCTGGCGGGCGCCGACCTGGGCGAGCCCGGCGACGCGGAGCTGACCGTCGAGGCCGACGTCTCCGGCCGCGTCCAACTGTCGTTCCTCTGCGCCGGCGGACCCGCGAACACCTGGACCCACTACGAGGTCGACGGCCGCCCCGGAGGGGCGTTCGGACCGGGCTGCGACGACGGTGCGTTCGACCCGGGGGACGGTGGCGTCACCACCACCGTCGACCTGACCGGCAGCCCGGTCCAGGTGAGGATGTGGGTGACCCGCGGCGAGGACGGCCCCCGGGTCGACGACGAGGACCTCACCGTGGGACTGGGGCTCTACGAGCCGCCGCCCCCGGCGGCACGGCTGGCCGGGCAGCGCGTCGAGGAGGTCGTCGAGCGTCTGGGCCACCGCTGGCGGCTGGTCGACACGGGCGAGATGCCTCCGGGCGGACGCGATATCGAGGCGGCGGCACTGCCGGGCCGTGACACCCTGGTGGTCGGCTACTTCCGCAGCGGAGCCGAGAGCCTGGTCCTCGAGGTGCTGAACGGGCGCACGGGGACGGAGTGGGCGACCGGGGTCGGTGCTCCCGAGATCGGAATCCTCCACGACGGCCGCGGCACAGCGGGGCTGGAGGTCCGTGGTGGAGCCGAGGGGCTCGAGCTGGGGATCGCCCGCTACGAGCGGGTCGACTGACGCCCGACCAGCGACGGCGAAACGGCTCGTGACGGGTCCAGCGGGTAGTCTTGAAGACTTGTCACATCCGGTTCGTGGGGGAAGAGGAACGTCGTTGTCTGATCAGCTTGCCGAGCGCGAGACCGCTCTCGAGCAGGAGTTCGTCGACCGCGTCTACCGCCAGCTCGAGGTGTCGGCCGCGGCTGCCAAGGAGCTCGCGCGCGAGGGCCACGGCCGGGGCCGGCTCGGCCACGAGGGCGGGCTCGTCGAGCGCGACGCCATGGTCTTCCAGGCCGCACGGCGCATCGCCCAGCTCGACGCTGCCCACGAGGGCCTCGTCTTCGGCCGGCTCGACCTGCGCGAGGACGTCGACCGCGAGCCGCGCTACATCGGCCGGATCGGTCTGCGCGACGAGCACCGCGACTCCCTGCTGATCGACTGGCGCGCGCCCGCCGCCGCCGTCTTCTACCAGGCGACCGCCGCCTCGCCGCACGACGTGGTGCGCCGCCGCGTGCTGCGCTGCGCGGGGCCGCAGGTGGTCGGTGTCGAGGACGAGCTGCTCGACCCTGACAGCCCAGGGGCCGAGGCGCTTCCCATCGTCGGCGAGGGCGCGCTGATGGCGCAGCTCTCGCGGGCCCGCGACCGGTCCATGCACTCCATCGTCGCCACCATCCAGGCCGAGCAGGACAAGGCGATCCGCGCCCCCGGCAAGGGTGTCGTGTCCATCTCCGGCGGCCCCGGCACCGGCAAGACGGTCGTCGCGCTGCACCGCGCGGCGTACCTGCTCTACACCGACCGGCGGCGCTACGAGGGCGGCGGCGTGCTGATCGTCGGCCCCAGCGGCGTGTTCATGCGCTACATCGAGCGGGTTCTGCCGTCGCTGGGTGAGACCGCGGTCGCGCTGCGCTCGCTCGGTGAGGTCGTCGACGGCGTCCGTGCGATCCGCCACGACGAGCCGGCCGTCGCCGACGTCAAGGGCGCGGCGAAGATGGCCGAGCTCATGCGCCGCACCGCGCGGCAGCAGGCGCCCGGCAGCCCGACCGAGTTCCGGGTGTTCTGGCGCGACGACGTCATCACCCTCGACAAGGGCCTGCTCGGCCGGCTGCGCCGCCAGCTGATGTCGCAGGGCCGCCGCAACCGGCAGCTGCCGCGCGTTGCCGCGACGCTGCTCGACGCGATGTGGCGCCAGGTGAAGGGCGAGCGCGGTCGCGAGCGCGGCCGCGAGGCCTTCAACGACGAGATGCTGTCGCGCCAGGACTTCGTCGACTTCGCGCTGGCCTGGTGGCCGCCGCTCGACGCCCCCGAGGTGCTGTCGTGGCTCCGCGACCGCGACTTCCTCGCCCGCGTCGCCGAGGGCGTGCTGAGCGCCGAGGAGCAGCGCCTGCTCGCCAAGTCGTGGAGCGGCGAGGGCCCGATCGAGAAGAACCTCTCCGTCGAGGACGTCCCGCTCCTCGACGAGCTGCGCTACCTCCTCGGCGACGTGCCCGCGCGCCACGAGGACGACCACGGCCTCGACGACCACGTCGGCGGCGACCTGCAGGAGCTCACCACCGCCGCGGACCGCGAGTACGCCCCGTCCGGCCGGGCCTGGACCCCGCCCACCCACCGGATCGAGGACGACGCCTACGCCCACGTCCTCATCGACGAGGCACAGGACCTCACCCCGATGCAGTGGCGGATGGTCGGCCGGCGCGGCCGCACCGCCTCGTGGACCATCGTCGGCGACCCCGCCCAGTCGTCGTGGCCGGTGCCCGAGGAGGCCGCCGAGGCCCGGGCCGCCGCGCTGGAGGGCAAGGACCAGCACGAGTTCCACCTGTCGACCAACTACCGGAACTCCTCGGAGATCTACGCCCATGCCGCGGCGTACGCCGAGCGGGTCGGCCTCGACGCCGACCTGCCCACCGCGGTCCGGTCGACCGGGATCGAGCCGAAGGTGCTCACCGAGGTCGCCGACGTCGAGTCGGCCACCCGCCAGGCGGTCCGCGAGATCGCCTCGGAGGTCGCCGGCACCGTCGGCATCGTGGTGCCGGTGGCCCGCCGCTCGGAGGTGAACTCCTGGCTGGCGTCGTGGCCGGAGCTCGCCGAGGACGCCCCGTCCGCGAAGGCCGCCGTCGACTCCTCGGTCGCCCCGTCCGGCGAGGACCGGATCGTGGTGCTCACCGGCCTCGACACCAAGGGCCTCGAGTTCGACGGCATCGTCGTCGTCCGCCCGCAGGAGATCGAGGACGAGTCCGCCACCGGGCGGGCCACGCTCTACGTCGTGCTCACCCGCGCCACCCAGCTGCTCACCACGGTCAGCTGAGGCTGGCCCGGCGCTGCACCTCCCGCAGCATGTGGCGAACGGCGAGCACGTGTCCGCGGCTGCCGACCACCAGCAGCCGGTAGGCCCGGCCGCGCAGGCCCGGGAAGTCGGCGTGGGTCGTGGCCCGCAGGATCGTGGCGACACCGGGCCCGGGGCCGACCGCGAAGTCCAGCCGGTACCGCGCGAACCGGTGCCGTCCCACCAGCGTCAGCCGCTCGTTCGGGACCTCCTCGGCGACTTCGAAGCCGGGCGCTGGGTCGGTGCCGAGCAGCGACGTGATGAGCCGCGCCGCCGGACCGCCCGGCTGACTGTGCAGCGAGGCCGCGTACTCCCGCAGTGCCGCCCACACCCGCTCGGGCGCGCCCTCGACCGTGAGGGAGTGCTCGTCGACGAACGCCAGCCGGTCGCTCTCCACGTGGCCACCGTAGGTCCGTGTCGGGTCCCGAGCGAGTAGGTTTCGGCGCATGGGTGGGAGCAAGAAGTCCTGGGAGGACCTGACACCGCTGCAGCAGAAGGCGATCGTCGTCACCGGCATCGTCGAGGTGGTGCTCACGACGTACGCCGCCCGCGACCTGCGGCACCGGCCGTCGGCGGCGGTGCGGGGGCCGAAGGCGCTGTGGGCGCTGGCGCTGGGCGTGCAGCCTGTGGGGCCGGTCGCCTACCTGCTCGTCGGCCGCCGCTGACCGCCGTCCCAGCGGCACCGGCTCGGCCCGGGCCGCAGCACGCCACGGCCTAGGCTTCTCCGCATGACCGCCACGCCCGACGCCCGGACCGCCATCGCCGCGATCCAGGAGCACGAGGCGTGGGCGATCATCCGCCGCTCCACTCGCGCGGGCGACCGCGACACCGTCGGCGTCGTCGGCGGCGCCCGCCGTGAGGTCGAGTCGCTGCTCGACGTGCCGCTGGAGTCGGGCGTGCCGGAGCCGGGCCACATCGCCGACCGGCTGCTGGCGGTGCCGTTCCGGCAGGTCCGCGAGCGCGGCTTCGAGGCCCACGACGACGGCACCCCGCTCGTGGTGGTCGACGTCGAGACCGAGCTGGAGTTCACCGTCGCCGAGGTGATCGACGCGATCGACGACACGGGCATCGAGTTCGCCGACCGCGGGGGCTTCGACACCAGCGACGAGGAGTACGCGAAGGTCGTCGAGGCGATCATCCGCGACGAGATCGGCCAGGGTGAGGGCGCCAACCTCGTGGTCGGCCGCCACTACCGCGCCCAGGTCGCCGACTGGGGCGCCGACAAGGCGCTGACCGTCTTCCGCCGGCTGCTCGAGCGGGAGCGCGGCGCCTACTGGACCTTCGTCTTCTTCACCGGCGACCGCTACCTCATCGGGGCCAGCCCCGAGCGCCACGTCTCCATCCATGGTGGCGACGTCCGGATGAACCCCATCAGCGGCACGTTCCGGGTCCGGCCCGACGAGCCGGGCGGCGCCGGGGACGAGTCGGGCCTCAAGCCGCGGCTGCTCGACTTCCTGCGCGACGAGAAGGAGATCTACGAGCTCTTCATGGTCGTCGACGAGGAGCTCAAGATGATGTGCGACATCTGCCACGAGGGCGGCCAGGTGCTCGGGCCGTTCCTCAAGCCGATGACGCACCTCGTCCACACCGAGTACCTCCTCGCCGGCCGCACCGCCCGCGACCCGCGCGAGGTGCTCCGCGACACGATGTACGCCGCCACGGTGACCGGCAGCCCCGTCGAGAACGCCTGCAGGCTGATCAAGCGCTACGAGCAGGAGGGGCGCGGCTACTACGGCGCCGCGCTCGCGATCCTCGGCCGCGACGAGCAGGGCGGCCCGGTGGTCGACAGCCCGATCGTCATCCGCACCGCCGACGTGGGCCTCGACGGCCGGCTCAAGGTGACCGCGGGGGCGACGCTGGTGCGCGACTCCGACCCGACCTACGAGGTGGCGGAGACCCGGGCCAAGGCCGGCGGGATCCTCTCCGCGTTCGGCCTGGTGCCGCCCGCGCCGGCGCCGTCGGTCGGGATCGCCGAGCTCGCGGCCGACGAGGACGTCCTCATCGCGCTCAACTCGCGCAACCGCCGGCTCAGCACCTTCTGGTTGACCGACCAGGCCGGCACCCCGCCGGACCCCCGGCTCGCCGGCAAGCGGGTTGTGATCCTCGACGCCGAGGACGACTTCGTGAACATGCTGTGCCACGTGCTCGGCGTGCTGGGCCTCGAGACCACGGTGGTGCGCCACGACCGCTACCGGCCGGGCGACCTCGAGGGGCACGACCTCGTCATCGTCGGCCCCGGGCCGGGCGACCCGCGCGACGGCGACGACCCGAAGATCGCCACCGTACGAGAGGTCGTTGCGGGGCTGCTCGAGGGCGACACCCCGTTCCTCGCGGTCTGCCTGGGCCACCAGACGCTCAGTCACCTGATCGGGCTCGACCTGGACTTCAAGGACATCGTCTTCCAGGGCACCCAGTCGCCGGTCAGCATCGGCGGCCGCACCGAGCGGGTCGGCTTCTACAACACCTTCGTGGCCCGAGAGCCCGAGGCCGGGCTGCCCGACGGGGTCGAGGTCGAGGCGGACCCGGCGACGGGCGACGTCCACCTCCTGCGCGGGCCGCGCTACCGAGGCATCCAGTTCCACGCCGAGTCGATCCTCACCGAGCGCGGCTACGACCTGATCCACGACCTGGTCCGCGACCTGCTGCTGGGGTGACGCGGGTGGCCGCCCGGGACGTTCCAGTCGTGCCAGACGTCACCGACGTCCCTGATGTGGTGGTCGTCGACCACTACGACTCCTACACCTGGAACCTGGTGCACCTGCTCGCCGAGGTGACGGGCCGGCTGCCGCGGGTCGTCCAGCACGACGAGACCTCGCCGGAGGAGGTCCTCGCCCACTCCCACGTCGTGCTCTCGCCGGGGCCGGGGCACCCCGACGTCCGCGCCGACTTCGCGGTCGGCCGCGAGGTGCTGCTCGCCGCGACCCGGCCCGTGCTCGGCGTCTGCCTGGGGATGCAGGGCCTCGTGACGGCGTACGGCGGGACGGTCGACCGGCGGCCGCCCGCCCACGGTGAGGTCGCACAGATCGCCCATGACGGCCGGGGCGTCTTCACGGGCCTGCCGCAGGGCTTGGCCGCGGTCCGCTACCACTCGCTGGCCGCCGTCGAGGTGCCGTCGTGCCTCGAGGTGACCGCGCGCAGCGACGGCGACGGGGCCGTGATGGGCGTGCGCCACACCGACCTGCCGTTGGAGGGCGTCCAGTTCCACCCCGAGTCGGTGCTCTCCGAGCACGGCGCCCGGCTGGTCGCCAACTTCCTCGCGGGGACGCGATGAGCGATCCGGTCCCGTTCTTCCGCGACCTCGCCGCCCGCGAGGCCAGGTGCTTCTGGCTCGACGGCGGCGGCGCCCGCGAGTGGTCCGGGAGCCGGTCGGTCGTCGGGTGGCTCGAGCCCGACGACGTGTCGCTGACCTACGACGCCGCCCGCCGCGAGGTGGTGCGGCACGCCGGCGGTCGCAGCGAGGTGGCCGGGGACGACGTCTTCGCCGTGCTCGCCGACGAGCTGGCCGCCGGGCCGGACGACGCCTCGTGGTTCGGCTACCTCGGCTACGCCTGCCGCCCCGACCTGCCCGCGGCGACCGGCGGCGGGCTGCCCGACGCGGTGTGGATGCGGCCGAGCCACGTGCGGATGTTCCGGCACGACGCGGGCGTGTCCGGTGGGGGGTCTCGACGGGCTCGACCGGCGCCGGGCACGGCGGACGAGGGGTCTCGACGAGCTCGACCGACGTCCGACGACGCTGTCGTTCCCGAGGAGTACGCGGCGGCCTTCGCGCGGGTCCAGGAGCACCTCCACGCCGGCAACACCTACGAGGTCAACCTGACCCACCGGCTCGACGTCGACAGCGACCTCGACCCGGCGACGGCGTACCTGCGGCTGCGCGACCTCAACCCGGCGCCTTACGCCGGGTTCCTGCAGCACGACGTCCCCGGCCACCGGGCCTGGCTGCTGAGCTCCTCACCCGAGCGCTACGCGCTGGTGACCGCCGACCGGGTGCTGGAGACCAAGCCCATCAAGGGCACCACCCCGCGCGGCGCCACCCCCGCGGACGACGAGCTGCTCCGGGCGCGGCTGGGCACCGAGTCGAAGTTCCGCGCCGAGAACCTGATGATCGTCGACCTGCTGCGCAACGACCTGTCGATGGTGTGCGAGCCGGGCAGCGTCGAGGTCCCGGCGCTGATGCAGGTGGAGTCCTACGAGAACGTTCACCAGCTCGTCTCGACCGTCCGCGGCCGCCTCGCCGACGGTGTCAGCACCCTGGACGCGCTGCGTGCCCTGTTCCCCGCGGGGTCGATGACCGGCGCGCCCAAGCTGCGGACCATGCAGGTCATCGAGGAGGTCGAGGCCACGCCCCGCGGGCCGTACGCCGGCGCGTTCGGCTGGCTCTCCGCCGACGGCCGCGCCGACCTGGGCGTGGTGATCCGGGCGCTGGTGACCGCGGGCGACGGCCGCTACCGGCTCGGCACCGGCGGCGGGATCACGGTGCAGTCCGACGTCGCCGACGAGCACGCGGAGACCCGCTGGAAGGCGGACCGGATGCTGCGCGTCTTCGACGACTGAGGGCGTCGGAAGCACGCTCAGGCGAGGCCGCGCGCTGACCAGGCGGTCGCCGTGACCTCGAAGGGGCCCCGGGGGAGAGCCTCGAGACAGGCGACGCGGAGCCGGTCGCGGGTCGAAGCGTCGAGGCCCGCGACCCAGGCGCCGGCTGGCCCCACGCCGAGCGTGAACGGCTCCCACCACGCCTCGGCGCCCGCAACGGCGACGGTGACCGTGAGCGGTGCGGCCTCGACCGCCGCGAGCCCGGCTGCCCCGAACAGCTCGGCCAGGTGGCCCTCCCGAGTCCCCGGCAGCTCGTGCTCACCGGGCGCGGAGGGGACGACCTGCCGAGCCACGCGCCAGAAGAGGGACAGCGGGCCGGTGTCGCCACCGTGGTCCCAGACGCATGCCGCCACCACCGATCCCGGTCTCGCCACTCGACGCATCTCCCGCAGGCCCGCGACCGGGTCGGCCATGAAGTGCACGACGAGCTCGGCGGCGACGAGGTCGAAGCTGTCATCGGGGAAGGGCAGCGCCTCGGCGCTGCCGCGACGGACGTCGACCCCGGGGCACCGGGCCGACGTGGCCGCCACGAAGTGTCCGGAGGGGTCGACGGCCGCCACGGCCTCCGCTCCGAGGTGGTCCACGAGGCACGCCGTGAGCGCCCCCGCGCCGCACCCCACGTCGAGCGCGGTGCCCCCGAGCGCCGGTGGTCCGGCCCAGTCCAGGAACACGTCGGCCAGCGGCTCCGAGAACCGGCCCATGAAGCGCGTGTAGGCGTCGGCAGCGACGTCGAAGCTCACCTCACCGAGGGTAGGCGCCCGACGCCTTCAGCCACGCGACCGGATCGACGTTGTCCTCGTAGATGCCGCCGCCGGTGGGATGCACCTCGAAGTGGAGGTGGCAGCCGGTGGAGTTGCCCTCGGTCCCGACCAGCCCGATCGGCTGCCCGGCCCGGACCTTCTCGCCCGGCTCGACGGCCAGCGCCGACATGTGGGCGTACCAGGTGGTGAGCGAGCCCTCGCGCCGCGAGACCATCACGAGCCAGCGGCCCGACCAGCTCTGGTCGGTCCGGACGATCACGGTCCCGGCGGTCGAGGCCAGCACCGGCGTGCCGCAGGCAGTGGAGAAGTCGGTGCCGGTGTGCATGCTCGCCCACCGCTTGCTGGTGCGGCCCCAGTTGTCCTGGTCGACCCAGGACGCGCTCTTCGGCAGCGGGAAGGCGACCTTCCCGATCCCCTTGATGCGGGCTGCGGCGGCGGCCGCCGCTGCCGCTGCTGCGGCCGCCGCCAGCTCGTCGGCGAGCACGGACTCCTTCACGACCGTGCGCGCGGTCTTCATCTCCTCGAGGACCTCCTCGCGGGCGGCCTCGGCCTCGTCCACGGCGGTCCGGGCCTTCTCCAGGGCCCGCTGCGCCTGCCGCTCGGCCTGCGCCACGCTGTCCGTGGCCGCCTTCAGCGCGTCGCGCGAGCGCTCGGCGTCCTCGACGGTGGCCGACTGGTTGCGGCTCATCTGCTGGACCAGCACCAGGCCGTTCACCAGGTCCTCGTCGCTCTCGGCGGAGAACAGCCGGCCGAACGCGCCGATCGAGTCGATCGCATAGCCCTCGGTGATCAGGTCGACGAACAGCTCGCGGTCGCGCCGGTAGTCGGCGCGGGCCACCGAGAGCACGCCCCGCGCGGTCTGCAGCGTCAGCCGGGCGTAGCGGGCGTCGATCTTGGCCTCGTCGGCGACGACCACGGCGGCGTCGTACTCCGCCACGCGCTCCATCAGTCGGGCGTGGGTGTCGGCGAGCGCCTGACGCGCCTCGAGGGTCGCGTCGCTGTCGGTGGGCAACGGCTCCACGAGCTCGGGATCGAGCTCCCAGGTGCTTGCCATGGCGATCTCCTGCTCGGCGGCGAGCTCCTTGCCGTGGCTGCCCTTCCCGCCGACGCCGTGGTGCTCGTGGCCGTGGTGCTTGCGGGCCGTCTTGGTCCCCGCACGCTTGCCGGCAGCCTTGTGCCGGTCCTTCGCGGCGACCTCGCGGGCGGTGTCGGAGGCGTCGAGCTGCGTCGGGGCCAGCTGCGGGCGCACGCCAGCGGCCGCCGCCGGTCCGGGCCCCAGGGCCGTGAGCGCGGCAGCGACCGCAAGGGCGTACACGACACCCCGTTGGCGCCGGAGGGCCCGGCGGTTCCGCTGCATGGGGAAAGAGTTCGGCCCGGAGGCCAGCCGCCGCGCCGAAATGGGAGGCGCCTCCCCAACATTGGGGACGCCGTGTAGTCCGTTCGGGTGGGATGGGTCAGGGGTTGCTGGGGGCTTCGTGGCCCTCCCGGACCTCCGGGGCCCCAGCAGGTCTGGACCGGCCCGGGTCCGCCGCGCCGGGCAGCCGGACGACGAGCCGGGTGCCGCCGCCCGGCCGCGGCTCGGCGGAGACCGTGCCGGCGTGGCGCTCGACGACCTGCTTCACGATGGACAGCCCCAGGCCGGAGCCCGGCATCGACCGGGCCTCCTCGGCGCGGTAGAAGCGGTCGAAGACGTGCGGCAGGTCCTGCGTCGGGATGCCGGGGCCGTGGTCATCGACGGTGAGCACGCCGTCGGCGATCCGGACGGTCACGCTCCCGTCGGGCGGGCTCCACTTGGCCGCGTTGTCGAGCAGGTTGGTGACCGCACGCTCCAGCCCGGCGGCCTCGCCCACGACCCACCAGGACCCGGCCCGGACGTCGAAGTGGACCGCCGGCGCCCGGCGGCGTACCCGGGCCAGGGCGCGGTCGATGATCTCCGCGAGGTCGACCGGCTCGACCACCGGGGCCAGCGGCTCCTCGCGGGCCAGCTCGACGAGGTCGCCGATGAGGGTGGTGAGCTCCTCGATCTGGGCACGGACGTCGTCGAGGAGCTCGGCGCGCGCCTCCGCGGGCAGGCCGCCCGCGGTGTCGGCCTGCGACAGCAGGTCGAGGTTGGTGCGCAGCGACGTCAGCGGCGTGCGCAGCTCGTGGCCGGCGTCCGCGACGAGCTGTCGCTGCCGGTCGCGGGAGGCCGCCAGTGCGGTGAGCATCTGGTTGAACGCCGTGGCGAGCCGCGCGATCTCGTCGTCGCCCTCGACAGGCAGCGGCCGCAGGTCCTCGGTCCGGGCGATCTCCTCGACCGCCACCGTGAGCCGTCGCACCGGACGCAGCCCGTTGCGGGCCACCGCCCAGCCGGCCATCCCGGCGACGATGACGCCGGCGCCGCCGAACAGCAGCATCACCAGGCCGAGCCGCGCCAGCGTCTCCTGCTGGGGCTCGATCGACTGCGCCAGCACCAGCGCCTGGCCGGGGACGGTGGGCACGGTCACCACGCGGTAGTCGGTGTCGCCGGCGCCGATGGTCCGGACGCTGTACGACGCGTCCCCGCCCGCCACGTCGAGCTCGGGGGAGCCGAGCTCGAGCGCCGGGCCCGTGTCGAAGGTGCGCCAGCGCTGGTCGCTGGTGATGTAGATGATCCGGACGTCGGCCGCGCCCAACGCCCACGACGGCAGCTCGTAGTCGGTGGTGATCCGCGACAGCGCCGGGTAGCGGGCGGCCTTCTCGGCGCGGTCGAGCAGCGACTCGTCGAGGGTGGCGAGCATCTGCATCCGCACGGTGAGGAAGGCGCCGAGCGCCACGAAGGCGACCGCGAGGCCCACCGCCATGGTGGTGAGCAGGATGACGCGGCTGGCCAGCGAGCGACGGTAGTGCCAGCCGGAGCGGACGTCCCCGCGCGAGGCGGTCATGACTCCTTCAGGACGTAGCCGACGCCGCGCACGGTGTGGATGAGCCGCGGCTCGCCGCCGGCCTCGGTCTTGCGGCGCACGTAGCCGACGTACACCTCGAGGGAGTTGGCGGAGGTGGGGAAGTCGTAGCCCCACACCTCCTCGAGGATGAAGGAGCGCTCCAGCACCCGCCGCGGCCGGCGCAGGAACAGCTCGAGGAGGGTGAACTCGGTGCGGGTCAGCTCGACCAGCCGGTCGCCGCGCCGCACCTCGCGGGTGGCGAGGTCCATGGTGAGGTCGCCGAACTCGAGCACCTCGTCCTCGTCCTCGGCGGGCGGCGCGGCCCGGCGCAGCAGCGCCCGGAGCCGGGCGAGCAGCTCCTGCAGCGCGAACGGCTTGGTGAGGTAGTCGTCGGCGCCGGCGTCGAGGCCCTCCACCCGGTCGCCGACGGCGTCGCGGGCCGTGAGGACCAGGATCGGCACGTCGTTGCCGGCGGTGCGCAGCGCCTTGGTGGCCTCGATGCCGTCGAGCCGCGGCATCATCACGTCCATCACGACCACGTCGGGGCCGACGCCGGAGATCCGAGCGAGCGCCTCGGCGCCGTCGGTCGCGAGCGCGACGTCGTAGCCGTTGAACTCCAGCGACCGGCGCAGCGACTCGCGCACGGCCCGGTCGTCGTCGACGACGAGCACGCGGGGTCGGTCGGCTGCGGTCACGTCACCACTGTGCCAGTCCCGCCTGAGTCGGCCCTGAGAATCAAGGGCAGCGACGTCTCACTGGGTGTGTCTCATTTGGCCGGCTCGGGACCCGGCTGCGCTTGCCGCACATGCCGATGAGCGCGTGAGCCGGGCACCTGTCCGCGTATGCCGGTGGGCGGACCGGTGGATGTGCAAGTCAGGGAAGCAGCGCCTCTACCTCACGGAGGCTCTTGATCGTGGCTTGTGGTTGCACGTGAGCCGTCTCTGCCAAGCGGTTCAGCCATACGCCTCGCAGTCCTGCCTGTGATGCGGCCAATGCGTCCGTTTGGAGATTGTCGCCCACGTAGCAGACGAAGTCAGGAGACCGGCCAAGCCGCTCACAGGCAGCAAGGAAAGCCTCAGGCGCGGGTTTCGGGGCAGGCAACGAGGAGGATGCGATCACGAAGTCGAAGCGGTCGAGAAGACCGACGGCTCGAAGTTTCGAGCGCTGCTGCGCTTCGTCCCCGTTAGTGAGCACCCCGAGTGCCGCGCCAGAGGCAGCCAGAGAGTCCAGTGCGGGAACCACGTCCTCGTAGGCGACCCACGCGGCCTCATAAAGTTCGAGGTAGGACTCGAATAGTCCGTCGACCACCGAGGTGTCGGGGACAGGACGTTCGAGGAACATCAGCAAGTCAGTGATCCTGGAGCGGCGTTGGGCCTGGAACGTCAGGTCGCCGCGCAGGTAGGCGGCGTAGTGGATGGCTTCGAGGCGGATCCACTCTGCGGCGATGACGTCGTACCCCAGATTGCCCCTAGCGCCGTGCCAGGTCACCCAATCCGCGACTGCCGTAACGGAGGCGGCTGTGTGATCCACCAGCGTGCCGTCTAGGTCGAACAGGCCTCCCCGCTTCACGCGCTGGACGCTAGCAACCGGTCCCGACACGTCCGCACATGCCGCACTCCGCGCGGACGCCGGTCATCGCAGTCAACGCCAAATGGGACACACCGGCTCAGAGGTAGCGACCGGCAATGGTCGCGGCGCGGGCGGCGTACCCGCCACCGAACATGGCGGCATGCACCAGCAGCGGGAAGAGCTGGTGCAGCGGCAGCCGGTCCTCCCAGCCGTCGGCCAGCGGGCTCGCCTCGTGGTAGGCCTCGAGCACGCGGGGCAGGTGGGGCAGCCCGAACAGCGACAGCATCGCGAGGTCGGCCTCGCGGTGGCCGCCGTGCGCGGCCGGGTCGATCACGCGGACCTCGCCGTCGAGCCCCCAGAGCACGTTGCCGTTCCACAGGTCGCCGTGGATCCGGGCCGGCCGCTCCTCGGGCAGCAGGTCCGGCAGCCGGCCCACCACTCGCTCGACGGTGCGGGCGTCGTCGTCGGTCGCGGCGCCCCGGTCGCGCGCCAGCTTGAGGTAGGGCAGCACCCGCCGGGTCGCGTAGAACTCGCCCCAGGTGGGCGCAGGCCGGTTCGGCAGCGGCAGCCGGCCGATGAACCCGTCCCGGCCCCCGCCGAACTCGGGCGCGCCGGCGTCGTGGGTCCGGGCGAGCGCACGGCCGAACGCGAGCGCCGCCTCGACGGTGGTCTTGCCGGGCTCGACCCAGCGCAGGATGACGCACTCCTCGTCGTGGCCGAGGACTTCCGGAACCCCCACGCCGTCTGCCTCGCCGAGCCAGCGCAGGCCCCGCACCTCGGCCTCGAAGAAGCCCTCGGGCGCGTGCGGAAGCGTCTTCATCAGCGCGGTCGTGCCGTCGTTGAGGCGCATCCGCGTGGCGGTCGCGATGTCGCCTCCGGCGACGGGGGCCGTGCTCACCACGGCCACGCCGAGGATGTCCTCGGCCCGTCGGGCGACCAGCGGCAGCCGGGTCATCGCGGTGCGCTCTCCCAGGTGCGCTGCCGCAGCTCCGCGACGATCGCGTCGGCGGTCCGTTCGACCATCTGCAGCACCTCCTCGAAACCGGAGTCCCCACCGTAGTACGGGTCGGGCACGTCCGCGCCGCGGTCCACGGGGTCGAGGTCGCGGAACTTCGCCACCCGCTCGCCCCGGCCGCCGAGGTCGGCGAGGTTGTCCTCGTCCATCGCGAGCAGCAGGTCGTACGCCGCGGCCCACCCGTCGTCGTACTGCCGGGCGCGGTGCCGGGTGGGGTCGTAGCCGGCCCGGTCGAGGGTCGCGGCGGCGCGGGAGTCCATGGGCCGGCCCACGTGCCAGCCGGCGGTGCCGCAGCTGGCGACCTCGACGACGAGTGCGGGCTCGGTGCCGTCGTCGAGCAGGTCGTCCAGCTTGGCGCGCAGCACCACGTCGGCCATGGGGGAGCGGCAGATGTTGCCGAGGCAGACGACGCCGATCCGGTAGCGGCCGGGCTCGCGCGGCGGGGGGAGGGCCACCGTCAGTCCCGCTCGCCGATCAGGCCGTCGACCATCCAGGTGACCAGGGTGACCACCAGCGCGCCGCCGATGGAGGTCCAGAACCCGGTCACGGTGAAGTCGATGCCCACCTCGCCGGCCAGCCAGTCGGTCAGCTGCAGCATCAGCGCGTTGATCACGAGCAGGAACAGCCCGAGGGTGAGGATGATGAAGGGGATCGAGAGGAGCTTCAGGACCGGCTTCACCACGGCGTTGACGGCGGTGAAGATCGCCGCCACCACGAGCAGCGGGAGCAGCTTCTCCTCGATCTCGGTGGTGCCGTTGCCGCTGGGGCCGGCGAACCGGATCCCCTCGAAGAGCCAGGCCGCGGCGGCCAGGGCGGCGGCGTTGCCGATCAGGAGGCTGAGGATCCGCATGCCTCGATCCTAGGGCCCGGTGCCGCGGGCTAGCCTCGGGCGAGTGTTCCCCGTCGGTGGTGTGGGCGTCATGCTCCTCGGCGCCGCGCTGGCCCTCGTGCCGTGCGGCCTGCTGGCGCTGCTCGCCCGCCGCCGCTACGGCCCGGTCGGCTCGTTCGCCCTCGGCGGCCTGGTCTGGAGCCTGGTGGTCATCGGCCTGGTGACGCTCCTCCCGGCCGACGGCGCGCCCGGCATCGTCGCCGCCGAGGGGCGGCTGACCACGTGCGGCGAGATCGGCGGCCCGGCCCCGGACGGCTTCTGGATCTTCGACGGCGGGCAGCGGCTGCTCAACACGGTGCTCTTCGTGCCGGCGGGCGCGCTGCTGCTGGTCGCGGCGCTGTCCCGGCCGGCCTGGTCGCTGCTCACCGTCCCGGTGGGGCTGGCCGCGCTCGCGGCGTACTCCGGCGCCATCGAGTGGACCCAGCTCGAGCTCGCCCGGCTCGACCGTGCCTGCGACCTCACCGACGTCGTCGACAACGTCTCGGGCGCGCTGATCGGGGCGCTGGTCGGGCTGGGTGTGGGACTGGTGCTGCGGCCGTGGCGGCGAACCCCGTCCGGGCGGCCCGGAGGTGCCCGCCCCCGCGCCGGGTCTGGCGCGACGCACTAGCCTCGCCCGCATGAGCACGCCCCAGCCGCGCCCCAACGTCGCCGCCATCCCGCCGTACGTCGCCGGCAAGCCGCCGCGGCCGCGCGAGGGGCTCACCACCTACAAGCTCTCCTCCAACGAGAACCCCTACCCGCCGCTGCCGGGCGTGGTGGAGGCCGCCTACGCCGCCGTCTCGCGGATGAACCGCTACCCCGACATGGGCAACAGCGAGCTCTACGACGCGCTGGCGAAGCGGCTCGGGGTTCCGCAGGAGCACCTGTCGTTGGCGACCGGCTCGGTCGCGCTGATCTACCAGCTGGTGCAGGCGTTCTGCGAGCCCGGCGACGAGGTCGTCTTCGCCTGGCGCTCGTTCGAGGCCTACCCGATCGGCGTCACCGCCGCGGCCGCCAAGTCGGTGCGGGTGCCGGTGCTGGCCGACGGCCGCCACGACCTCGACGCGATGGCGGCCGCGATCACCGACCGCACCAAGGTCGTCCTCGTCTGCACGCCCAACAACCCGACCGGCCCCGCCGTCACCCAGGCCGAGCTCGACGAGTTCCTCGCCAAGGTGCCGTCGCACGTCCTCGTCGTGGTCGACGAGGCCTACCTCGAGTTCGTCCGGATGGACGACGCGATCGACGGCGTCGCCACCTACCGCCGCCACGAGAACGTCATCCTCACCCGGACCTTCTCCAAGGCCTACGGCCTCGCCGGCCTGCGCGTCGGGTACGCCGTCGCTCCCGAGCAGATCGCGACCGCGCTGCGGGCGGTCTCGCTGCCCTTCGGCATCTCCTCGGTCGCGCAGGCCGCCGCGGTCGCCTCGCTGGAGCGCGAGGCCGAGCTCCTCGAGCGCGTCGACGCGCTGGTGGCGGAGCGGTCGCGGGTGGTCGCCGGGCTGTCCGAGGCGGGCTGGGACGTGCCGGACCCGCAGGGCAACTTCGTGTGGTTCGAGCTGGGTGACCGCACGGCCGAGTTCGCGGCCGCGGCCGACGACCTCGGCATCGTGGTCCGGCCCTTCGCCGGCGAGGGGGCCCGGGTCTCCATCGGGGAGACCGAGGCCAACGACCGGCTGATCAGGCTGGCTGCGGACTGGTCTCGCTGACGGTCTCCTCGGCGGCGTCGGTCGTGGTGGCGGGTCGCCGGTCCATCTCGCGCCACCGTGCGTCGAGGGCGGGCAGCACCGTCACCGCGAGGTAGGCCGCGCCCACGGCGAGCATGGCCGCGGGCAGCCCGAAGGCGGCGATGAGCCCGCCGCCGAGCAGGCCCCCGAAGGGCATGAGTGCGAAGGCCATCGACGTGCTCAGCGAGGTCACCCGTCCCACGAGCGGGGCCGGGATCCGCTCGAAGACCACGGCGCCGAGCACGGGATTGATGAACCCCGCGGCGAAGCCGCCGACCACGGCCACCGCGAGCACCCAGGCGAATGGGATGTCGAACGCCGTCGCCACGTAGCGGGGCGCGCCGCCGACCAGGAACGCCAGCAGGTAGGTGCGGTGGCGCGGCAGCCGGTGCCCCCACGTCGCGGCGCAGGTCGCCCCCAGGACCGAGGCGCCGCTGAAGACGGCGAAGAGGATGCCGATCGCGGCCGCGCCGCCGCCGTACTCCTTGGCCCAGACCGGCACCATCACGCTGAACCACGCCACGTCGAGCAGGTTGGTGAGCGCGACCATCACCGCGATCCCGAGCAGCACCCGGTCGCCGCGCAGGAACGCCCACCCCTCCCGCAGTTGGGACAGGTAGCCGGGAGACACGCTGGCGCCGGGGGACACGCTGGTCGAGCCCGTAGAGACCAACGACCTCGTCGACCACGCGAGCACGACCGCCGCCACTCCGAAGCTGGCCGCATCGACGGCCAGCGCGTACGTCGGGCCGACCAGCGCGACCAGGCCGCCGGCGAGGGCGGCGCCCAGCATGGACGCGGTCCGCTCCACGGTGGAGGCGAGCCCGGTGGCCCGCTCCATCGGGACACCGGCCTGCGCGACGAGGGTCGGGATGAGGGCGTGCTTGGCGGCGTCGCCCGGCCCGCGCAGGGCACCGGCGACGGCGACCAGCGCCAGGAGCACCGGGAAGGACAGCGCTCCGGCGAGGTGGAGCAGCGGGACCAGTCCGACGACGACGAGGCTGCCGACGTCGCAGACGATCGAGACCCGGCGGGCGCCGAGCCGGTCGATGACGGGTCCGCCGAGGACCTTGAGCACGACCATCGGGGCCATCTCGGCGAGCGCGACGAGGCCCGTCAGCGTGGGCGAGCCGGTCGTGGTGAGCACGAACCACGGCAGCGCGATCATCGAGATGCGCGTGCCGGTGAGGGAGACTGCCTCGGCGGTCAGCCAGCCGTAGAGCGGGCGGCGGGTGCTCACGGCTGCTCCTCGCCCGTCGCCACCGCCCCGGGGCGCGGAAAGGCATGGAGCTGGAGGACGAAGTCCGCGGCGCCATCCGCTGTCTCGGGCTCCTCCTCCACGTCGTTCACCACCGCGATCAGCGCCTCGACCAGCGCCTTCGCCTTGGCCGGTGTGAGTCTGATGCCCCAATCGCTGACGGTGGTCGCCTCCAGCCAGGGCCGCGGGAGCAGCCCGCGCTCCTCGACGGCCTGCTGCAGCTGCTCCGTGTGCACGACGGCTACGGCCTGCATGAAGGCGTCGAGCGCGTCCCGCGCCTCCTCGTCGACGGCCGCCTCCGGCGCGGTGGAGGTGGCCTGGTGGCTGGCGCGCCACCAGCGCTCGCGCCCGGTGCCGCGGTCGGGGTCGTCCTCGACGAAGCCGTGTTGGGCGAGCTGGCGCAGGTGGTACGACGTGGCGCCGGTGTTCAGGCCGAGCCGGGTGGCGAGCGTGGTGGCCGTGGCGGGGCCGTCCGAGCGGAGCAGCCCGAGCATCCGCATCCGCGCCGGGTGGGCGAGCGCCCGCAGACCGGCGATGTCAGGGGTGATCGAGGTGAGGTCCACGGCAGCAGCGTAGGACTGCAAAGAAGTCTTTGCAAAGGATTCTTGGTATTTGAATGTTGAACCGTTTGGGGAGGTCCGGGGCTGGGAACGCTGACGGGCATGAGCAGCCAGGACCCGACGTACGTGAAGGACGGCGAGGAGTTCCAGCGGGACATGACCTACGTCCCCGACCGGATCACTCGCGACGCCCGCACCCCCGAGCACGGCCCGGTCGACGGGAGGCTGTGGCCGGTCGAGCCGGGGCGCTACCGGCTGGTCGCCGCGCGCGCCTGCCCGTGGGCCAACCGCTCGCTCATCGTCCACCGGCTGCTCGGGCTCGAGGACGTCATCTCGGTCGGGCTGCCCGGCCCGGTCCACGACGCCCGCAGCTGGACCTTCGACCTCGACCCCGACGGCCGGGACCCGGTCCTCGGCTACGAGCGGCTGCAGGAGGCGTACTTCGCCCGCTTCCCCGACTACGACCGCGGCATCACCGTGCCGGCGGTCGTGGACGTGCCGACCGGCGAGATCGTCACGAACGACTTCCCGTGGATCACCCACGACCTGTACTTCGAGTGGCAGGACCACCACCGCCCCGGTGCGCCGGACCTGTGGCCCGCGGACCTGCGCGAGGAGATGGGCGAGGTGATGGATCGGGTCTTCACTGAGGTCAACAACGGCGTCTACCGCTGCGGCTTCGCCGGCTCGCAGGAGTCGTACGACGACGCCTACGACCGTCTCTGGGCCGCGATGGACTGGCTCGAGGACCGGCTCGCCGACCAGCGCTTCCTGATGGGCGACCAGGTCACCGAGGCCGACATTCGGCTCTTCACGACCCTGGTCCGCTTCGACGCCGTCTACCACGGCCACTTCAAGTGCAACCGCAACAAGCTGACCGAGATGCCGAACCTCTGGGGCTACGCGCGCGACCTCTTCCAGATGCCCGGCTTCGGCGAGACCATCGACTTCGACCAGATCCAGGCGCATTACTACGTGTGCCACAAGGAGATCAATCCGTCCCAGATCGTCCCCAAGGGCCCCGAGCGGTCCGTCTGGGAGGCCGCGCACGACCGCGAGCGCCTCGGCGGCAAGCCCATCCAGCCCTGGTAGCGGCAGGGCTGCGACCGGCGGTGTGGTCTCGACGAGCTCGACCGGCGTGTGGTTGCGGAGGGCCGGAAAGTACGACGGTGGGTGAAGGCAGGGCGGCGACCGACGGAGGTCGAGCCCGTCGAGACCCGGCGGGTGGAGCAGGGCGGTTTCCCCGGTGGTCGAGCCCGTCGAGACCCGGCGAGGTCGGTGCGGCGGTGGTCTCGACGAGCTCGACCGGCGTGTGGTGGCGGTCGGTTCGTCCGCTTCCGGCCCGGTATTCGTCCACAGTTGAGGGGTTGGGGAGGGTCTCCACGATCGAACTGGCGTTCGAAGACGTGTCGGTGGTGGCGCCTAGTGTCTGGGTATGTCGATCCGGCCGCTGCACCCCACGCACCCGGTGCTGGCGTGCACGGAGGCGATCGGCAAGGAGCTCGACCGGGTCGCGCAGGTGGACCCGGCCTACATGCGGACCGAGGACCAGGCGGCCGCACTGGTCGAGCTGACCGCGCTGGCCTCGCGGGTGGAGGAGCTGAAGCTGCGCGTGCTCGCGACCGCCGATGAGGTCGCGCTCGACTCCGGGGCCCGGTCGGCGGCGGCGTGGTTGGCCAATGCGACCCGGACCGACGCCGGGCCGGCGCTGGGGGCGGCCCGGCTGGCCGAGGCGGTGACCGGCCGCTGGGGCCGGGTGGGGCAGGGGCTGGCGTCGGGGGCGGTGAATCCGGCCCAGGCCCGGGTGCTGGTCACGTCGCTCGACGACCTGCCGGCCGACCTCGACCCCGACGTCGTCGCGAAGGCGGAGGAGTACCTCGTCGGCCAGGCCGCCCACTTCGCGCCCAAGCAGCTGCGGGTGCTCGGTGCGAAGGTGCTCGAGGTCGTCGCGCCCGAGGCCGCCGAGGCTGCCGAGCGGGACGCGCTGGAGCGGGCCGAGGCGCACGCCCGGCGCCGCACCAGCCTGACGTTCCGGCGACAGGGCGACGGCACCACCGAGATCCACGCCCGCGTCAGCGACGCCGTGGCCAGCCGGCTCCGGACCTACCTGGACGCCTACTCCAGCCCACGCCAAGCAAGCGGCGACGAGAAGGTCCCGCGCGACCGGCTGCTCGGCGAAGCGTTCGCCGCGCTGCTCGAGCACCTCGACCCCGCGAGGCTGCCCCGGCACGGCGGCCGCGCCACCACCGTCGTGGTGACGATCGACCTCGAGCAGCTCCGCACCCGGCTCGGCGCGGCCGGGCTCGGGACCGGCGACCTCGTGAGCGCGTCGGAGGCGATGCGGCTGGCCTGCACCGCGGACCTGGTCCCGATGGTGCTCGGCGGCAGGGGCGAGATCCTCCACCAGGGCCGCGCCAAGCGGCTGTTCACCGACGCCCAACGCCTCGCGATGGCGGTGCGCGACAAGACCTGCCGCGCGGCCGGCTGCACCATCCCCGCGACCTGGTCCGAGGCGCACCACAAGCACGAGTGGGCCCTGGGCGGCCGGACCGACCTCGACGACGGGGTCAGCCTCTGCTCGTGGCACCACCACCGCGCCCACGACCCGGCGTACACGGTCGAGTTCCACGCCTCGGGCGACGTCCGCTTCCACCGACGCAGGTGAGCGGCTTCGGCACCCCTAGGCTCGAACAATGGGGCACGGACACGGACACGGGCACTCGCACTCCCACGCCGCAGGCAGGGCAGCCGACCGCGGCCGGCTGCGGCTCGTGCTGGCCATCACCGGCTCGGTGCTCGTCCTCGAGCTGGTCGGCGCCTGGCTGACGGGGTCGCTGGCGCTGCTGGCCGACGCCGGCCACATGGCGACCGACACCGCGGCGATCGTGCTCGCGCTCGGGGCGTCGTACGTCGCGGCGCGGCCCGCCGGACCCCGCTCGACCTTCGGCTGGCACCGTGCGGAGATCCTCGCCGCCGCGGTCAACGCGCTGGTGCTGCTGGTGGTGTGCGGCTACCTCCTGATCGAGGGTGTGCGCCGCCTGATGGAGCCCTCGGAGGTCGAGGCCGGGCTGATGCTGGTCTTCGCGGCCGGCGGCCTCGTCGCCAACGGTGTCTCCCTCGCGGTGCTGAACCGCTCCGACACCGGCTCGCTCAACCTGCGCGGAGCCGCCACGGAGGTCTTCGCCGACCTCGTCGGCTCGGTGGTCGTGGTCGTGGCCGGCGTCGTCATCCTGACCACCGGCTTCGCGCGCGCCGACGCCGTGGCGTCCCTGGTCATCGCGGTGATGATCGCGCCGCGCGCCTGGTGGCTGCTGCGCGACGCGGCGGTCGTGCTGCTCGAGATCGCCCCACGCGACCTCGACCTCGACGACGTCCGACGCCACCTCGAGGCCATGCCCGGCGTCGTCGACGTCCACGACCTGCACGCCTGGACCATCACCAGCGGGATGCCGTCACTCTCGGCCCACGTGACCGTCACCGACGAGGAGCTCGAGCGGCGCGGGATCGGTGAGCTGCTCGACCGGCTCAGCCACTGCATCGCCGAGCACTTCGGGATCGACCACGCCACCTTCCAGGTCGAGCCGGTCAGCCACCGCGACCACGAGCACCTCGGCGAGCCGCACTAGCCCCCGACCGCGCGGGACGGCGTCAGTCCGCGCGCTCGACCTCGCTGCGCAGCTTGAGGACCTTGCCACCGTCCTCCTGCTCGATGACGTACGCCGGGTCGTCGTCGCTGCCGTTGCGGCTGATCTCCGACCCGTCGATGGTGCGGGTGACCGAGGACCGGTGGATCTCGGTGACGGTGCCGCGGGCGGTGCCGTTGCCCCAGGACCAGGTGACCTCGGTGCCTTCTCGGATGCTCATGGGTCCGTCGTACACCGCGGGTCCAAGCGGTGCGCCGGAGGCGATTGGCGGCGCTCACGGACCCACCGGTAGATTCTCACTCGCACGATGTGGTGCCGGTCACAGGAGTCCCACAGACCCCTCGGTCCCCCGTCGTGGCGTCCCAGCGACACAGGATCAGCAACGGGACCGGCCGGGCGCTCGGACCACCCTTTCCGAGGGCCCACCGGTCCCTCGTGGAGGGCATGCGGAGACCCCGCAGCGCCCCCGGCGAACCGAAGGAGTGCAGGTGACCCACGCAGGATTCGGCCCCGACCTGGCGGAGGTCTTCGGACCTTCCCAGCGCGACGGCGGCCCCGAGCTCGTCCAGCTGCTGACGCCGGAGGGAGAGCGGGTCTCGCACCCCGAGTTCTCCTTCGGTGAGGGCATGAGCGCCGAGGAGGAGGCCGAGACGGTCCGCGGGTTCTACCGCGACATGGTCCTCACCCGGCGCATCGACACCGAGGCCACCGCGCTGCAGCGCCACGGCGAGCTCGGGATCTGGGCCCAGCTGCTCGGCCAGGAGGCCGCCCAGATCGGCGCCGGCCGCGCGCTGCGGCCGCAGGACTACGTCTTCCCGACCTACCGCGAGCACGGCGTCGCCTACTGCAAGGGCGTCGACCCCCTCAACCTCCTCGGCCTGTTCCGCGGCGTCGACCAGGGCTCGTGGGACCCGGCCGACAACAACTTCGGGCTCTACACGATCGTCATCGGCGCGCAGACCCTCCACGCCACCGGCTACGCCATGGGCATGCAGCGCGACGGCGTCGTCGGCACCGGCGACCCGGAGCGCGACGCGGCCGTGATCGCCCACTTCGGCGACGGCGCCTCCTCGCAGGGCGACGTCAACGAGGCCTTCATCTTCGCCGCCTCCTACAACGCCCCGGTCGTGTTCTTCTGCCAGAACAACCAGTGGGCGATCTCCGAGCCGATCGAGCGCCAGACGCGGATCCCGCTCTACCAGCGCGCCCTCGGCTTCGGCTTCCCCGGCGTCCGCGTCGACGGCAACGACGTCCTCGCGACGTACGCCGTCACCCAGGCCGCGCTGCAGCGGGCCCGCGACGGCCAGGGCCCGACGTTCGTGGAGGCCTACACCTACCGGATGGGTGCCCACACCACGACCGACGACCCGACCCGCTACCGGCTCAGCGACGACGTCGAGCACTGGAAGCTCAAGGACCCGATTGCGCGCGTGAAGGCCTACCTCAAGCGCAACGGGCTCGCGGACGAGGACTTCTTCGGGGAGGTCCAGGAGGAGGCCAACCAGCTCGGCCACCACCTGCGCGAGGGCTGCAAGGCGCTCCCCGACCCGAAGCCGATGAGCATGTTCGACCACGTCTACAGCGAGATGACCGAGGAGCTCGCCGCCCAGCGCGACGGCTTCGCGGCGTACCTCGAGTCGTTCGAGGGGAGCCACTCCTGATGTCCAAGATCACGCTCGCGAAGGGCCTCAACATGGGCCTGCGCAAGGCCATGGAGGACGACCCGAAGGTGCTCGTCATGGGCGAGGACGTCGGCAAGCTCGGCGGCGTCTTCCGCATCACCGACGGCCTGCAGAAGGACTTCGGTGAGGACCGCGTCATCGACTCCCCGCTGGCGGAGTCCGGCATCGTCGGCACCGCGGTCGGCATGGCGCTGCGCGGCTACCGCCCCGTCGTGGAGATCCAGTTCGACGGCTTCGTCTACCCCGCCTACGACCAGATCGTCTGCCAGGTCGCCAAGATGACGTTCCGCAGCCAGGGCAAGTCGAAGATGCCGATGGTCATCCGGATCCCGTTCGGCGGCGGCATCGGCGCGGTCGAGCACCACTCGGAGTCCCCGGAGGCGCAGTTCGCGCACACCCCGGGCCTGAAGGTGGTCGCCTGCTCCAACCCGGTCGACGGCTACTGGATGATCCAGCAGGCCATCGCCCACGACGACCCGGTGATCTTCCTCGAGCCGAAGCGGCAGTACCACGCCGACAAGGCCGAGCTCGACGAGAACGCCACCCCCGACCCGCTCTTCACGTCGCGGGTGGTCCGTCAGGGCAGCGACTGCACCGTGCTGGCCTACGGCCCGCAGGTGAAGATCGCGATGATGGCCGCGGAGGCCGCCGCCGGCGAGGGCAAGTCGCTCGAGGTCATCGACCTGCGCACGCTCTCCCCGCTCGACATGGGCCCGGTCTACGACTCGGTCCGCCGCACCGGCCGCGCCGTCGTCACCCACGAGGCGCACGTCAACCTCGGCATGGGTGCCGAGGTGGCCTCGCGGATCACCGAGGAGTGCTTCTACTCCCTCGAGGCCCCGGTGCTGCGCGTCGGCGGCTTCGACACGCCGTACCCGCCGTCGCGGATCGAGGAGGACTTCCTCCCCGACCTCGACCGGATCCTGGACGCCGTCGACCGGTCCCTCGGGTACTGAGGGCGAGGAGAGGACACATGGCTGACTACAAGCTGCCCGACCCCGGCGAGGGCCTGACCGAGGCCGAGATCGTCTCCTGGAAGGTCAAGGTCGGCGACGTCGTCGAGATCAACGACATCGTCGTCGAGATCGAGACCGCGAAGTCCCTGGTGGAGCTGCCGTCCCCGTACGCCGGCACCGTCACCGCGCTGCTCGTCAAGGAGGGCGAGACCGTCGAGGTCGGGACCCCGATCATCAGCATCGGCGACCCCGATTCCGCCGAGTTGTCGCCAGTTGCCGACGACGACGGCAAGGCTTCCGAGACTGCCCAGGCAACTGGCGACAACTCGGCTTCCGACATGGAGATCGACCTCTCGAACCCGCGCGCCAGCGGCGGCGGCGAGGGCGAGAGCCTCGTGGGCCGCAACAAGGCCGACCGCGGCCCGGTCCGTCGAGCCCGCCGCGGCAGCGCATCGCCGCGCACCGAGGCCGGCGCCTCGACCCAGATGCAGGTCCAGGGCGCTTTCGCCCCGGGCGGCGCCCAGTCCGGCGAGGTCATGCCGGCCGACGAGACCCCGGTGCCCGCCACCTCCGCGCGCCCCGACTCCAGCGCCGGGTCCAACGGTGCGGCGCCGGGCGACGTGCGGGTGCTGGCCAAGCCGCCGGTGCGCAAGCTCGCCAAGGACCTCGGCGTCGACCTGACCACGCTGACCCCGTCCGGACCGCACGGCACCGTGACGCGGGAGGACGTGCAGGCCGCAGTCTCCGGGGCCGGTGCAGGGGTCTCGACGGGCTCGACCACCGGTGGTGCGGCCGCGGCCCCGTCGCGGCCGGCCGGCGAGCGGGAGACCCGCGAGCCGATCAAGGGCGTGCGGAAGATGATGGCCCAGGCGATGAGCCAGTCGGCCTTCACCAGCCCCCACGTCACCGAGTGGATCACCGTCGACGCCACGGCGACGATGGAGCTCGTCGAGCGGCTCAAGCAGCGGCGCGAGCTCAGGGACGTCAAGGTCTCCCCGCTGCTCGTGCTCGCCCGCGCGGCGATCCTCGCGATGCGGCGTACGCCCGAGATCAACTCGTTCTGGGACGAGCAGGCCCAGGAGGTCGTCTACAAGAGCTACGTCAACCTCGGCATCGCCGCGGCCACCCCGCGCGGGCTGGTCGTGCCGAACGTCAAGGAGGCGCAGGACCTGTCGCTCGTCGAGCTGGCCCAGCAGCTCAACCAGCTCACCGCCACCGCCCGCGACGGGAAGACGCAGCCGGCGGAGATGAGCGGCGGCACGTTCACCATCACCAACGTGGGCGTGTTCGGGGTCGACGCCGGGACACCGATCATCAACCCCGGCGAGTCCGCGATCCTCTGCTTCGGCGCCGTCCGCAAGCAGCCGTGGGTCGTCACCGAAGGCGGCGTGGACAAGATCGTGCCGCGCCACATCACCACGCTGGCGCTGTCGTTCGACCACCGCCACATCGACGGCGAGAAGGGCTCGCGCTTCCTCGCCGACGTGGCCGGGATCCTGGAGGACCCCGCCTCGGCGCTGCTCTTCTGAGACGGCTGAGGACGACAGCCCGAGGTATCCACCGCCGACCCGCCCGAAAGCTTCGGGCGGGTCGGCGCATTTGGTAGGACGGGCGGTGTGACGGACACGGGGGACGTGCCGGGGCTCGAGCCCGGGCAGATGATCGGGCCCTACCGCGTCGTGCGCACGATCGGCGCCGGCGGGATGGGCGTCGTGCTCGAGGCGTACGACGTCGCGCTCGACCGCCGCGTCGCTCTCAAGGTCATCTCGCCCCACCTCGCCCACGATCGCGACTTCCGCGACCGCTTCCAGCGCGAGGCGCAGGCGATGGCCTCGCTCGACTCGGGCCACGTCGTGCACGTCTACGCCCACGGCGAGGTCGACGGCCGGCTCTACCTCGCCACCCAGCTCGTGTCCGACGGCGACCTCGGCGCACTGCTCGAGTCGGTCGGGCCGCAGCCGGTGCGGGTCGCCCTGGAGCTGGTCGCCCAGGTCGCCTCCGGGCTCGCCGACGCCCACGAGGCCGGGCTGGCGCACCGCGACATCAAGCCGTCCAACGTGCTGCTACGGCGCCGGCCGCACGGGCTGCACGCCTACCTCGGCGACTTCGGCCTGGCCCGGCCGGTCGACGGCGACCCCGACCGGACCCGGACCCGCTACGCCGCGGGGACGCCGGCGTACATGGCTCCGGAGCTGCACACCGGGGGCCGGGCCGGGGTGGCGTCCGACCTCTACTCCGTCGGCTGCCTGCTGTGGACCACGCTGACCGGGCGGCCGCCCTACCCCGGCGGGACCGACTTCGAGGTCGTCAGCGCCCACGTAGGCCGGCCCGTGCCGCAGCTCCCCGGCAGCTCGCCGCTCGTCGCCGAGGTCAACCGGCTGCTCCGCGCCACGATGTCCAAGGACCCGGCCGCGCGGCCGGAGTCGGCGGCCGCGCTGGCGGCCGACCTGCGCCGCGCACCGGCGCTGTCGGACGAGCCGGCGGACGGCCGCGACGAGCCGCGGTTGCTGCCGGGTCGGGGCTCCCGGGCCGCTGCCGTGAGCCGTCCGGTGGCCGCGGCCGTCGGCGCGGCCGCCCTGCTGGCGGCACTCGCGGTGGTCGGCGCCGGGCTGGTGCTCGACGACCGGGCCGGCCCGGGGCCGACCGGGCCGTCGGGCTCCATCAGGTCGGACGGTGCCGTGAGGTCGGACGGTGCCGACGACGGGGCCGGCTCGGGCTCCCCGCCGAGGGGCGGGTCGGGCGGGCACGCGCCGACAGGACCGGCGGCGACGGAGGCGGCGCAGGCGTCACTGACCCGCGCGCTGGAGGACGAGGGCCTGCTGACGGGCGACCAGGCCCGTTGCACCGCGCGCGAGTGGCTGCGCGGCGCCGGCCTGGCGGCGATGCTCGACGCGGGGTTCTTCGACGAGGACCTCGGGTTCGTCGACCAGTCACCGCAGGCGATGACGCCCGCGATCGAGCGGGCCGCGACGGCGGCGGCCCGGATCTGCTCGTGAGCTAGAGGTAGCGCGCCGCGCGGGCCGACGGCGACCCGGGACCGGCGGCGAGCAGCCGGGCCAGCTCGTGCTCGAGCACCGCGCCCACCCGCTGGCAGAACGCCTCGGGCTCGTCCGCGGCGTCGGGCTTCTCCGGCACGATCCGGTCGACGATGCCGCGGGCATGCAGGTCGAGGGCACGCACCTGCTGGGCCCGGGCCATCTCCGGGGCGTGGTCGGTGTCGCGGTGCACGATCGCCGACGCGCCCTCCGGCGGGAGCGGCGACAGCCAGGCGTGCTGGGCTGCGACGACCCGGTCGGCGGGCAGCAGTGCCAGCGCACCACCGCCGTTGCCCTCGCCGAGCATGAGGCAGAGCGTCGGGGCGTCCAGGGTGACCAGGTCCTGCAGCGACCGGGCGATCTCCCCGGCGAGCCCGCCGTTCTCGGCCTCGGGGGAGAGCGCGGCGCCCTGCGTGTCGATGACGGTGACCAGCGGCAGGCCCAGCTCGGACGCGAGCCGCATGCCGCGGCGGGCCTCGCGCAGCGCCTCCGGACCCATCGGGTGGTCCTTGGTCTGGCCGCGGCGGTCCTGGCCGAGGAACACGCAGGGTGCCTCGCCGAACTTCACCAGCGCGATGAGCAGGCCCGGGTCGGCCTCGCCGGACCCGGTGCCGTTGAGCGGCACCACGCTGCTCGCGGCGTACCGCAGCAGCCGTCGTACGCCGGGCCGGTCGAGCCGTCGGGAGCGGGTGACGGCGTCCCAGGTGTCGACGTCGGGGACCGGCTCGTCCAGCGGCGCGGGCCCGACGGGTACGCCGTGGCGCGGCGCCAGCAGCACGTCGAGCGCGCGGTCGAGCACGTCCGCGATCTCGTGGGGCGCGAGGACGGCGTCGACGATGCCGTGGGCGTGGAGGTTCTCCGAGGTCTGCACGCCCTCGGGGAACGGCTTGCCGTAGAGCGCCTCGTAGACCCGGGGGCCGAGGAAGCCGACGAGCGCGCCGGGCTCGGCGACGGTCACGTGGCCGAGCGAGCCCCACGATGCCATCACGCCGCCGGTGGTGGGGTGGCGCAGGTAGACGAGGTAGGGCAGCCCGGCCGCCTTGTGGGCCGCGACCGCCTCGCTGATCCGCACCATCTGCACGAAGGCGGGAGTGCCCTCCTGCATGCGGGTACCGCCGCTGACCGGGGCCGCGAGCAGCGGCAGCCCCTCACGGGTGGCGCGGGTGATCGCCGTGACCAGCCGGTCCGCGGCGGCCCGGCCGATCGATCCGGCGAGGAAGCGGAACTCGCCGATCAGCACCGCGACCCGCCGGCCGTGCATCCGGCCCTCGCCGGTGAGGACCGACTCGTCGACGCCCGACTTCTCCTCGGCGGCGGCGAGCTCGGCGGCGTACTCGTCGCTGATCCCGGTGCGGTCCGGCGGGGAGTCCCAGGAGGTCCAGGAGCCCTCGTCGAGGACGAGGTCGATGAGCTCGTGCGCGGAGAGGCGGGCCATCGCCGCAGGCTAGTGCACCCCATCGGCGACGACCGCACGAGTCACCACGTCGGCCAGCACGGCATGGGCCTCGGCGACCGAGACCTCCGCGGGGCGGGCCACGAGGCCGAGGCAGAGGCCGTCCACGAGGGCGAGGCAGGTGGTGGTGTGCTGCTCCCGGCTGCCGGGCTGGAGTCGGGACTCCGAGTCGAGGACCGCCAGCCATCCGTCGACACGAGTCCGCGCGTGGCCGGCCAGGCTGCTCAGGAGCCGGCCGCCCGCGTCGGTGCGTGCCGGGCCGACGGCGGCGGCGTAGAGGCCGACCCACCCGTCCAGACGGTGCCGGTCGCGCTCGTGCTCGGGGAGGAACTGCGCGAGGCACTCGACCAGTCGGCGGGCGGCGCCGACCCGGCGGTCTCGAATCCGGCGGTCGCTGAGCTGGGAGTCGAACGACCGGCCGACCACGGCGTCGTACAACGCCTGCTGGGTCGGGAAGTAGTGACGCAGGGTGCTCGCACCGATCGCTGCGCGCTCCGCCACGTTGCGAACTGTCATCGCCGACAGACCTGACTCGTTGGCGATTCCCTGGGCGGCTATGAGGATCTGCTCGCGCCGGTCGATCATCCGCAATCTCCTAGCACGGTGTGCTAGCACAGTGTGCTAACTTGGCTGTTGGTACAGCGTACTAGTCGGAACGCTGCAGTGCTGAGGGGGAAGCATGATCGAGGACCTGCAGGAACTGATGCGCGCTCTGCCGGAGGTGCTGCAGTGGCTCGGGGTGATGGTGGCCGGTGCCGTGCCCTTCGTCGAGTCCTACTTCGGATCCGTGATCGGCATCGTGGCCGGCGTGGACCCGGTGGTGGCCGTCGCCGCAGCGATCACCGGCAACGCGCTCTCCATGCTCGTCCTCGTGCTGGGTGCCGGCTCCGTCCGCCGACGTGTGCGGGGGGAGCGGCCGGCGCCGTCCGGGCGGAGGGCGAGGCTGAAGCGCGCGTTCGACCGGTACGGCGTGGCCGGCGTCAGCCTGCTCGGACAGAGCGTGTTGCCGAGCCAGATCACCTCGATGGCGATGGTCTCCTTCGGCGCCTCGGTCAGGGCCGTGGTGCTCTGGCAGTCGGTGTCGATCGTCCTGTGGGGCGTCGCCTTCGGGACTGCCGCCGCCCTCGGCGTGGACCTGCTCTCAGGAGGCTGAGCCGGACGATCCGTTCTGCGCGTGCCACGCCGCCAGCACGGCGGCCTCGTCGTCGCGGCCGATCCCGGTCGTCGCGGCGTCGGGGGTGGCGCGTAGCCAGGCGAGGGTGTCGCGGGCGGTCTCGGCGAGGGGCCGGGTGCGCAGCCCGGCGTCGTGGGCCGCGGTGACGTCGTGCGCCATCAGCCCGGCGTACTCGGGGAGCGGCAGCCACACCGGCAGCGACCGGTCGCCCATCCACGGCCGGACGTCCTGCTCGAGCAGGAACTCCTGAGGCACCCAGGTGAGGCTGGGATCGGCCCCGACGCCCTCGGCGACCTGCGCCAGGAAGTCGCCGCGCGGCAGGGCGCGCGACGTCGCGACGAAGGTGCCGGTGGTCCGCTTCTCGGCGAGGTCGACCAGCCAGGCGGCGAGGTCGCGCACGTCGACCACCTGCACCGGGTCGTCCGGGGTCCCGGGCGCGAGCACCACGCCACCGTCGGCGAGCCGGGTCGGCCAGTAGCTGAACCGGCCGGTGGGGTCCTCCGGCCCGACGATCAGGCCGGGCCGCACGACGGTGGCCGACGCGGCTCCCTCGAGCACGGCCTGCTCGCAGGCGACCTTCATCCCGCCATAGGTGGTGGGGGTCGAGAACGGGTCCTCGTCGGTGCGGACCAGGTCGAGCAGCGGCAGCGTCTCCGGCGTCCCGCCCGGGACGGAGGCTTCGGCGTACACGCTGATGGTTGAGACGTAGACCCAGTGGACGTCGGGCAGTGCCGCCACGGCGCTGCGGACGTACGACGGCCGGGTGGCGACGTCGACCACCGCGTCCACGCCGCCGGCCAGCCCGGCGGGCGGGGCCTCGGCGCGGTCCCACGCCAGGTGGGTGGCGCCGTGCGGCACCGCGCCGGAGACCCCGCGGCAGGCGCAGGTGACGTCGTGGCCGCGCCCCACCGCCTCGACGGCGACGGCGCGGGAGAGGAACCGGGTCCCGCCGAGCACGAGCAGCTTCATGCGGCCACTCAAGCAGCCGAGGTGGTCCCGACGGGCTCGACCGACGTGAAATCGCTGTCGGCGTAACCGTCAGGGCGTGAACGGTGGCGAGGTCTCGCCGAGGAGCCAGGCCTCGAAGAGCGGGGCGAGGTCCTCGCCCGACTGCTCGGACCACCACGAGACGGCCTCCTCGTAGGAGACGTGCCCGTCGTCGTCGGCCCGCGGCCACTCCCGGACCAGCTCCCAGAAGAGCTCGTCGCCGATCCGGTCGCGCACCTCGTGCCACATCAGGGCGGGCAGCTGGTAGACGTTCCCCTGCCCGAAGGCCGTCGGGTCGTAGGCGGCCGGCGGGCCCGCCTCGTCGCGCGCAGCCTGGTCGGCGGCGGCCCACCACCGCAGCGTGTCCTCGAGCGGCCGGTAGCCGCGGTCGGCCTCCCAGACGGCCTGGAGGTACATCGCCATGCCCTCGTTGAGCCACATGTCGTACCAGTCGGTGGGGCCGACCTGGTTGCCCCACCACTGGTGCACCAGCTCGTGCACGACCACCTGCGGCGAGAGCGTGTAGTCGGTGTTGCCCAGCGTGATCATCGTCTGGGTCTCCATGCCGCTGCGCGAGTCGACGACCAGCACGCCGAGCGTGGAGAACGGGTAGGCCCCCAGTCGCTGCTCGACCCAGCCGAGCTCCCGGTGCGCCGCCCGGACGGCGCGCAGCGCCCGCGCGTCGCCTCGCGGCGTCCAGTAGGTCACCGGGACCCCGCTCGCAGACTCGGCCCGGGACATCCGGAAGTCGCCGAAGGCGGCGGTGACGAGGTACGCCGCCGCGGGCTCGTCGAGGTGCCACTCGGTGACGGTGGTGCCGTCGACGACCTCGCGCGACGTGAGCTCGCCGTTGGCGACCCCGGACCAGGGCGCGGGCACCCGCATCCGGAAGTCGTAGAGCGCCTTGTCGGACGGGTGGTCGTTGACGGCGTACCAGGAGTGGGCGCCGTACGGCTCCTGCATCGTCCACGTCTCGCCGTCGTCGGTGATCGTCCAGCCGAGGCGGGAGAAGTCGGAGCGGGTGGTCGGCGCGGCGACCGGCTGCGGCGTGCCGCCGTACTCGATCTCGACGGTGTAGCGCTCGTCGGCGGTGACCGACGACGCGATGACCAGCTCGTCGCCCACCTCCTCGAACGACGCCACCTCGCCGTCGACCGCCACCGACGTCGCCTCCAGCGCGGCGCCGAAGTCGAGACGGAACTCGTCGGCGTCGCGGGTCGCGCGGAACACCAGCGTCTGGACCGCGTCGAGGGTGCGCGAGTCCGGCGACCAGCCGAGGTCGAGGCCGTAGTGGAGGGCGTCCACGCCGGGCTGGCCCACCTCGGGGTAGACCGGGTCGCGCACCGGCTCGCTGAGGGCCACGTCGAGGTCGACGGCGTCGGAGACGCCGACCCCCGCCGCGTCCGCCACCTGCCCGTCATCGACCCGCCCGGTGGCGGGCTCGCCCTCCGGGGCCTCGGCGCCGCCCGTGCAGGCGGCGAGCAGCAGCGCCGCCGCGGCCAGGCCAGCCGGGGCAAGGGCCAGCGCAGCCGGCGTGCGGGGGAGGGTCACGCGACGACGCTAGCCGTCTCCTCGCAGCAGCGGGCGGGCGAGGCGGCGGCCGTGGTGGATCTGCGCCTTCACCGTGCCGAGCGGCAGGTCCAGATGGCGGGCGATGTCGTCGTACGGGAGCTCGTAGACGTCGCGCAGCAGCAGCGGCTCGACGTACTGCGGGTGGTCCCGCTCGAGCGTCTCCATCGCCTCGAGCAGGTCGAGGCGGGTGCCGGCGATGACGCTCGTGGTGCGGGGGTCGGGCCGCTCGTGCCACGCCAGGTGCTCGGGGTCGGTGGCGACGGCCTGGTTCCGCATCCGTCGGTACGTCGACCGGGCGGCGTTGACGGCCACGACGTGCAGCCACGTCGTGAACCGGCCGCGGCCGTGCCAGGTGCCGACCTTGCCGGCGACCTTGAGCAGCGCCTCCTGGCAGGCGTCCTCGGCGTCGCCGCTGTAGGGCAGCACGCCGCGGCACACCTGCAGCACCCGCGGCCGGATCGCCGCGAGCAGCCGCTCGAGCGCCTCGCGGTCGCCGTCGCCGGCCCGCCGCGCGAGCTCGTCGATCTCGTCGGGACCCAGCGCCCGCTCCTGAGCCTGTCCGGTGTCCATGGCTCACCCCCTGCCTTCCAGACGCCGGCATCCTTCCCCAGCCCCCGCGGGTGAGCGCAAGGGCTGGGGAGGGAGTGGGACCGACTCGTGACCTACTTGACCTCGGAGCGCAGCAGGATCCGCAGCCCGACGGCCAGCGGCAGCACGAGCCACAGCGCGCCGCTCGCTGCGATCTGCTGCCACTGCTCGGCGGAGGGCAGGCCCTCGAAGAGCGCGCCCTGGGCGTACCTGAAGTCCACCCACGGCTGCAGGTCCCTGAACCACTCCTGGTTGAAGGCGAGCACCCCGGAGATCGGCGGCAGCACGAGGGAGTAGACGAAGTAGGCCACGATCGCCCCCGCCGAGCCGCGGACGACGACACCGAGCATGAAGCCGACCATCAGGCCGAGCACGTTGCCGACCACGATCATCGAGAGGTCGGCAGCACTCGAGTTCCAGACCGGGTCGGTGCCGGCGAGCGCCGTGCCGGCGACGTTGCCGGCCGCCCCGACCACCATGGCCACCAGCATCGAGACGACGCCGACTCCCACGGCGACGACCCCTTTGGCGAGGATCGTCCGGCCGCGGTGGGGCACGAGCGTGAACGTCGTCAGGCCGTTGCGCTGGCTCCACTCGGCGGTGACGGAGAGGATCGCGATCATCGGCAGGATGACCGCCATCGGGAAGCCGACCGCGGTCGAGAAGGTCGCGTACGTCAGCTCCGACTCCGGCGCCCACAGGATCACCGCGCCCGTGGCGAGCACCGACACGATGCCGATGCTGGCGAGCAGCCAGAAGCCGGCGCGGGTGTCGAAGCTCTTGCGGGCCTCGACCGCTACCAGCCGGGTCAGTGGGATCCGCTGCGCCGCGGGGCGGCCGGTGGCGGCCCGGGTCGGCGCCGGGCCGGCAGGGCTGCCCGGGACGGCGGTGCTGTCGCTGGTGGCAGTGGTGGTCATGCGACCGCTCCTTCGCGCTGGGTGTCGGCAGTGAGGTCGAGGAACATCTCCTCCAGCCCGGCCCCGTCGGCCGGCCGGAGCTCGCGCAGCGGGACGCCAGCGCCGAGGGCGATCGCGCCCACCAGGTCGGGGTCGGCGTCGGTGCGCAGCGCGTCGTCGCCGGTGACCGTGTGGTCCACACCGGCGGCGGTCAGCGCGCCGGCCAGCGCGGCGAGCTCGCCGGAGCGGACCAGGGTGCCGGCGGCGGCCAGCAGCTCGTCCTTGGTGCCCCGGGCGACGATCCGGCCGCGGCCGATCACCACGAGGTCATCGGCGATCACCTCGATCTCGTGGAGCAGGTGCGAGGAGAGCAGCACGGTGGCCCCCTGGTCGGCATACGAGCGCAGCAGGTCGCGCATCCACCGGATGCCGGCCGGGTCGAGGCCGTTCGCGGGCTCGTCGAGGACCAGCACCTCCGGCTCCCCGAGGAGCGCGGTCGCGATGCCGAGCCGCTGCCGCATGCCGAGGGAGTAGTGGCGCACCCGCCGTCCCGCCTCGGCCTCGGTGAGGCTCACGAGGTCGAGCATCTCGTCGACGCGGCGCCGGGGCAGGCCCATGGTCGCCGCGGCCACGCCGAGCACCTCCCGGCCGGTGCGGCCGGCGTGCTGGGCGGACGCGTCGAGCAGCACCCCCACCTCGAGGCCGGGGTTGGGGAGGTCGGCGAACCGGCGACCGAGCACCTCGGCGGTGCCCGTGGTCGGCGGGGTGAGCCCGACGAGGACACGGAGGGTCGTGGACTTGCCGGCGCCGTTGGGGCCGAGGAAACCGGTGACCCGGCCCGGCCGGGCGTCGAAGCTGACGTCGTCGACGGCCGTGAAGGCGCCGTACTTCCTGGTGAGCGACTCGATCCTGATCATGCGCCCCAGCCTCGGGCGCGGAACGCCCCCGCCACATCGGGGACGACTCCCGGGCGCACCCCGGTCCCGACCCCTGAGGTCTCTCGGGGTTCCACCCCCGGGACGGGTGTGGATAATCCGGACCGTGTCCATGCGATCGGGGTCATCGGGGCCCTCCCGCCTCGGCCGCTACGCGGTCCGCCGCCGGATCGGCTCGGGTGCCTTCGCCACCGTCTGGCTGGCCTACGACGAGCAGCTCGACTCCCCGGTCGCGGTGAAGGTGCTCGCGGACAACTGGACCGAGGACCACCACGTGCGGCGACGGTTCCTCGAGGAGGGGCGCTTCCTGCGCCGGGTGGAGTCGCCCCACGTCGTCACCGTCCACGACGCGGGCACCCTCGACGACGGCCGGCCCTACCTCGTCATGTCGTACGCCGACCAGGGCACGCTCGCGGACCGGCTCGAGCTCCACGGGCTGACCGTGGCCCAGGCGCTGCAGGTGGTCGAGCAGGTGGGCGCGGGGCTGCAGGCGCTGCACGACCGCGACGTGCTGCACCGCGACGTGAAGCCGGCGAACGTGCTGTTCCGGTCGGTCGAGCGGGACGGCGGCGCCGAGGTCCGCGCCATGCTGGGCGACCTCGGGCTCGGCAAGGCGCTCGACGTCTCGTCGCGGCTGACCATGATCGCCGGGACGCCGTCCTTTGTGGCGCCGGAGCAGGCCCGCGGTGACGCCCTCGACGCGCGCGCCGACCAGTACTCCCTCGGAGCGCTGGCCTTCCTGCTCCTGTCCGGCAGGGCGCCGTTCGCCCACACCTCGCTCGGTGCCGCTGGGTCCCCGGGCGCGCCGCCGCCGCTGGGCACACCGGACCGCCCGTTCGACGACGACGTCGACGCGGTGGTGAGGCGTGCCCTTGCGCCGGACCGCGAGGACCGGTGGCCGGACGTGGCGGCGTTCGTGTCGGCCCTCGGCCAGGCGCTGGGTCCCGTGCTGGGCCAGGCGCCGGGGGAGTCGCCGGGTGGCGCGCCACGGGACGGCGGGACGGATCGCTGGCTGCCCGTCGACTCCGGGCTCACCCAGCCGGGGCGACGGCCCACGTCGCTCACCGACCACGCCCCATCCGGGAGCCAGGAGGTCGGTCCCGGGCCGGTGCCGGACCCCGGCGCCGGGCGCCGCCGCGTCGTGCTGACCGCGGTCGGCGTCCTTGCCCTCGTCGCCGGGACCGCCGCAGGTGTCTGGCTGCACCGCGGCGACGCCGTCGTGAGCGTGTCGGACTCGACCGCCTCGCTCGAGGTGACCGTGCCGCGCGCCTGGACCGCAGTGAGCGCGGTCGGGCAGTGGACCCCGCCCGACCAGGAGCTCGCCCTGCCCGCCCTGTCGCTCGGGACGGCGCCGGGCTGGAACCGGTCGGGCAGCGCCGCGGAGGGGGTCTTCGTCGGTGTCGTGGCGGGCGACGACATGCCCGAGCAGCTGCCGGGCCATGCCGAGTGCGACGAGGTCCTCGACCCCGTGGGCGACGTCGCCGGCCAGGACCCGCTCCTGACCCAGGTGGCCACCGGCTGCCCCGGGGTCGTCGTCGAGCGGGTGCGTCAGGTGGCGCAGGACCGCTACCTGTGGGTGCAGGTGCGCAGCGCGGACCGGGCCACCGCCTACGACGTGCTGGAGACCGTCGCCGCGCCCGGATACTGACCTCCGGCAGCTATCGGGCCGGCCTCACCCGGAGGCGGGCGGGGCGGGCCGCGGTCGCTGGCGCCGGATGTCGGTCGCCATCCGCGCGACCAGGGCCTCGAGCCCCGGCTGGTCGATCAGCCGCCCCTCGGCGGCGATCTCCACGTCGGCGTTGGTGCCGTCGAAGCCCACCCAGCGGATGATCTGGAGCTTGCGGTAGCCCGACAGGATGTAGCTCGCGATGAGCGTGTCGCCCGACTGCTGCAGCACCTCGAGGTCGGAGACCCGCGGGTCCAGCGGGAGCGCGGCGGCGCGCTCCGCGACGGCCTGCGCCAGCGACCGGTTCCGGTCGACGACCTGGACCCGCACGGAGTAGCCGCCGTCGGGATTGCCGGGCGCGGACCAGCGGGTCCCCAGCCCGTCGCCCAGGTCCGTGCGGGGCCAGTCGGCCGGCACCGGGAGCTCGATGCCCCCGGTGCGCGGGGTGCCCATCCGGGCCGTCGACATCTCGAGGTCGGTGCCGACCGGTGGCAGGTCGGCATCGGGGTTGACCTCCTTCTCGGGCGGGGTCCACGGCACGGCCGGGTCGGCGGCAGCCACCGGGAGTGGCGTCGCGTCGGCCAGGTCGGGCCCGGGCCGGGTCGCGTCCCACGCGTAGCCGGCAATGCCCCCGACGAGCCCGAGGGCGACGACGACCCCGAGGTCCCTCGCGCGCAGCATGGCGTCACGCTAACCGGCCGCGTCGGCGACGGCGGCACACCGCCGCCCGGACTTGCACGCGTGGCCTGCGTCACGCTTACCTGACGCCATGAGCACTGACCTGTTCACCACCCACCGCGACCGTCTCGACGCCGCCACCCGGGCGATCGCGATCCGCGAGTTCTTCTCCGCCTTCGACGAGTCGCCCTCCCCGCGCGTGTACGGCGAGACCGCCGCCGCGCAGGGCCAGGCGGCGTACGAGGCCTGGCTCGGCACCGACTTCCCGGTCGAGACGCCTGGCAGCGAGGGCACCGTCGCCACCGAGCGGTCGCCGTTCGGCATCGACCTCGGGGTGCGCTACCCGCGGGTGCCGGCGACGGACGCCGCGGTCGACGCGCTGCTGCAGGCGGCCCGGTCGGGCATGCGGGAGTGGCGCGACGCGGGCCCCGACGGCCGGACCGGCGTCTGCCTCGAGGTCCTGGACCGGCTGCACGGCCGGGTCTTCGAGCTCGCCAACGCGGTGCAGCACACCAGCGGCCAGGCGTTCGTGATGGCGTTCCAGGCCGGCGGCGCGCACGCGCTCGACCGCGCGCTCGAGGCCATCGCCTACGCCCACGTCGAGATGACCCGGACCCCCGCCACGGCGGTGTGGGAGAAGCCCGGGAAGCACCCGCTGAAGATGGAGAAGACGTTCACGGTGGTGCCGCGCGGCGTCGCGCTGGTCATCGGTTGCAACACCTTCCCGACCTGGAACTCCTGGCCCGGGCTCTTCGCCTCGCTGGTCACCGGCAACCCGGTCGTCGTCAAGCCGCACCCGGGTGCCGTGCTGCCGCTCGCCATCACCGTCCAGGTGTGCCGCGAGGTGCTCGCCGAGGCGGGCTTCGACCCCGACCTCGTCACCCTCGCCGCCGAGGACCCGTCCGACCGGCTGGCCGCGAAGCTCGCCACCCGGGCCGAGGTGAAGCTGATCGACTTCACCGGCGGCAACGCCTTCGGCGACTGGCTCGAGGAGAACGCCCGCCAGGCCGTGGTCTTCACCGAGAAGGCCGGCGTCAACACCGTCGTCGTCGACTCCACCGACAGCTTCAGGGGCATGTGCCAGAACCTCGCGTTCTCGTTCGCCCTCTACACCGGCCAGATGTGCACCGCGCCGCAGAACGTCTACCTCCCCGAGGACGGCATCGAGACCGACGAGGGCCGCAAGTCGGTCGCCGAGGTCGCCCAGGGCATCGGAGCGGCGCTCGACAGGCTGCTCGGTGACGACGCCCGTGCGGTCGAGCTGCTCGGCGGCGTGGTCAACCAGGGCGTGCTCGACCGGCTCGAGAGCGTCGGCGAGCGCGGCGAGGTGCTGGTGCCGAGTCGTGCGGTGACCCACCCGACGTTCCCCGACGCGACCGTCCGCACGCCCACCCTGGTCGGGCTCACCGCCAAGGACGCCGACGTCTACGAGTCGGAGTGCTTCGGCCCGGTCGCCTACCTCATCGCCACCTCCGGCACCGACGAGTCGGTGGCGCTGCTCCGCGACACCGTCCGCCGCCACGGCGCGATGACCGCCTCTGTCTACGCGACCGACGAGCAGGTGCTCGAGGAGGTCCGCGAGGCCGCCCTCGACGCCGGCGTCGCGCTGTCGGAGAACCTCACGGGCGGGGTCTTCGTGAACCAGTCGGCGGCGTTCTCCGACTTCCACGGGACCGGCGCCAACCCGGCCGCCAACGCGTCGTACACCGACGGTGCCTACGTCGCCTCGCGCTTCCGGGTGGTGCAGTCACGCCGCCACGTCTGAGCGCCGACTCGGACTCGTCGTCGCCCGGCCGTCGTTGCCGACGGCCGGGCCCACGTCGCGCGTGCTCCAGAGGGTCCAGGCCACGAAGAGGAGCTGCAGCGGAAGCCTGAACCAGGACGACGCCCCCGGCATGCCGTCGACCTCGACGTCGGCGACCGCCACGTAGACGTTCGCCGGGAAGACCAGCACGAGGTACGCCGCCAGCAGCACCCCGGCTCGACGGCGGCCCGGCTGACGGCGGAGCAGGGCGGCGCCCAGCACGATCTCGAGGACTCCGGTCGCGAGGACGAGCTCCTCGCGCACCGGAACCCACGGCGGCAGGTGCTGGACGAACGGGGCGGGCATGAGCAGGTGGGAGAGGCCGGCGAAGCCCATGGCGACGGCCATGCCCCAGCAGGCCGCCAGGCGCAGCGAGGGCCTGCCCCGCGCGGTGAGGAGGCCGGCCGCGGCTGCGGTGGTGGCGAGCAGGACGAGCAGCAGGATCACGGGACGTTCCTTCGTGTCGGGATGCGGGTTCGTGAGGGGGTGGGGCTCTGCGTCAGCGGGTGGTCAGCAGGCCGAGGCCGAGGCTGGTGAGCGACGCCGCCAGCAGCGCGGCGCCGACCGGGACGAGCACGACCAGCCGGTTGGGGGTTGTCCGGCCCCGGCCCATCGACGCGAAGAAGAAGCCCCCTGGCATGAGGAGGGCGGCGGCCGCCACCCCGCCGCGGGACAGCCAGCCGATGAAGCCGTCCTGGCCGGTCGCGTCCACGTAGGGCTGGATCGCGAGGGCGAGCAGCAGCAGGACCGCGGCGTGCGCGTGCCCGGCCCGGGCGAACTTCTCCTGGAACGCGGTGGCCGGGCCCTTCCCGCGGGCGATCGCGAGGAGGTAGAGGCCGCCGCTCTCGACCGACACCAGCGACAGCAGCAGGATGCCGGCGAGGATCCGGCTCTCGTCGGACATAGGGACTCCTTTGGATAGTTGACTCTCCAATATTGGATAGCGAACTCTCCAATGTGTCAAGATGGATGCGTGTGGATGTCCGAGCTGTCCGAACGCAGCGGGGTCGCGGTGGCGACCGTCAAGTACTACTTGCGGGAGGGGCTGCTCCCACCCGGTGAGTCGGTCGGCGCGACGCGTGCCCGCTACGACGCAAACCACGTGGAGCGGCTGCGACTCATCAGGGCGCTGGTCGACGTGGCCGGCCTCAGCCTGGAGCGGGTGCGTCGAGTGCTGGCGGTGGTGGACGACGAGGCCGTGCCGCTCGACGTCGCGATCGGCAGTGCGCACGGCGAGCTCTCCCCGGAGGTCGCGGAGGAGCCGTCGCAGGGCTCGTCCGCGAGGGTGGCGTCGCTGATCCGGCGGCGACGGTGGCAGGTCGATCCGGAGGGTCGGCACGCCCGCGCCCTCGCGGCGGCGCTCGACGCCCTCGAGGCTGCGGGGCAGCCCTTCGACGACGACGCCCTCGCGGCGTACGCACAGGCGGCCCGCTCCGTGGCCGGGGTCGACGTGGCCGGGGTGCGGGGGCTGTCGCGCGACCGGGCCACGAGTCACGCCGTGATCGGGACGGTCCTGGCCGAACCGGTGCTCATCACCCTGCGCCGCATGGCCCAGGAGGACCTGGCCCGTCGGCGTCTCGGCCGGACGCCTACCGTGACGCCATGACGAGCTTCCTGCTGCGCAACGCGCGCATCGTCGACCTCGGGGCGACGGCGGCGCCCGGCCACTGGCCGGACGCCGCCCTCGACCTCGGCGCCCCTCTCGGTGAGCCCGTCGACGTGCGCGTCCACGAGGGCCGCGTGTCCGAGATCGGCCGCGGCCTCGAGCCCGACCCGTGGGTCCGTGAGCACGACGCCGAGGGCCGCTGGCTCATCCCGGGCCTGTGGGACCAGCACGTCCACCTCGGGCAGTGGACGGTGTCGTCCCAGCGGCTCGACCTCGGGCCCGTGCGCTCCGCGGAGGAGGCGACCGCGCTGGTCGCCGAGCGGCTCGCCGAGTGGCCCGACCACCCGGTCGTCGGGTGGGGCCACCGGCTGTCCAAGTGGGACCGCGACCCGACCGTCTCCGAGCTCGACGCGGTGGCGCCCGAGACGCCCGTCGTCCTCATCAGCGGCGACGGCCACCACGCCTGGCTGAACACCACGGCACTGATCGCGCTCGCCCTCCCGGTCCGCGACACCGTGGTCACCGAGGGGGAGTGGTTCGCGGCGTACGGCCGACTGGTGACGCTCGTCGGCAACGACGGCACCTCGCCGGAGGCCTACCAGCGCACGCTCGAGCACGCCGCCTCCATGGGCGTGACCGGCATCGTCGACTTCGAGTTCTCCGGCGGGATGGCCGACTGGGCCGAGCGGTTCCAGGCCGGCGCCGACCTGCTGCGGATCCGGATGGCGACGTACGCCGACGGGCTCGACGAGGTCATCGAGGCCGGGCTGCGGACGGGTGACGTCCTCCCCGGCTGCGACGAGCGGATCACGATGGGACCGCTCAAGGTGATCTCCGACGGCTCGCTCAACACCCGGACCGCCTGGTGCTGCGAGCCGTACGCCGACGGGTCCGGCGTCGGCGCCCCCAACCAGACGACCGAGGAGCTCCACGAGCTGATGCGGCGGGCGACCGCCCACGAGCTCGAGGTCGCGACCCACGCCATCGGCGACCGCGCGGTGCAGGAGGCACTGGACGCCTACGCCGCCACGGGCGCCCGCGGATCCATCGAGCACGCGCAGCTGATCCTGCGCGACGACGTGAAGCGGCTCGCCCACCTCGGGGTGCGCGCCAGCGTCCAGCCCGCGCACCTGCTCGACGACCGCGACGCGACCGAGAAGGTGTGGCCCGACCGCGCCGACCGGAGCTTCGCGCTGCGCTGGATGCTCGACGAGGGCGTCACCCTGGCGATGGGCTCGGACGCGCCGGTCTCGCCGCTGGACCCGTGGCTGGCGATGGCCGCCGCCGTCCACCGCAGCGGCGACGAGCGGGAGGCCTGGCACCCCGAGCAGGCGCTCACCCCGCGGGAGGCGCTGGCCGCGTCCGTCGACGGCCAGGGCACGGTCGGCGTCGGGTCGCGCGGCGACCTGGTGCTCCTCGACGACGACCCGCTCGCGCCGGGCGACCCGGCCGAGCAGGCGGCCCGGCTCCGCGACATGTCGGTGAGCGCCACCTGGGTGGCCGGCCGTCAGGTCTTCGGCGAGACCACCGACTGACCTCTACCGACACCCTCGAAATCGCGCCGACCCACCCGGAAGTCCCGGGCGGGTCGGCGTGGCAGGGGTGCTGTCAGAGGTCCATCGGACGCAGCACGCGGCTGATGCCGTGGGCGATCTGCTTGTTGCCCTTGTTGATGTCGCTGAGCTTGCGGATGACCCGCGGGTTCAGGTCGTTCGGGTCCTGGTCCTTGAGCACGATCTTGTGGCCGCGGACGTCGACCTCGATGGTGCCGCCGCCGGCGGTGGTCAGCACTGCGCCGTCGGCCTGCTCGGCCGTCTTCCGGTTGATCTTCTCGCCGGCGATCACGTGGTAGAGCAGCACGGCCTCGACGGTGTCGGCGCCGAGCGACTTCACGACCTTCCACGTGGGCTTCTCGCGCATCGGGCGGTCGCCGGTCAGGTCGGCCACCAGGCGCCGGAAGGCGCGGTCCGTCGGGATGAAGGCGGTCAGCTTCGTGTCGCCGTCGGCGAGCACGGCGACGGCGCTGCCGGGCTTCTTCTTGAGCACGAACCGGACGGCGCGGTCGACGATGTCGAAGTCGTCCCAGTTGCGGTCGAAGTTGTTGCCGTCGGCGTCGAGCACCTCGGCCAGGCTGGTGGTGCCCGGGGCCGCCTGGGCGGGGGCCACGGTCAGTCCGGCGGTGGCGACCGCGGCGGCGATCCCGGCGGCGGCGAGGCGTGCTGTCTTCTTCATCGTTCTGTCCCTTCGGTGTCTGGCGGGTCGTCAGGGAGTCCTCCCTCTCCCGACAGCCGTTCGGACCCGATCGGGGTTGAGATTTCGATTTCAACGAATTTCTCTTCCGACGTCACTCCTGTCTGGCGCGGTCTGGTCCGCGCTTGACGCCCCCGTCGCTGTGCCCGTCGCTGTGGCCGTCGCCGTCGCCGTCGCCGTCGCCGTGGCCGTGGCCGTGGTCGGCCGCCAGCGCGAGGGTCAGCTCGAGGACCGTGGCCGGGTCCTCGAGGCCGTCCCCGAACAGGTCGCGCAGCTGCCCCATCCGGTAGCGGACGGTCTGCGGGTGCACGAACAGCTCCGCCGCCACCTCGTCGCGACGACCGTGGTGGAGCAGCCACGACCGCAGCGTGTCGGTGAGCTTCTCGGCCGTGGCGGGGCGGAGGTCCGCGAGCGGCGCGAGGGCCCGGGCCCGCAGGTCCGCCAGGGCCTCGGGGTCCGCGGTGAGCACCAGCCTCGGCAGGTGCGTGTCGGTGTCGCCGACGAGGCCGAGCTCGAGCGCGCGCAGCACCCGGTTCACGGACCCCCGGACCTCGCGCCACGGCCTGGCCGGCCCGAGGGCGCCGCCGCGGTCCGCCACGAGCCGGGCCAGCGTGCGGCGTCGGCGGCCGTCCGCGTGCGGCACCAGCAGCAGCACCCGGTCCTCGAGTCCCGGCAGGTCCTCGGCCGCCTGGAGGGTGCCTTCGGGGGCCGCCGCGAGCACGGTCCGCACCTGCGCCTCGGGCACCACGGCCGCCGCGAGGGTGCTGGGCGGCTCCCAGCCGGCCCGGTCGGCGGCGGCCAGCACGGTCTTCTCCGGTGCGCCGGCCAGCAGGTGGTGTGCCAGCCGCTCGAGCAGCCGCTGCCGCACGCGCCCGCTCGTGGCGAGCTCGTCGGTGTGGCCGGCCACGCTGGCGGCGGAGAGCTCGTCGATGTAGGCGAAGACCAGCTCGGCGAAGCTGGCGAGCATGTCGGCGTCCACGCCGTTGCGGACCGCGGTCGCCGACATCTCGCGCCAGGAGACCCGCGCCCCGATGCGGTACGCCGCCAGCAGGGCGTCGACGGAGCGGCCGCTGCGGGCCTCGCCCCGGCCGAGCTGGTAGGCCCCCTCGACCGCCGGGGCGGCGGGGGTGCGGGGGTCCGCGCCGCGGGTACGTGACGCCAGCGAGATGAAGCCGCCGAGCGCGAGCTGCACCGCCGTCCGGATGTTCTCTCCCATCGCGCCGGTGAGCGCCCCCTCGTAGCTCGGGACCTCCTCCGTGATGGCGCCGACGGTCTTCTCCGCCACCTGCGGCAGCCTGGAGCGCATCTCCTCGATGGCCCCGGGGGTGAGGTGGAGGCCGTGCCCGGCGGTACGACGCGGAGGACGGCTGGCGGACGAGCTGGACATCTTGTTCTCTCCGAACAAAAGCGGCGGCGAAGTTCACGCTGTGAGGTCATGACTCTACTCCCGGAAGCGGAGACCATGGAGGGCATGAGCTTCCTCCTGCCTGCCCGGACGGGACCGGCGGCCGGACCCGGCCCCCTCCGCAGGAACCTGCGCCGCCTCGCGGAGGCCGCCGTCAGCCCCCTCGAGCTCGACGACGTGCTCGACCACTTCCACCCGCTGCGCGCCGGCACCGAGCTGCGCGGCCGCGTGGTCGCGGTGCACCCGGAGACCGCCGAGGCCGCCACGATCGTGATCAAGCCGGGCCGCGACTGGGCCGGTCACGTGCCCGGCCAGTACGTCCGCGTCGGCGTCGACGTCGACGGCGTCCGGCTGTGGCGCACCTATTCGCTCACCCACGGCCCCCGTCCAGACGGCTGCCTGAGCATCACCGTCAAGGCGATCCGGGACGGCGTCGTCTCCCACCACCTCGTCCACCGGGTCCGGCCCGGCACCCTGCTCCAGCTCGGCCAGGCCGAGGGGGAGTTCGTGCTGCCCGACCCGATTCCCGCGAAGCTGCTGCTCGTCACGGCCGGCTCGGGCATCACGCCCGTCATCGGCATGCTGCGCAACCTGTTCTCGCGGGCCGAGCCGGTGACGACCGACATCGTGCTGCTCCACTCCGCGCTGTCCCGCGCCGAGGTGATCTTCGGCGACGAGATCCGCGGGTACGCCGAGCGTGGCCTGATCCGGCTCGTCGAGCTCCACACCGACGTCCACGGGATGCTCGATGTCTCCGACCTCGACGGGATCGTGCCGGACGTCGACGAGCGCCTGACCTACGCCTGCGGCCCGGTGGGCCTCCTCGACGCGCTCGAGGAGCACCACGCCGGTCGTGATCTGCCGCTCCACGTCGAGCGGTTCCGCGCCACCGTCGTCGAGGCCGGCGAGGGTGGCACCGTCACCTTCGCCCGCAGCGGCGCGACCGTCGAGGCCGACGGCGCCACCCCGATCCTCGACGCCGGCGAGGCCGCCGGCGTGCTGATGCCGAGCGGCTGCCGGATGGGCATCTGCTTCGGCTGCGTGCTCCCCATGCGACAGGGCGCGGTGCGCGACCTGCGCAACGGCCAGGTCACCACCGCCGTCCCCGGCGACGGCGTCCTCGTCCAGACCTGCGTCAGCGCCGCCGCCGGCGAGTGCGACCTCGACCACTGACGACCACCCCAGACACCAGCCACCAGCAGCGGAGGCCCCCATGACCGTCATCCAGAAGCAGCCCGTCAGCCCGATCGCCCACCTCACCCCCGAGGACATCGAGCAGATCGGCGTCGAGCTCGACGCGATCCGCCAGGACGTGCTCGACTCCCGCGGCGAGGCCGACGCGGCGTACATCCGCCGGGTCATCGACGTGCAGCGCAGGCTCGAGCTCGGCTCGCGCGCGGTGCTGCTGTTCAGCAGCTTCCCGCCGGCCTGGCTCATCGGCACCGCCGGCCTCAGCGTCGCCAAGATCCTCGAGAACATGGAGATCGGCCACAACATCCTCCACGGCCAGTGGGACTGGATGCGTGACCCGAAGATCCACTCCACGACGTGGGAGTGGGACATGGCCAGCCCGGCGGAGCAGTGGAAGCACAGCCACAACCAGCTCCACCACACCTACACGAACGTCATCGGCAAGGACAACGACCTCGGCTACGGCATCATGCGCGTCGACGAGGACCAGCCGTGGCACCCGTTCTTCCTGGCGCAGCCGTTCTGGAACTTCGTCAATGCCTGCTTCTTCGAGTACGGCATCGCCGCCTACGACCTCGAGCTCGGCGCGACCATCAAGAAGAAGCAGACCAAGGACCCCGACTTCCGCCGCCGGGCCAAGCAGGTGCTGCGCAAGATCCGCAAGCAGGCCACGAAGGACTACCTCGTCCACCCCGCGTTGTCGATCCCGACCGGGTCGTTCCTCACCACCCTGGCCGCGAACTTCACCGCCAACGTGGTCCGCAACCTGTGGAGCCACTCGGTGATCATGTGCGGCCACTTCCCCGAGGGCGTCGAGACCTTCGAGAAGCGCTCGATCGAGGGCGAGACCCGCGGCGAGTGGTACGTCCGGCAGATGCTCGGTTCGGCCAACATCTCGGGCTCGAAGGCGATGCACGTGATGACCGGCAACCTCAGCCACCAGATCGAGCACCACCTGTTCCCCGACCTGCCGAGCAACCGGTACTCCGAGATCGCCCCGCGCGTGAAGGCGCTCTTCGAGAAGTACGACCTGAACTACCACGCAGCCCCGCTGCCGAAGCAGGTCGCGAGCGCCTGGCACCGGGTGGTCCGGCTGTCGCTGCCGAACAACTGGCTGGCGACCACGAACCGTCGCAACGCCCCCGAGCAGCTCGCCACCCTCTACAAGATGGCGACCGGCGGCCCGAAGGTGCGTCGCGCCGCGCAGGCCCGCCTCAACCAGCTGGCGAAGCGGAAGGCTGCCTGAGCGGCTTCCTCAGCCGGAAGGTCCCGTAGGAGACCTCGTAGCCCAGCTCGCGGTTCACCCGACGGATGCCGTGGTTGTTCTCCTCGTTGTCGGTCCGGCTGGTCCGCGCCCCGGCCGCGGCGGCGTCGAGGTGGGCCCGCTCCTTGAGCAGCCTCGCCAGGCCGCGCCCGCGGAACCGCGGGTCCACGCCCGTGTAGCCGACGAAGAACAAGCCGTCGACGACGACGCCGGTCACGATGCCGGCCGGCGCCCCGTCGACCCGGGCGAGGACCGCGACCGCGGCGTCCGCGCCCTGGATGGCACTGCGCAGCTGGCCGCAGTCCAGGAGCTGGCCGGCGAGGGCCTCCGGGTTGGTCTGGCTGACCCGCACCATCTCCTCGACCACCGGCTGGTCCGGGAAGCGGAGGTCGGGGCACGCCTCGAGTGCCACGCCGGCCGGTGGTGAGGGCTCCGGCAGGTCGCGCAGCTCGAGTGCCGAGGTGATCGAGAGCTCCTCGACCTCGAAGCCCCAGCCCCGGGCGACCTCCAGCGACCGCGGCTCGGAGTCGACGACGCCCGACCGGAGCATCACCGCGCCGGGCGGCCGCCGCTCGAGGAGTGCCCGGTGCAGGCTGCCCCCGAGGCCCTGCCCCTCGCTGTCGGCACGCACCGTGACCCACAGCGAGGTCCAGCCGGGCGGGTTGTGCGCCCCCGAGGCCATCCAGCCCCAACCACGCACGTGGCCGCCGTCGTCGACGGCGGCCATCGTGACGAGGTCGGGCCAGGACTCCCGCACGTAGAGCTGCCACCCGATGTCCGACTCGGTCATCGTCGGGTTGCGCTCCAGGGCGAGCGCGATCAGCTCCTGGTACCGGTCCTGCCCGACCTCGACGACGTCAGCGGAGTCCATGCGGGCAGACTGCCACCGTCACCGGCGCCAGACGAGCACCTCGTGCCAGTCGTACTTCACGCCCGGCACCAGGTTGTCGGCGTACGTCGCGTAGGCGAGCGACCGGCCGTCGCCGCTGATGGCGACGTCGAAGGTGGCGCTCCACGAGTCGCCCCCGGTGCCGTCGGCCGTCTCGGACGCCCGGACCACCGTGTCGTTGCGCAGGTCGGCGACGAACGCGTCGGGCATGCCCTCGTCGTCACCCCGGACCAGGTCGGTCGCGTCGGAGCCGAAGCCCACGAAGCGTCCGGTGCGGGACAGGGAGGGCAGGTAGGAGTGGTCGTCACCCGCGGTCACGCGGGTGATGGCCCCGCTGCGCAGCGAGACCCGCCAGATGTCGGTCCCGTTGGTGGACGCGCCGGGGAGCTCCTCGGCGCACGAGGAGAAGGCGACGAAGCGGCCGTCGCCGGAGACCACCGGTCGCCCGGCGCTGGGGGTCGGCTGCTGCGGGAAGCACTGCGGCGGGCCCTCCTCGTGGTGCACCCGGACGGTCTTGCCGGCGGCCATGTCGCGGACCCAGATGTTGTCGTTGTAGCCGAAGGCCACGATGCGGCCGTCGTCGGAGATGTCGCCGTTCAGCACCGGGCCCCGGACGTCGCGGTTCGAGCCCGGCAGCAGGGAGGCCTGTCGGGTGGTACCGCGACGGAGGTCGCGCACGTAGACGTCCTCCTTGCGGTCCTGGTCGCGCGGCCCGAACGCCCCGAACGTCTGGAAGGACACGTAGCGACCGTTGCCGGAGATCACGGGGGCGAAGCTGTTGCGCCCGCGCTGGCGCTCGCGCGAGTCCACGGAGACCCGTTCGATGGTGCCGGTCTGCATGTCCTTCACCACGACGTCGAGGTCGTGGCCGTTGCTGTCCGACCGCACGAGGTCCGTGGCCCACGTCGTGAAGGCCACGTAGCGACCGTCGGCGGAGATCGTCGGCTCGTGGCTGTAGTCGTTGCCCGGCCGGCCGCGGCGCTCGCTCACGAGGACGGTGTGGCCGTCGCCGGTGTCGCGGAGGTAGACGTCGAGGATCCCGTTGTCGTCGTGCGGCACCAGTGCGGCCTCCGTGGAGAACACGACGTACCTGCCGTCGTGGGAGGTGACCTGCGCAGTGCCGTTGAGCGCGCTCTCGGCGTCGGGCTGCTCGTCGGTCTCGTTGACCAGGGCCACACGCTCGTTGGTGGCTGCCGGCGCGGTGCCGGGTGCTCCAGCCGCCGGGGTCGTGGTGGCGAGCGTGGCGCCGAGGGCTGCGACACCGAGGAGGGGGCCGCCGACGGCGGCCGCAAGGCGGCGGGTGCCGCGGGGTCGTGCATGCATGGGGGATCGTCCTTCGGGAAGTGGTGGGTGCTGCCGGAGGAAGGACGCGGTCGGTGTCGCGGGGGTTGGAACGCGACGGACTGGTCTGGAGCAGTGGCACGGCGGCCGGGGGGAGCCGCCCCGGCCGCCGTGCTGGGTGCCGCGGGTCAGCTGCCCGCGAGCACCGGCTTGTTGCTGCGGATCACGCCCTGAGGGTCGCGGCGGCGCTTGATGTCGCGCAGCCGGGCCAGCGTCGTGGGCGCATAGCCGCTGGTGGTGTCCTGCGCGTGGCCGACGAAGTTCGGCAGCCGACGGCCGGTCGCGAGGTGCCCGGCCGCGGCGTCGACCGCGGCGATCGAGGCCGGCAGGCCCGCCGCCAGCTCCGGGGTGGCCGGCACGCCGAGCACGAACAGCAGGAACGGCGCCGTCACCGGTTCCACGGCACCCCGACCCTCGGGGGCCTCGGCGAAGCCGCCGCCGAGGCTGCGGATCTGCAGCATGTCGAGCGTGGTGCGCCCGCGGTCGGCGACCGCGTCGACCAGCAGGTCGATGGTGGCGTCGTCCAGGGACCCGATCAGCGACGAGTGCTCGACGACCGGCATCGGCTCGGTGGGCTCCATCGCGACGTCGCCGAGCTGGCTCGGCTGGATCTCGGCCATGGTGTCCATCCAGACCGGGGCCGCCTCGCGCAGCGACCACAGCAGGATCTCCGCCATCTTCTTCGACCCCAGGTAGGTCGAGGCGACGTTGACGACCGTCTTGTCGCGCAGCGGCTCCGGGATGTCCTCCATGTCGGGGAAGTGGATGATGTGGAACCACATCGTCAGCTCCCGCGGCGCAACCAGGGCGAGGTCACGGAAGGCGCGCATCACGGTGGCCGCGTGCTCGACCTCCCACATCAGCTGGCCGCCGTACAGCTCGGGTGCGGGGTAGAGCCGGATCGTCACCCGCACGACGATGCCGAAGTCGCCGCCGCCTCCGCGGACCGCCCAGAACAGCTCGGGGTCGTTCTCGTGGTCGACGCGGACCAGCTCGCCCTCCGGGGTGACGATGTCGACGGCCAGCACGCTGTTGGCGGTGAAGCCGTGCTTGCGGGTGAACCAGCTGACTCCGCCGCCGAGCATCAGGCCGACGACCGTCGGGTCGGGGTTGCTGCCGCACAGGCCCATCAGGCCGGTGCCGTCGAGCTGCTGGCACAGCTCGCCCCACTTGACGCCGGCGCCGACGGTGGCGGTCTCCCGGTCGAGGTCGACCTCGATGCCCTGCAGCGCGCGGGTGCGCAGCAGCAGCGTGCCGTCCAGGGTGGTGCGGGCACCGTGGCCGCCGGGCTGCGCGGTCACCGCGACGCCGTGGTCGCGGGCGAACCGCACGGCGGCGACCACGTCGTCGGCGTCGAGCACGTGGAGGATCGCGGCGGGCTGCTGGTCGATGTTGACCGCCCACGGGACCCGGGACTCCTCCCAGTCCCGGTCGGTGGGCAGGACGAGCCGCCCGGCGACGGCGCGGCGCAGGGGCTCCCAGTCGACGGCGCCGGTGGTGGCGGGGGACAGGGTGGTGGTGGTCATGCTGGTGCTCCTCGTGGCTCCTGGTGTCTGTTGCTGACTGTGGGCACCACGGTGGGGCCGACCGGTTGGGGCCGGCTTGGGGTCGGCTTACCCACCCCCGGACTGACTGCCCCCCGGAAAAGGGGGGACCGCCGGACCCCCTGCCGCCGTATCCTCGATCCGTGCTGGTCAGCGTCCTGGGCGCCACGGAGGTGTGGCGCGACGGGCTCCGGGTCAACCTCGGCACCCGCAAGCGTCGCGCGCTCGTCGCCGCGCTCGCGCTGGCGCACGGCCGGCCGGTCTCCGTGGACGCCCTCATCGACCTGCTGTGGGCGGACGCTCCGCCCGACGGCGTGGCCGGCACGCTGCAGGTCTACGTGTCGGGGCTGCGCCGGGTGCTCGAGCCCGCCCGCGCGCCGCGCGCGCCCGCGGAGCTGCTGGTCACCGTGGCGCCGGGCTACGCGCTGCGGGTGCCCGACGACACCCTCGACGCCGCCTCCTTCGACCGCACCGTGAGCGAGGTCCACCGGGCGCTCGGCCGCGGTGCCGCGCTGTGGGAGCCGCCGCCCCTCCCAGCCGACGCGCTGGCCGGGCTGGTCTCGCGGCTCGACGCGGCGCTGGCGCTCTGGCGTGGCGAGCCGTACGTCGAGCTCGGCGACGCACCCGCCGCCGTGGCCGAGCGTGCCCGGCTCGAGGAGCTGCGCAGCGTCGCCCTCGAGGACCGCGCGTACGCCGCCCTCGCGCTCGGCGACCACGGCACGGTCGCCGCCGAGCTCGAGGCGCTCACCGCGGCGTACCCGCTCCGCGAGCGGTTGTGGGGGCTGCGGGCGCTGGCCCTGGCCCGGGCCGGTCGCCAGGCCGACGCGCTGGAGACGCTGCGCGAGGTTCGCGAGGTCCTCGACACCGAGCTGGGTCTGGAGCCGTCCGTCGAGCTGCGCGACCTGCAGACCGCGCTGCTGCGCCAGGAGCCGTCGGTGCTCCGACCGGTGGCCCCGGCGCTGGCGGGCGGCTCCCCGCCGATGCCCGCGCTCGACCTCCCGGCGCCGCCGGCGCCGCCGCCCCCGGCGGACCGCGCCGCCCCGCTGCTGCCGAGCTGGCCGATGGTCGGCCGCGACGACCAGCTCGCCGCGCTCGTGGCCGCCCTGGACCGGGCAGAGTCGGGGGCGCCCGCGTTCGCCGCGGTCACCGGCGAGCCCGGCATCGGCAAGTCACGGCTCTGCGCCGAGCTGGCCGCGGTGGCCGTGCCCCGCGGCGCCCGGCTGCTCGTCGGCCGATGCTCGCAGGACGACGGGGCGCCGCCGCTGTGGCCCTGGCAGCAGGTGCTGCGCTGCCTCGGCGCCGACCTGGAGGTCGCGGACGGCGAGGACGAGGGCGCCGAGTTCCGGGTGTGGGAGTCGGTCGTCGCGCAGGTGGCCGCGGCGGCGCGCGACGAGACGCTGGTCCTGGTGCTCGACGACCTGCACTGGGCCGACGGGCCGTCGCTGCGCGTGCTGCGGCTGATGGCGGAGACCGTGCAGGCCGGCCGGCTGCTGGTCGTCGGCACCTGGCGTCCGAACCCCGAGCCGTGCGCCTCTCTGGGGGACGCCGCCGAGGCGCTGGCGCGCCGGCACGCCGTACGCCTAGAGCTGGTCGGCCTCGAGCCCCCGGAGGTCGCCACCGTCGTGGAGGCCGTGGCCGAGGTGTCACCCAGCCAGGCGCAGGCCGACCTGCTCGCCCGGCGGACCGACGGCAACCCGTTCTTCCTCGTGGAGTTCGCCCGGCTCGCCCACGACGGGGGCGACCTCGACGGGCTGGTGGCCGGCGCGGACCCGCCGACAGCGGTCTCCGACGTCCTGGACCGGCGGCTCTCGCTGCTCCCCGACGAGACCCGGAGCGTGCTGCGCTGGGCGGCGGTGATCGGTCGCGGGTTCGAGCTGGCGGTGCTGGCCGAGGTCGCCGGGCTCGACGAGGACGCGCTGCTTGACCTGCTCGACCCGGCCCTCGACGCCGGTCTCGTCCGGGAGGACGACATCGGCAGCTACTGGTTCGGCCACGCCCTCGTCCGCGACCAGATCTACGGGGCCTTCTCGCCGACGCGGCGGGCGCGCGCGCACGCCCGGGTCGCCGAGGTCCTCGAGCAGTGCCCCGACCGCGAGAGCGAGACCGCCCGCCACTGGCTGGCCGCCGGCCCCGCCCGCGCCGGCCGGGCCTGGCGGGCCGCCCGGGAGGCGGCCACGGTGGCCCGCCGGCTGCACGCCCACACCGCCGCGTCGGTGCTGCTCGACGAGGCGCTGGAACGGCTCGCGATCGACCCGGAGGCGACGCCCCGGGACCGCTACGACCTGCTGATGGACCTCGGCGAGGCGCACCGCTGGCGCGGCTCGTGGAGCGAGCTGCTCGAGGTGGTGGAGCGCGCCGTCGCGACTGCCGACGAGATCGGTGACGTGCGGCTCCTGGCCCGCGCCGCGTCGGCCATGACGATCGGCGCGCTGTGGCAGTCCGCGTCCCACGGCCAGGTCCACGAGGGCGTCGTCGCCGCGCTCCGCCGGGCGCTGGCCGACCTGCCGCCCGACGACGACCCGCTGCGCTGCCGCGCGATGCTGGCGCTGGCCAACGAGCTCTACTACGGCAGCACGGCCGCGGAGCGCGCCGCGCTGGTCGACGAGGCCGTCGCGATGGCGCGGCGGCTCGGCGACCAGAGCCTGGCGCTCGACGCCTGCCAGGTCGGCTTCATCGCCCAGTGGCGACCCGACAACGCCTCGATGCGGCTCGCGCTCGCGGAGCAGGCCGTGCGGCTGGCGCGTGACATCGGCAACGAGCGGGCGTTCGTGGTGGCCAGCAACCTGCAGACCGTGGCGCTCAGCGAGCTCGGCGAGGTCGACCGGATGTGGGCCGCGGGCGCGGTCGCCCGCGAGGAGTCCGAGCGGCTGCACATCCCCTACGGGCTGATCGTCCAGGACGTGCTCCAGCTGCCCTGGCTGGCCATGGCGGGCCGGTTCCGGGAGTGCGAGGAGCTCCTCGGCAGCATCAGTCGCCTCGTCGGGCAGATGACGCTGCAGGGTGGTGACGACGCGGTCGCGAGCGCGACGTTGTCGATGGCCCTGTGGGACGGGCGTGCCGGTGAGATGGCGCCGATGCTGACCTCCCTGGAGGACGGGCCGATCCCGATCACGTCGATGGTGCTGACCTACCTGCTGCGTGCCGGACAGGTCGACGAGGCGCGGGCGCACGCTGCGGCGCACCAGGTCGACCTGTCCGCCGTCGACTGGTTCTCGATGCTCAACTGGGCGTGCGCCGCGGAGGCGGCACTGGGCCTCGGCGACCCCGACCTGGGCGCCGGGTCGTACGCGCTGCTGGCGCCGTTCGAGGGGCGCGTCGCCTCGGCCGGCTCCGGCAATGCGATGGGCCCCGTCGACGCCTACCTCGCCCAGGCAGCCGCCGCGGTCGGCGACCGCGAGCTGGCCACACGGCACGCCGACACGGCGGCCGCGCTGATGGAGGCGTGGCGGATCCCGGTGGCCGCCGCGTGGTTCCGGGGGCTGCGGGAGCAGCACGGCTTCTAGCGCTCCCGGCGCCGGCGCCGCAGGTGCTACGGCAGGTAGCGGAAGGCGGTCGCCGTACGCCGCTGGTAGCGGCGGCGGGTCAGCAGCCACACCAGCCGGTGGGCCCCGCCGCCGGGCGCCTCGAGGAGGGCGCGGCGTGCGGTCGAGGGGAGCCCGTCGAGGGCCCACGGGACCAGGGCCAGGAGGTCGCAGAACCCGAGCCCGGTGCGGAAGTGCTCGGCCTCGACCCGCTCCCAGTCGGCCTGGGTCAGCACGCGTTGGAGGATCGGGATCGCCCGGGTCTCCTCGTGGTCGAGGTGGTGGCCGAGCCGCTCGCGCGCGGCGACCAGCCGGACCGAGAGGGCCCGGCGGGCGTCCTCGTCGGCGTGCCGTGCCAGCCGGCGGAGCCCAGCCTCGCAGGTCTCGAGGAGCGGGTCGATGTCGGCGTGCTCGTCCGCCATGCACCGCAGCACCTCGCGCTCGCTGTCGGTGGCGCGTTCGTGGAGCAGCGGCCACACGCCTGCGTCCTCGCCCGAGTGGTGGTGGTGCAGAGCGGCGGCGAACAGCTCCCACCGGGCCGCCATCGCCCTCCACGGCTCGCGGTCGGCCACCGGAGTGGCTGCGGCGGCGGCGGCGAAGCACGCGAGGTCGCGCCGGAAGGCGTGGTGCATCACGTACATCACCGTCAGGTCGACGGGGCCGTCGGCTGCCGCGGCCTGACCGGGGAGCCGCAGCTGTACGGGCTGCGCGGGACGGGTGCGCTGGGTGCTCATGGGGTGCCTCCGTGTCGGTCCGGTCGGTGGCTGCCGCTCGGTGACGCGAGCGTGGCGCGCGTCACTTGCTCCCCACTTGCCTTCCACTTGCCCTGCGCGCGTCGCGGGCGCCGGTGTCGCCGGGGCTTCCTAGGCTTTCCGTCGTGTTCTCCCGCGCGGCTGCCCTCCTCGCCGCGCTGCTCGTGGTGGTGTGGCTCGGTCCCGCGGCACTGCTGCTCGGCGGGCTGCTCGCGGTGCCGCGGGTGCGCGACTGGCTGCGGCCGGCCGACGCCCGGCGTACGGCGGCGGCGGTCGCGGTCGGCTCGCTCGTGGCCACCGCGCTCGTGATCGTCGCGCCGGACGGCTGGCTGCCGGTGCCGCAGGGCCCCGGTCGGCTGGTGACCCCGGCGTACGTCGGCCGGCCCGCGATCGTGCGGCCGGTCGCCGACGGCGTGCTGCCGCCCCACCCGCACCTGGCCGAGGCAGCCTCAGGCCACCCGGGGCCGATCGGCGACCAGCCGTCGGTGGACACCGGCTGGTACGGCCGGGAGCGCTGCCGCGGCCTCGCGGTCGACGCGCGCGGCCGGCTGGTCGGCTGGTGCGGGGAGCCCGACGCGCCCGTCCTGCGGGTGGTCGATCCCGAGTCGCTCAACCCGCTCGCGAGTCGCGAGCTCGGTCCGGGCGTCGCCGGTCTGACCGAGGAGCGGGCGGCGCTGTGCGACGCGTCGTTCCTCCTCGACGAGCGCGACCGCGCCGTCGTGGGCACCGGCCGGTCGCTCGTCGTCGTCGACACCGCCGACGGGGACGGCGAGCCAGACCTCACGGTGGCCGCCACCCACGACCTCTCCTCCGTGCTGGAGGCCGGCGACTGCGTCGCCGGGGTCGTCCCCGACTGGAGCGGACGCCTGTGGTTCGCGAGCGTCGCCGGCGTCGTGGGGCTCGTCGAGCCCGCGAGCGGCCGGGTCCGGGTCACCGACCTGGGGGAGGCGATCGCCAACGGCCTGGTCGCCGACGAGCAGGGCGGGGTGTACGCCGTCACCGAGGGTGCCGCCTACAAGCTGCTGCCTGACGCCTCCGGGGACCCGGTCGTCCTGTGGCGCACCCAGTACGACGCCGGCAGCGAGCAGAAGCCCGGCCAGCTCGCGCGCGGCAGCGGCACCACCCCGGCGGTGCTGCCCAACGGCACGGTCGCGCTCGTCGACAACGCCGAGCCGCAGCCGCACGTGGTCTTCCTCTCCCGCACCTCCGGCGAGCCCGTGTGCAGCGCGGCGGTCTTCGACGAGGACGGCGGCGCCGTCGAGGGGTCGTTGGCCGTCGTCGCCGACGACGCCGTGGTCGTCGCCAACCACCACGGCTCCGCGGGCTGGGCGGGCTCGGGGCTCGGGTTCACCCCGCAGGCGGGGCTGGCGCGCGTCGAGGTCGACGTCTCCGCCGGCGAGTGCCGGGTCCGGTGGACCAACGAGGACGTCGTCGCCCCCGGCACCATCCCTGCGGTGTCGCTTCCCAAGGGGCTCGTCTACATAGCCACCAAGCGCCCCAGCGCCTGGGGCGTCTCCGCCTGGTACCTCACCACCGTCGACGTCCACACCGGCCGCCACGTCTTCAGCGTCCGGACCGGCACCGGCCCGGCGATGGACCACCGCCGCAGCGGGGTCACCCTCGCGCCCTCCGGCGCGGCGTACGTCGCGGCCGCGACGGGGCTCGTGCGGGTGGCCGACAAGGTGCGCGCCTGAGCCGTCACCCGAAGGTGAGGCCGTACTTCTCGACCAGTGCGGTGGTGGCGTCCGGGTCCGCCTCGCAGCCGTACGTCGCGACCAGCGGACCGAGGTCGACCTCCTCGGTGGCGCTGCCGATGATCCGGAACGCCTCCTCGAGCCCGCCGGGGGAGATGAGCTCGAGCACCCGGGCCGGCTCGTCGGCAGCGTTGAAGAAAGTGTGCCACTCGCCGCGCGGCTTGAAGACCAGGTCACCCACGTCGGCGACGTACTCGCGCCCCTCGGCCACGAACCACACACGTCCCTCGAGGATGAGGCTGAACTCGTCCTCCCGGGTGTGCCTGTGCATGGGTGCAGCGATCGAGTGAGGCGCGAGCAGGTGCTCGACGACCGCGAGGTGGCCGCCCCACTCGGCCGAGTCCACGAGGAACCGGTCCCGCACGCCCGCGGGAGGGCCGAGCACGACGCCGTCGGTCGGCCCCAGGACCCGCTGCCTCATGGCGCGGCCGTCTCCGCCGCCACCGACGCTCCCGCGACCCGCTCGTAGACCTCGACGCTGGCGATGCGGAACGGCACCTCCGGGTCGTGGTACGACCGCGGGGCCCCCGCGGCCCGCTCCGCCGCCTCGGCGCTGGCGAACTCCACGAACCCGAGTCCCCAGCGGCCGTCGTCGGTGACGTGCCAGGACCCGGACACGAACCCGTCCTGCTCCCTCGCCCAGACCACCACGTCCTCGCGGAGGTGGCGGATCACCTCGGCCCTGGACTCGGGCCGGCAGTCCATGCGGACGACCATCGTGCTCATCGGTCTCTCCTCTCGTCGGTCCCGCCACGCTAGGTCGGCCGCCGGCCGCCCTCCCATCCCAGATTTCCGTAGTTCCGCCGGCGCGGCCGCGGCCGTAGCCTGCGAACGTGGACACCGACCGCAGGCGCCGCGGGCTGGACAAGGTGGCGCGCCTCTCGTCCCGCGCGGGCGACCTCACCACGCTGTGGTCGGGGGTGACCGAGGTGCTCGCCGACACCGTGCCCTTCTACTGGACCCCCTGCTACTACACGCTCGATCCCGCCTCGCTGTTGATCACCAGCCACTTCCACGAGGGGCTGGCGGAGTTCCCCGCCGAGTGGCTGCAGCACGAGTACGACGGCCGGGACGTCCACTCGCTGGCCGAGGTGGTGGCCTCGCCGACCGGCGTCTCGACGCTGCACGGCGTGACCGGCGGCGACCCCTCGCACACGCGCCGTTGGCAGCAGAACATGGAGCTCGGCGGCGACCAGGAGATGATCGCGAGGCTGCAGACCCGCAGCGGCGAGACCTGGGGCGCTGTCGGGCTCTACCGCGAGCCCGACCGGCCGCTGTTCGACGAGCAGGACCAGGCGTTCCTCGGCAGCCTCTCGGCCACGCTCGCGGAGGGGGTACGCCGATCCCTGCTGCTCGGGGAGGCCAGCGACCCGCAGTGGCCCGATGCTCCCGGCCTGCTCATCCTCGGGCCCGACCTCACGGTCGAGAGCAGCTCGCCAGGAGCGGAGCGGTGGCTGGAGGAGCTCGAGGGGACCGGCCCGGGGCACCTCCCGCCGGTGGTCCGCTCGGTGGCCACGGCCGCCGCGGAGGCGGCAGGCGCCAGCCTGGCTCGCGCGATGTCCCGGCGCGGCGCCTGGGTCGTGCTGCACGGCGCCCCGCTGCGCGGCGAGGACCCGCACCGCGTCGCGGTGATCCTGGAGTCCGCGAACCCGGACCGGCTCCTCCCGCTGCTCATGTCGGTCTACGGCCTCACCGAGCGCGAGCGTCAGGTGGTGGGGCTGGTGCTGCGCGGACTCGCCACCGGCCAGATCGCGAGCCGGCTGTTCGTCTCGACCAACACGGTGCAGCAGCACCTCACGAGCATCTTCGAGAAGGTCGGGGTCCGCAGTCGTGGCGAGCTCACGGCCAGGCTCTTCTTCACCCACTACGAGCCGAGGGTCCGCGACAACGAGCAGCGCACCTCCACTGCCCGGCCCGTGCGCGGTGGTCCCTGGCGATGAGCCGGTCGAGGCGTGCGGCGGTGGCCGGGTTGCTGCTGGGGGCGGCCGGACTGCTCGCGGGGTGCGGGGGTGGCGACGAGCCGGCGGCGCCGGCGGTCGACGTACCGACGAGGGGAGCGCCGGACGCCGAGCCCACCCCGGGCTGCGATGCGGACTGCCGCGCGGAGCGACGCGCCGACCGCGAGGCCAGGCGCCTTGCGAAGGAGCAGGAGCAGTGCGCCCCGCTCCTGTCCCAGGTGGACCTCGACTTCAGGATCACCGCCACCCCGGTCGCCGGTGGGAGCGAGATCGGGCTGCACCTGACGGTGGACAACCGCTCTGCGGTCCGGCTGTCCGGTGACCACGGCGGACTCCTCAGGGTCGCGTCGGGGCAGCCCACCAGGTAGGCGCTCACGTCCGGACGAGCGCGCTCGCGTCCAGGTCGCGGTGGTGCCCGACACCCGCGATGGTGAGGGTGATCTCGAGCTCGGCGAGGAGCGTTCGGAGCATGTGCCGGACGCCGTCCTCGCCTCCGAGGGCCAGGCCGTGGACGTACGGGCGGCCGATGACGACGGCCTCGGCCCCCAGAGCCAGCGCCCGGAAGACGTCGGTCCCCGTGCGGACGCCCGAGCCGAACAGCACGGCGAGCTTGCCGCCGACCGCGTCCGCGATCCGAGGCAGGACGTCGATGGTGCCGTCGACGCCGGGGCCACGACGCCCGCGCTCGTTGGAGACGACGATGCCGTCGAGGCCGCGGCGGACCGCCGTTCGGGCGTCCCGCACGCTCTGGATGCCGCTGAGGACGATCGGCCCGTCCCACACGCTGCGGAACGCGGCGAGCGCCGTCCAGCCCTGCCTGGGTTGGGGCGGCGAGAGCAGGAGGTGGGTGTAGCCCTCGGCCCGCGCACGGGCCAGCAGCACCAGGTCGGGGCCGTCCCTGTCCGGCCAGTCGAGGCCGAACCACCGCGAGCCTTCGGGCGCGGCCGCGGCGACCTCCTCGAGCGACCTGCTGCCACGCGAGGAGTGGACGTAGGTGAGCTCCAGTCCCGCTGCCGCGCGGGCGGTGGCGACCTCGCCGGCGGCGTCGGCCATCGCCTGGCGTCCGACCGGGCCCAGGATGACCGGCGCCGGCATCTCGACGCCGAGCACCGTCGTGCCGAGGTCGCGCTCGGAGCGGTCGACGAACATTCGCGGGAGGATCCGCCAGTCCGACAGCGCCCGCGCGTTCGCCCGTACGGCGGCGGGGCCGCCCGCCCAGGCGAGCAGGTGGTGTCGCGCGGCGTCGGACAGCACGTCGTCCGCAGCGGCCTCGAGGTCGGACAGGTTCGTGGTGAAGATCGGCCTGGTGCCCGCGCTCATCCCGGCGATGTAGATCTCGGACTGGTAGGTGCCGAACGGCGCGCCCGGGCCGACGGGGGCGGGGGAGTCCGGCGAGTCGGGCGAGTCCGCCGGATCCGTGGCGCCACGGGGCACCCGGGTCCCGGCAAGTGCGGGAGGGGCGAGGAGGCTCGCACCGGCAGTCGCAACGGCAGTCGCGGCGGCGATCTCGAGGAACTGGCGGCGAGTGTGCTCGGACATGTCTGGGCTCCGTCTCAGCGCGCGCGGGTCAGGAAGGAAGGGGAGAGCGTGCGGTGGGTGCGGTGACCCGCCCTCCGGACCTCCTCCTCGAGCTCGTCGACGAGGGTCCGCATGACGTCCCGGGCGCCCCTTTGCCCGTCCAGAGCGAGGCCGTAGAGGTAGGGACGGCCGATGAGCACCGCGTCGGCGCCGAGCGCCAACGCCTTGAAGGCATCGCGGCCCGTGCGGATCCCGGAGTCGAAGAGCACGGGCATCGTGCCGCCGACCGCCTCGGCGATCGGCCCGAGCGCGTCGAGCGACGCGACCGCCCCGTCGACCTGACGTCCGCCGTGGTTCGAGACGACGATGCCGTCGATGCCGTGCTCGACGGCGATTCTGGCGTCGCGCGGGCTCTGGATCCCCTTGAGCAGGATCGGGCCGTCCCAGTTCGCACGGATCAGCGGCAGCTGGTCCCAGCTCAGACCCGGGTTCTGGAAGACGCGTGCGAAGGCAATGCCTGCCGCCAACGGGGCGGCCTCGGCCGGCACCGGCATGTGCTTGCGCTGGAAGACGGGGTCGCTGGTGTAGTTCGCGATGCCCTTGTTCTCGAGGAACGGCGAGTACGCGATGTCCAGGTCCAGGGGCCGCCAGCCGAGCAGCGTCGTGTCGAGCGTGATGACCAGATGGGTGTAGCCGGCCGCCGCGGCGCGGTTCAGGAACGACGCCACCAGCTCGTCATCCGTGGGCCAGTAGAGCTGGAACCAGCGAGCGCCGTCGCCGTTGGCCTCCGCCACCTCCTCCATCCTGTAGGCGCCCTGGGTCGAGTGCACGTAGGTCAGCCCGAGCTCGGCCGCCGCGCGGGCGGTGGCGAGGTCGCCTTCCGGGTGCGCGAGCGTCTGTACGCCGACCGGGGCGAAGAGGACCGGCGCGGGCATGTGCGTCCCCAGGATCGTGGTGGAGAGGTCAGCCGTCGCCGGCTTGCGGCCCCTGCGCCGTCTCACCTTCCAGCGCCCGAACGCCGCCGCGTTGGCGCGGGTGGTGTCCCGGTCCCCGGCGCCGGCGCGAATGTAGCCGAGGGCCTCTGGGCTCAGGTTCTCGGCGGCCTGCACCTCCAGCTGCGAGAGGTCGCGCTTGTTGGCCAGCTCCTTGGTCGTCACGTCGGGCGAACGAGCCGGCCCGCCGTCTGGCTACGGCGTGGGTCGATCTCCACAGGTTCCACTGGACCCCTTGCGGGTGTCGGCGGCGCCACGTAGAATCGAACACATGTTCGACGGGGGAAGTGCTCACGGCAGCCGGGCCGGCCAGACCGCCACCGCCGTCGCGCTGCCCGCCGAGCAGATCTCCGGGTGGACCGGCCAGCTCGCGGAGGTGCCCCGTGACCGGATCAGCGACGCCGAACGGGTCGACCTGATCACCGAGCTCGAGCGGCTCAAGGCCGCCGCCGCAGCCGCCCAGGCCAAGCTCACTGCCGACCTCGACGCCTCCCAGCGCGCCGCGCAGGAAGCGGCCGGACTGCCGGCCCGCCGGGTCGGTGTGGGCATCGCCGCCCAGGTCGGACTGGCGCGCCGGGAGTCACCCAACCGAGGCGCGCAGCACCTCGGCCTGGCCAAGGTGCTGGTGCACGAGATGCCCTGCACCCTCGCCCGGCTCACCGCCGGCGATGTCTCGGAGTGGCGGGCGACCCTGCTCGCCCGGGAGACTGCCTGCCTCACCCGCGAGCACCGCGCCTACGTCGACCAACAGTTGTGTGCCGACACGGCCACCTTGAGCGGCCTCGGCGACCGCGCTGTGGTCGCCGCCGCGCAGAAGCTCGCGATCAAGCTCGACCAGGAGGCCGTGGTCCGCCGCCGCGCCAAGGCCCACGACGAGCGCCGCGTCTCGCTGCGCCCGGCGCCGGACACGATGACCTGGCTGACCGCGCTGCTGCCGGTCGAGCAGGGCGTCGCCGCCTTCGCCGCTCTCACCCGCGCCGCCGACGGAGCCCGTGCGTCCGGTGACGAGCGGGGGCGCGGGCAGGTCATGGCCGACACCCTCGTCGAACGTGTCACCGGCCAGACCCTCGCGGACGAGGTCCCGGTCGGGGTCAACCTCGTCATCACCGACACCGCGCTGTTCGACGGCGACCCGACCCCGGCCCACGTCGACGGCTACGGCCCGGTGCCCGCCGCGTGGGCCCGCGACCTCATCGCCCACGCCCTC
>NZ_JBHSSS010000023.1:107593-149023 GCF_042659625.1 Nocardioides sp. GCM10027114
GGACTCACGCCAACGTCGCGTCCCCGCGGGGCTTGCGCAGCTGGTGAGGCTCCGCGACGGCGGCACCTGCCGCACCCCCTGGTGCGACGCCCCCATCCGGCACACCGACCACACCACCCCGGTCCACGCCGACGGCCCCACGACCGAGACCAACCTCACCGGCCGATGCGAGGCCTGCAACCACGCCAAGGAAGCCCCCGGCTGGCGCGCCCGACCACGATCAAGACCAGGCCAGCGGCACCGGATCGAGGTCACCACCCCCACCGGCCACCAGCACCAGTCACATGCGCCACCGCTGCCCGGTCGCGACACGCTCCGCCACTCGACCACCGATGGATGCCGGGTCGATGTGGGCTGGGCCGACCTGACCCTCGCCGCCTGACGGCGATCAGGGGAAGCGCACCCCGGTCGTCTCCTCGCTGAGCTCCCACAGCCTCCGCTGCGCCTGCTCGTCGCGGGCGAGCCGCGTGCAGCCGACCACCTGCGGCAGGCCGCGCTGCTCGTGGAAGCCGCTCGGCCCGCAGTACGTCGACCCGGGCAGGTCGGCGGTCGCCGCCATGAGCGTGGGGAGGGCGCCGGAGTGGGCGGACTGGGCGACCGCCTTGATCGCGGCGTCGAGGATGCTCGCCCGCGCACCCGCCAGGCCGCCGTACCGCCCGTTGGCCGCCAGGTGCGTGCCGGCGAGCCCGGGGTGGGCGGCCAGCGCCTTCACCGGCTTCCCGGCGACCCGGCAGCGCCGGTCCAGCTCGAAGGTGAACAGGAGGTTGGCCAGCTTGGTCTGCGAGTAGACCTGCCACCGCCAGTAGCGGCCCTCCTGCACGTGGGGATCGCCGAGCGGCGCCGTCCGGGCCATCCGGTGCATCTGCGACGAGACGGTGACGACGCGCGCGGCGTTGCTCGCCACCAGCTGCGGCATCAGGAGCACCGTCAGCAGGAACGGTCCGAAGTGGTTGGTCGCCATCTGCAGCTCGAGGTCGTCCGGTGTGCGTGAGTACGGCGGCGCCATCACGCCCGCGTTGTTGACCAGCACGTCGACAGGGCCGAAAGAACCGGCCTCCGCGGCCGCCCGCCGCACCGAGTCGAGGTCGGAGAGGTCGACCAGCAGCCGCTCCAGCTCGGCCGCCGGCACTTGGGCGCGGATCGCGGACTCGGCCTCGGCCACCGTCTCCTCGCGCCGTCCGGCCAGGACGACCCGGCCGCCGCGGCGCGCCATCTCGAGCGCCGTGTGGAAGCCGATGCCGCCGCGGGTGCAGCCGGTGACGAGGATCGTCCGCCCGGCCTGGTCGGGCATGTCGGTGAGGGACCAGACGTCCGTCGCGACGTTCACGGCGTCACCGCCAGCAGCTCGAGCAGCCTCCGCCCGAGCTCCTCGTCGCCCCCGACCTTGACCGCGCCGGGCCCGGGGGCGCGGCGGCCCCCGGCCAGCAGCACGAAGGTCTCGCGGTCGGTCGCGAGGTGGACCGTGGGGTCGGCCGGCACCTCGTCGAGCCGGACGCCGCGACGGGCCTCGGAGACGGCGAACGCCACCGGCTCGCTGCCCTCGACCTCCAGCACCACGGTCGTGCCCGGCTCGGCGGCGGCCCGCTTGGCGAGAACCATGCCGAGGCTCTCGGCGAGGTACTCGGCGGTGTGCTTCGCGGCGCGGCTCTCGAGGTTCCCGGTCCGTCCGGTCGCGCGGCGGACGTCCTGCTCGTGCATCCACACGTCGAGCGGACGGTTGCGCAGCAATGTGCTCCAGTCCCAGCCGATGCCGCCGAAGACCGTCTCGGGCTTCGCGGTGCCGTCGGTGGGCGGGTCAGCGAGCAGCGCGGTGTGGCGCGCGGTCGTGGCCGCGCGGATCTCGTTGATCAGCGCGTCGGGGGAGCGGTCGCGGCGGGCGACGACGCCCTGCTCGGTGTAGAGGCCCATCAGGCCCCGGACGTGGGCGGGCTCGCCGATCTCGACCGTCTCCTCGGGCGAGCCGGCGAGCACCGACTCGAGATGGGCGATGTGGGCGGCCACGGCGTGGACGTCCCACCCGGGCAGGTCGGTGGGCGCCTTCCAGTCCTCGGGGGACAGCTCCTCGAGCAGTCCGGTGAAGCGGTCGACCGCCTCCCACCAGACGTCGACGTAGCCGGACAGGCGTTCCCGATCGGTCATGGGCGGCAGCCTACGGTTCGGCAACAGCAGCGACGTCGCGGGTCATCTGCCGACCAGCACCCCCACGGTGTACGTCGCGGCGGCCGCGACCAACCACCACGCCCGCCCGGTGGCTTCCTCGACGAGGTCGATCACCGCGGCGCCTGCCAGCAAGGGCATCGCGGTCATGAACGTGCCCAGGAAGAGCGGGTTGAGGATGGCGGCGTTGATCTCCTGCATCGACGTCACGTGGACCCGGTCCGGCACCCGACGCAGGCCCGGGACGGCCGAGACCGACCAGCAGAGGAACAGGCCGGCCATCAGTCCGGTGGCGACGACGCCGGCGAAGGCCAGGACGTCGCCGAGGGTGGCGAGGTCCACGCCTCCACGCTGGCCGAGCGCGGCCTCAGCCCTGCGCGAGCGAGACCGCGATACCCAGCATGGTGAGCCCGATGAGCACGTCGAGCACACGCCACGCCCGCTCGGTCGCCAGCAGTCCGTGGGCACGGTGCGCCCCGAACCCCAGCACTCCGAACCACAGCGCGCTCGCCACCATCGCGCCCGCCCCGAACCACCAGCGGCCGTCCGCCCCGTGGGTGTTGGCGATCGAGCCGAGCAGGATCACCGTGTCCAGGTAGACGTGGGGGTTGAGCCAGGTGAGCGCGAGCGCCTTCACCGCCACGGAGGTACGCCGTCCCGCGGTGCCGCCGTTCGTGCGCAGCGACCCGCCCCGACGCGCGCGCAGCAGCGACGAGACGCCGTACCAGGTCAGGAAGGCGACGCCGAGCCAGCGGATCAGGACCAGCGCCCAACCCGCCTGCTCGACCAGCACGCCGATCCCGGCGACCCCGGCGGCGATCAGCACGACGTCCGAGACCGTGCAGATCACGACGACGGTGCCGACGTGGTCCCGGGCGAGGCCCTGCCGCAGGACGTAGGCGTTCTGGGCGCCGATCGCGACGATCAGCGCGAGACCGGCCAGCATGCCGGTGGCGAGAAGGGTGAGCACGGGACGACGCTAGGTGGCGGACCGCGGTTCAGACCAGCGAATGTTTCTGCAGATGCCTTAGCGTTGCTTCATGACCTACGCGCCCGGCCAGCTGGCGGCGCTGCTCGCAATCGCCGAGCACGGCACCTTCGAGGCGGCGGCCCGGCACCTCCACGTGACGCCGTCCGCGATCAGCCAGCGGGTCCGTGCGCTCGAGTCCGCGAGTGGCCAGGTGCTGGTGCGGCGCGGCACCCCGTGCACGCCGACGGCCGCCGGCCGGGTCCTGCTGCGACTGGCCCGGCAGGTGCGCCTTCTCGAGGACGAGATCCGCGCCGAGCTCGCCGAGGAGCGCGAGGCGCGCGTCGACCTGCCGGTGGCCGTCAACGCCGACTCGCTGGCGACCTGGTTCCGCGACGTGGTCGCCGACGTCGCCGGGTGGGACGGGACGGTCCTGCGGCTGCACGTCGAGGACCAGGCGTGGTCCGCCGACCTGCTGCGGAACGGCGACGTCCTCGGCGCCGTCACGTCCGACCCGACCGCGGTGCAGGGCTGCACGGTCACGCGGCTGGGTTCGCTGCGCTACTGGCCGGCGGCCACGCCGGAGCTGGTCGAGCGCTGGCGCCGCGGCCGGTGGCCGGACCTGACACGGATGCCTGTCGTGGTGTTCAACGACAAGGACACGCTGCAGGACCAGCTGGCGCAGGCGCGCGGCCAGCGGATCGGCGGCCCGCGCCACCGCGTCCCGACGTCGGCCGACTTCGTCGAGGCGGTCCGGCTGGGCCTCGGGTGGGCGGCCGTCCCGGAGCCGCAGCTCGCCCCCGAGCTGGAGGTCGGCCGGCTGGTGCGCCTCGGGGCACGCTGGCACGCCGACGTCGACCTCCACTGGCAGTGCTGGCGGCTCGACTCGCCGGCACTGGCGCGGCTCACGCAGTCGGTACGCCGCGCCGCCGCGGCACGGCTGCGGGCCTGAGGCCAGGCGCCCGAGGTCAGGCGAGGTCAGGCGGTCGGCGTCCCCGAGCGTCGGCCGGCGGTCATCGCGACGACGAGGCCCAGGATGCCCACGACCAGGCAGATCCAGCCGACGGTGCTCACGTCGACGACGTCCTGCACGGCGGCGGGGAACTCCTCGATCGCGCCCAGCAGCAGGATGAGGCCGATGACCAGCAGGATGACGCTGATGCCGATGCCCATGACGACTCCTCGGGGGTCGGGGACCGGTGGGCCGGGGGAGCCCGTGGTCCGCTGACCGGAGCCTCCCCGTCCGGGCCGGTGGTGAAACCAGGACCGCGGTTCGCGCCGGAATGCGAACGGCCCGCCGGACCCGGAGGTCCGACGGGCCGCGCGTGGCGGACCGGTCAGCTGACCGTCAGAAGGCGGCCTCGTCGAGGTCCATCAGCGAAAGGTCGGTGGCCTCGGCGATCTTCCGCTCGGCGCGGAGCTTCGGCAGGTTGTACTGCGCGAAGAACTGCGCCGCGGCGACCTTGCCCTCGTAGAAGGCCTTGTCCTTGCCCGGGTCGTTGTCGAGCTTGTCGAGCGCGACCTCGGCCTGGCGCAGCAGGAGCCAGGCGCAGACCAGGTCGCCCAGCGCCATCAGGAGGCGGGTGGTGTTGAGACCCACCTTGTAGATGTTGCGCGCGTCGCCGCCCTCGGCGGAGCCGTCGGACGACATCAGGTCGTTGATCATGTGGCCGACCATCGCGTTGGCGTCCTCGAGCGCCCGGCCGAGCAGCTCGCGCTCGTTCTTGAGGCGGCCGTTGCCGGCCTCGGAGGCGACGAAGCCCTCGATCTCCTTGGCGAGGTGGCCCAGCGCCCGGCCCTGGTCCTTGACGATCTTCCGGAAGAAGAAGTCCTGGCCCTGGATCGCGGTGGTGCCCTCGTAGAGGGTGTCGATCTTGGCGTCGCGGACGTACTGCTCGAGCGGGTACTCCTGCAGGAAGCCGGAGCCGCCGAAGGTCTGCAGCGACTCGGTGCCGAGGAGCACCCACGACCGCTCCGAGCCGTAGCCCTTGACGATCGGCAGCAGCAGGTCGTTGACGGCGTGGGCCAGCTCGTCGTGCTCACCGTTGTGCTCGGCGACCTGAATGCGGTCCTGCCAGGTGGCGGTGTAGAGCACCAGCGCGCGCATCGCCTCGGCGAAGGACTTCTGCACCATCAGCGAACGACGCACGTCGGGGTGGTGCGTGATCGTCACCCGCGGCGCGGTCTTGTCGGCGGCCTGGGTCAGGTCGGCACCCTGCACGCGGCTCTTGGCGAACTCCAGCGCGTTGAGGTAGCCGGTGGACAGCGTCGCGATGGCCTTGGTGCCGACCATCATGCGGGCGTTCTCAATGACCTGGAACATCTGCGCGATGCCGTTGTGGACCTCGCCGAGCAGCCAGCCCTTCGCGGGCTCGCCGCCGCCGACACCCGGGTCGCCGAAGGTGACCTCGCAGGTGTTGGACACCTTGAGGCCCATCTTGTGCTCGACGTTGGTGACGTAGGCGCCGTTGCGCTCACCGGTGAGCTCGCCGGTCTCGTGGTCGAAGTGGATCTTCGGCACGATGAACAGCGAGAGGCCCTTGGTGCCGGGGCCGCCGGCGCCCTCGACGCCGACCGGGCGGGCCAGCACGAGGTGGATGATGTTCTCGCTCATGTCGTGCTCGGCCGAGGTGATGAAGCGCTTGACGCCCTCGATGTTCCAGGAGCCGTCCTCGTTGGGCGTGGCCTTCGAGCGGCCGGCGCCGACGTCGGAGCCCGCGTCGGGCTCGGTCAGCACCATCGTCGCGCCCCACTGCCGCTCGCACATGATCTGGGCGATGCGCTTGTCGCGGTCGTTGCCGTTGCGCTCGACGACGCCGGCGAACGCCGGGCCGGCGGCGTACATCCACACGGGGGCGTTGGAGCCGAGCACCATCTCGCCCATCGACCAGACGAGGCTGGAGGGGGCCGGGGTGCCGCCGAGGGACTCGGGGATCTGCAGTCGCCAGTACTCGGCGTCCATCCAGGCCTGGTAGCTCTTTGCGAACGACTCGGCGATGGGTGCCGTGTGGGTCTTCGGGTCGAAGACCGGCGGGTTGCGGTCGCTCTCCTCGTAGGAGGCGGCGAGGTCCTCGCGGGCGAGTCGGTCGACCTCGGCGAGGATCGAGCGCGCGGTCTCGGCGTCCACGTCCGCGAAGGGACCCTGGCCGAGGACCTCGTCCCGGCCGAGCACCTCGAAGAGGTTGAACTCGATGTCGCGCAGGTTGCTCTTGTAGTGGCTCACTGCTCCACCTTTTCGTCTCGGGGCCCGGCGCGCTACTCGCCGGTAACTTTGATTCTAGGAGCGGGCCCCGGGCCACGCAAGGAGTCGCCGGTCGCTTCACCCCGTCGGGGGAGGGTGATGCGTGCGACACGCCGGACGGCTGCGCTGGATTGACAGTCCGTTGGTCGTCAATGTCTACTTAGATAGTCAAGTTAGTGACTTGATCGACTTTAGTTTTCTGATCGACCTCTCGGCGGCGCGGCCGCCGGGCGACCGAAAGGGCTTCCCCCCATGCGCAAGCTCCTCGTGCTCGGCTTCGTGGGCCTGCTGGCCCAGCTCATCGACGGCTCCCTGGGCATGGCCTACGGCGTGACCTCGTCGACGCTGCTGCTGGCCGCCGGCATCGCTCCTGCTGCGGCGTCCGCCGCCGTCCACTTCTCCGAGATCGGGACCTCGCTGGCCTCCGGCATCTCCCACCACAAGCTCGGCAACGTGGACTGGAAGACCGTCTCGATCCTGGCCGGGCCGGGCTTCGTCGGCGCCTTCGTCGGGGCCACCTTCCTCGCCTCGCTCGACGGTGACGCCGCCAAGCCGTGGGTCGCCGGCATCCTGCTGGCCCTGGGCGTGTACGTCGTGTGGCGCTTCCTGGTGCTCGGTGGCCGTCGCCCCACGTTCCGCAGCCGCCCCGGCGCGAAGATGCTCGTCCCCATGGGGCTCGCCGGCGGCACCCTCGACGCCATCGGTGGCGGCGGCTGGGGTCCGGTCGGCACCACCACGCTGCTCTCGTCCGGCCGGCTCGAGCCCCGCAAGGTCGTCGGCTCCATCGACACCTCCGAGTTCGTGGTCGCCGTCGGCGGCTCGCTCGGCTTCCTGCTCGCCCTCGGCTCGCAGGGCATCCTCTGGTCCTACGCCGCCGTCCTGCTCGCCGGTGGCGTCATCGCAGCCCCGATCGCGGCCTGGCTGGTCAAGAAGCTCGCCGCGCGCGTCCTGGGTGTGGCGGCCGGCGGCCTGATCATCCTGGTCAACTCCAAGACCATCGCCGAGGCGTTCGGCCTGCCGGGCTCCGGCGTCGCGACCCTGGCGGCGTTCGTCGCGGTCCTCTGGATCGCGGGCATCACCTGGGCGGTCAAGCAGGAGCGCAAGTCCCGCGAGATCGAGCAGCTCGAGAAGCAGCTCGCGGCCGTCTGACCCGGGCGGGCCTCGAGCGCACGACGCGGCCGGCGGGCCCCACCCCCGCCGGCCGCGTCATCCTCTGCCTAGGTCCAGTGTGTCGATAGACCTGTCTGACACACTGGACCTATGCGTGTCTCCGCCAAGTCCGACTACGCCCTGCGGGCGCTGATCGAGATGGCGAGCTCCGACGGCGCCGCCGCGGTGAGTGCCGAGGAGCTCGGCCGGCGCCAGGAGATCCCCCACGGCTTCCTCCAGGCGATCCTCGCCGACCTGCGCCGGGCGGGAATCGTCCTCTCCCAGCGCGGCCAGTCCGGCGGGTGGCGGATGGCCCGGCCGGCCGAGGACGTCCGGGTCGCCGACGTCATCCGCGCCGTCGACGGCCCGCTGGTCTCGGTCTACGGCCTGCGGCCCGAGGCGGTCAGCTACAACGAGTCCGCCGAGGTCCTCCAGCACGTCTGGATCGCGGCGCGACGGTCGCTGCGCGACGTCTTCGAGCAGGTCTCGATCGCTCAGCTCGCGTCGCGCGACCTGCCCGACGCCGTGACGTCGCGGACCGCCGACGAGGACGCCTGGCAGCCGCACTGAGCCGGCGTCGGTGGCCGGCGCCGCTGGCGGCTACTCGTCGGCGTGCGCGGCGACCCACTCGACGAGCGGGCGCAGCGCACGCCAGTCCTCGCGCACCCGGTCGAGCACCTCCGCCCGGTCCAGGCCATCGAAGCCATAGGGCCGGCCCACGAACAGCTGCTTGCGGCGCAGCAGTGCGATCCGCGGGTGGTCGGCCGGGTAGCCCCGCGGCGCGGTCTTGAGCTCGTCGCCGCCGATCTCCCAGCCGTCACCGTCGTACGACGCGAGGAGGCGCTCGAGCTCCGGGCCGGTCGTGTCGTCGGCCATCGCCTCGCGGATGGAGGCGAGCCGCGGGCCACTCGCCTCGTAGAAGCCGGCGCCGACGCGCATCCCGCGCGCCGAGATCTCGACGTACCAGCCGGTGGCGGGACCGGCGGCGACGAAGGCACCCTGGTGGGTCTTGTACGGCGTCTTGTCCTTGGCGAACCGCACGTCGCGGTAGGGACGGAACACCTTGGCCGGGCCGAACTCCGGCTCGAGGGCGGCGCACAGCGCGGTCATCGGCGCCTTCACGCTGTCGGCGTAGACCTGCTTGTGCTTCTCCCAGAACGACTTGGTGTTGTCGACCTCGAGGTCGTCGTAGAAGTCGAGCGCCGCGGTCGGGAAGCCGGTGAAGTCGTCCACTCTCCCCACCCTAGGGCGCCCCTGTCAGGGCAGGAGAGCGGTCACCTGGCGGTCGCCCGAGGCGGCCAGCACCGTCAGCGTCAGCGCGTCGCCGCCGCACCGCGGCTCGGCCAGGAAGGCCGGGCCGCCGCCGGGAGACTCGTAGACCACGCCGGCCTCATCGTCGCCGGGCGCCCACCGCAGCAGTGCCGCCGGCTGCCCGTCGCGCTGCGGGTCGCGCACGAAGTACGCCGCCTCCCCGCACCGCACGAGCGTGCCCGACGTGCCGGGACCCAGGTCGACGACAGCGCCGTCGCCTGTCCGGGCCCGGAGGACCGCCTGCTCGACACGCGTCGGTCTCGGGGTCTCCGACCAGACGACGGCTCCCGGCAGGGCCACGGCGTCCCAGCCGAGGCAGGGCTCGACGCCCCCGATCGGGTCGACGTCGTCGCCGTCGAGCCGGACCGGGGTGCGGCAGGAGGGGCGCTGGTCGTCGAAGGTCAGCATGGTGGTGCCGTCGGGGGTGACCGACACCCCGTTGAAGCCGGTGCGGGGCGGGGCGCACCAGCGGCGCTGCGACGTACGGCTCGCGAGGTCGACCGTGGCCACGCACCAGCCGCCGTCGGGGGACACGGTGGCGTGCGACGCCGTGCCGTCCCCGAGCGCCCACGACCCGCCCGTCGTCGTGGGCACGTCCGAGTCGCCGTCGAGGGTGAACTGCTCGCCGGAGTCGAGATCGACCACCGTCGCGACCATCGGCCGCTCCTCCAGGCGGTCCTGGACGGTGACGAGGGCCCAGCCGTCGTCGAGCAGCGCGTCGGCGACGCGGAACCGGTCGGGCGCGGTGACGGTGACCGGGTCGGCACCGTCGAGCGTGGCCCGCGTGCCGGACGGGTCGACGGTGAGCGTCCAGCCACCGCCGGTGGTGACCGTCGCGTCGACAGGGCCCCGCACCCGGCTCCACTGCAGGGACGTCGCGTCGCCGTCGGGCTGTCCCGAGCCCGCCGTGCCGACGGGGCCCGGCGACCCGGTGCAGCCGGCCGCTGCCAGGACGGCCACGACGGGCAGGGCGAGGCGGCCCTGCAGTCCGCGCCCCCGCACTCAGACTCCGATGTTCTGCTGCGGGTGGGCGAGGTTCGCGCGGTAGCTGCGGTAGGCGCTGCGCCACTGGACCCGGGCGATGTACGGCTCCGAGGGGTCGAAGCGCTGCTGGTTCCACGGCTCGAAGTAGCCGACGTGCGCCGGCTTGTCGCCCCGCTTGTCGTAGCCGCGGCCCACCTGGAAGTGGCCGGAGGCGTCGTCGTCGAGGTAGGGGAAGAACCGCTTGTGCAGCATCGGGTGGAGCACCAGCGGCGCCCGGTAGTCGGCGATGTGGCGCATGTTCAGCAGCAGCCACTGCCGGTAGGTCCAGTCGGATATGTCGAGGACGACGTAGTCGCCGGCGTAGGCGTCGCGGTCGTAGCCGGTGGCGGCGTTGATGACGCGGACCATGTCCCACACGGAGGAGCCGTTGGTGGTGGTGCCGAGCTTGCGCGACCAGTGGCGCTGCGGCTTGGGCCGGTCCTGCCAGCCCCACGCGATCATCTGCATCGTCGCCGGGCCGCACCAGTAGGAGCGCACCTGCTCCCGCACCCGCTTGGGGCGCAGCACCGTCGAGCGGCGGGGGTAGTCGCGGAACCGCTTCGTCCGTGCGGCCCGCGCGGTCGAGGCTGTCGAAGCATCCGCGCCGACCGCCTGCCGCAGCTCCGCGACCTTGCCGACGGCGCGGGCGGCGGCGAGCAGCTCGCGCCGCTCGCGGTCCGCGCGCTCGGCCGGGTCGAGGCCGGCGGTACGCCGCAGTGCGGCGAGGGTGGTCAGCTCGCCGGTGCTCTCCTGGGCCGCCGGCCTGGCGGCCTCGACCCGGGCGGTCGCGGCGACCCGGTCCTGCGCGACCGTCTCGGTGGCGGTGGTGAAGCCGGTGTGCAGGCAGTAGCGCTCGGGCCCGAGGTCGGCACAGCGCACCAGCCGCTCGGCCAGCGCGTCCACGGTCGGCCGGGCGGGCAGCCGGCCCGCCGCCAGGCCGTCGCCGACGACGGCCTCGATCTCGGCGCGCATCTCGGGGGTGACGGTGCCCGGTGCCGCGGGCGCGGCGCGGTCGCCGGACGGGACGATCGCGGGCTCGGGGCCGCCGCGGGGGAGCAGTGGCGCGGCCGCGAGCGTGACGGCCAGGGCGCCGACGGCGATCAGGCGGGCCCGGGAGCGTGACCTGCCCCGGGGCAGGTCAGAGGGTGGGCTCTGGGGCTGAGGCATGGTCAGCACCTCGCAGGTGGGGAAGACTCAGGCTCCCCACTGTGCGCAGCAGTCCCAGCAGACGTCAAGAGTCACTGGAGTCACAGGCCTCGGGGCACGCCATGATTCGCTCGTGGATCTGGATCTCGGGACGTGGCAGCAGGCTGCCCGGAAGGTGCGTCGGGCCGCGGCCCTGGCGCGTGTGCTCTGGCTGGCCGGCATGCTGGCTCCGCCGGTCCTGGCGCTGGTGGCGTTCCCCGGCTGGCTGCTGGAGTCGCTGGTCGTCAGCATCGTGTCGCTGGTGCTCGTGCGCCGGGTCGCCGGCCGCACGGTGGCCTCGTGGCACGAGCGGATCACCGCGGACGGCCCGGACCTCTCCCGGTTCCAGGTCGCCCTGCTGCTGCACGACGGCATGGTCCAGGGCGACGGCTGCGTCGGATGACGACGCACGCAGACGACCGGTTCCGGCTGGTCGCGGAGGGGCGGGAGCCCGGCGTGCGGGCCCGCTCGTCCTCGCCGTGGCTGTGGGCCATGGGCGGCAGCGGGGTCTGAGCCCTGCGTGGAAGAGGCGTCAAGCGGCTCCGAGGACAAACTGGAGCGGATGACGAGACTCGAACTCGCGACATCGACCTTGGGAAGGTCGCGCTCTACCAACTGAGCTACATCCGCAGGCCGCGGCTCCTGCGAGCCGCGGCGGTGGTGATGCTACCCCAGACTTCGGCGGGGGTAGGTTACGACCCGTGCTGATGAGTGACCGCGACATCCTGGCCGAGATCGAGAGCGGCAGGATCGCCCTCGACCCCTTCGACCCGGCGATGATGCAGCCGTCCTCGATCGACGTGCGGCTCGACCGGTTCTTCCGAGTCTTCGAGAACCACCGCTACCCCCACATCGACCCGGCGGTCGACCAATCCGACCTCACCCGCATGGTCGAGCCGGAGGGCGACGAGGCGTTCATCCTGCACCCGGGCGAGTTCGTGCTCGGCTCGACGTACGAGGTGGTCTCGCTGCCCGACGACGTCGCGGCCCGCGTCGAGGGCAAGTCGTCGCTGGGCCGGCTCGGCCTGCTGACCCACGCCACGGCCGGCTTCGTCGACCCGGGCTTCTCGGGCCACGTGACGCTCGAGCTGGCCAACGTCGCGACCCTGCCGATCAAGCTCTACCCCGGCATGAAGATCGGCCAGTTCTGCTTCTTCCGGCTGTCGTCGGCCTCCGACCACCCCTACGGCTCGGAGAAGTACGGCTCGCGCTACCAGGGCCAGCGAGGCCCGACGCCGTCGCGTTCCTACCAGAACTTCCACCGCACCTCGATCTGAGGCTCTTAGCGCACCGTTGACCTGGCTGGGTTCCGGCTGTCGGGACCCCGCGCTCGCCCGCGTTCCAACTGAGGTTAGGCTCGCCTTACTTAGGTAGACCTTCCTTCAGGAGAACGCCATGCGCCCCGTCCGCACCCCCCGTTCCGCCCTCGGCCCGGTGATCGGCGCCCTCGCCCTCGGCGCCGGACTGCTGTCGGCCTGCAGCACCGGCCCGTCCTCGACGGGGGAGACCCCCGGCGGCGCGAGCACGTCGCAGGCCGAGGCCGGCGCCTTCCCGGTGACGATCGAGCACGCCTTCGGTGAGACCACGGTCGAGGAGGAGCCGACGCGCGTCGCGACCCTCGGCTGGTCCGACCAGGACGCGGTCCTCTCGCTCGGCGTCGTGCCGGTCGGCGCGACGAAGCTGACCTGGGGCGGCAACGGGGGCGGGTCCTCGGACTGGTTCGACGCCGGGGTCGCCGAGGTCGCCGACGGGACGGGCGCCGAGGCGCCGGTCCGGTACGACGACGCGGACGGCGCTCCGGTCGAGGAGATCGCCGAGCTCGCCCCCGACCTGATCCTCGCCACCAACTCGGGCATCACGGAGAAGGAGTACGAGCGGCTCAGCAGGATCGCACCGGTCGTGGCCTACCCGGACGCCCCGTGGGTGACCCCGTGGCAGACCTCCCTCGACATGGTCGGCCAGGCGCTCGGCCGCAACGACCTCGCCGACGAGGTCGAGGCGGAGACCGAGGGGGCGATCGAGGCCGCCCGCGAGGAGTACCCGCAGCTCGAGGGCGCGTCGTTCGTCTTCGCCTACCTGACCACGACCGACCTCTCCTCGGTCGGCGTCTACGCACCGGCGGACCCGCGGGTCTCGGTCATGAACGACTTCGGCCTCGTCAACGCGCCGATGGTCGAGGAGGTCGTCGAGGACGGCCAGTTCTACGGCACCCTCTCCGCCGAGCGCGCCGACGGCCTCGAGTCCGACGTCCTGCTGACCTACGCCGAGGGCGAGGACGACCTGGCGACGTACGCCGACGACCCGCTGCTGGGCCGGATCCCCGCCATCGCGGAGGGCCACGCGTACGCCGAGCCCGACAAGCACGTCGGCCTGGCGGTCACCAACCCGACCCCGCTGTCGGTGCCCTACATCGTCGAGCACTTCCTGCCGGAGGTCGCGCGCGCGGTCGACGGCGCCTGATGTCCGGCCGGGTCGCAGGAGGGCTGGCAGCAGTGGTGGCGGGGGTGCTCGGCGTCTCCGTGCTCTCGGTCCTCGTCGGGTCGCGGCCGATCGCGCCGACCGCGCTTCTCGACGCCACCGACCCCGACCACGCGGTCGCGCTCACCCGGTGGGCGCGGACCTGCCTGGGACTCGCTGTCGGCGCCGCGCTCGGCCTCGCCGGCGCCTGCATGCAGGGCCTGACCCGCAACCCGCTCGCCGACCCGGGGATCCTCGGCGTCAACGCCGGCGCCGCCTTCGCGATGGTGCTGGCGATCTCCGCGCTCGGTGTCTCCGACCTGGCGTCGTACGTCTGGTTCGCGCTCGCCGGTGCCGCGGCGGCCATGGTCCTCGTGCACGGCGTGGCAGCCCTCGGTCGCGGTGGTGCCACCCCGGTGAAGCTCGCCGTCGCCGGCGCCGCGGTCACCGCGGCACTGACCTCGTGGACCTCGGGCGTGCTGCTGACCGACCGGGCCACGATGGAGACCTTCCGCTTCTGGCAGGTCGGCACGGTCGGCGGCCGGGGCTTCGACGTGCTGCTCACCGGGCTGCCCTTCCTCGCCGCTGGGGCCGCCTTGGCGCTGGCCGGGACCCGGCTGCTGGACACCCTGGCCCTCGGCGACGACCTGGCGCGCGGGCTCGGCCGGCGCGTGGCCCGGGACCGGCTCGTGGTCGGCCTGGCCTGCGTGCTGCTGGCCGGGGGAGCGACCGCCCTCGCCGGCCCGGTCGGCTTCGTCGGCCTGGTCGTGCCGCACGCGGTGCGCGCCCTCGTGGGGAGCGCGCACGCGCGGGTGCTGCCGCTCTCGCTCGGCGTCGGCGCGGTGCTGGTCGTGCTCGCCGACACCGTGGGCCGGGTGGTGCTGCCGCCCACCGAGGTGCAGGTCGGGATCATGACGGCCGTCGTCGGCGGCCCGGTCTTCATGCTGCTCGTCCGCCGCGGCCGGCTGGCGGCGCTGTGAGCGCGCCGACCGTGGCGATCGCCGTCCGCGAGGCCCGCCGCGGACCCGCGCGCCGCCGGCGGCTTGTCGTCGGCGGCCTCGCCGCCGCGCTGCTCGGCGTGGTGGCGGTGCGGGTGCTGCTGGGGGACTACACGTTCACCGTGCCGGACGCGGTCCGGATCGTCCTCGGCGCCGAGATCCCGGGCGCCAGCTTCATCCTGATGGAGAGCAAGCTCCCGCGCGCCGTGCTCGGCGTCCTGGTCGGATCGGCATTCGGGGTGGCCGGCGCGATCTTCCAGACCACGCTGCGCAACCCGCTGGCGAGCCCCGACGTCATCGGGGTCAGCCTCGGCGCGAGCGCCGCCGCCGTCCTCGCCATCGTGGTGCTCGGGCAGACCGGCACCGCGGTCTCGGTGGCCGCGATCCTCGGCGCCGTCGGCATCGCCGGCCTGGTCCGGGCGGTGGCCGGCCCCGCCGCCGGCGGCGGCTACCGGCTGGTGCTGGTGGGCGTCGCCGTGGCCGCCGCGCTCGGCTCCGTGGTGCAGTACCTCTTCACGCGGGCCGACGAGTGGGACGCCCACCTGGTCCTGCGCTGGCTGACCGGCAGCGTCGGCGCCGCGGACTGGCCGACGATCCGGCTGCTGGCGATCTTCTGGGTCGCGCTGCTGCCGCTGCTGGTGTGGACGGCCCGCTCGCTGCGGGTCACCGAGTTCGGCGACGACGTCGCCACCGGGCTCGGCGTGTCGAGGCGTCGCAGCGACGCGCTGCTGCTGCTCGCCGTGGTCCTCACGGCCGTCGCGGTGGCCGCGGCCGGCCCGGTGTCGTTCGTCGCGTTCCTCGCGGGCCCGACCGCCCGGGCGCTCAACCGGGGCCGGACGACGCTCGCCGGGGCAGGCCTGGCCGGCGCGATCCTCGTCGTGGCCGCCGACCACGTCGCCGCCTACCTCGTGCCCGACGTCAACCTCCCCGTGGGCGTGGTGACCGGCGCCTTCGGGGCGCCGTTCCTGCTGTGGCTGCTCGTCCGCGGCCAGGCCGGCCCGACAGCCCGGAGATGAAGGAGACCCGCATGACCACGCTCGACGTCCCGCCCGCCCGGACGGTTGCCCCCGCCCGTCTCGTCGCGGACCGGGTCAGCCTCGGCTACGGCGACCGGGCCGTGGTCCAGGACCTGGCCGTCCGCGTTCCCCACGGCCGGGTCACCGTCGTCGTCGGTCCGAACGCGTGCGGCAAGTCGACCCTGCTGCGGGGGATGGCGCGGCTGCTGCGGCCCACCGGCGGCAGCGTGCTGCTCGACGGCGAGGCGGTGCACCGGCTCCCGACGAGGACCGTCGCGCGGACCCTCGGCCTGCTGCCGCAGACGCCGGTCGCCCCCGAGGGGGTGACCGTGGTCGACCTGGTCGGGCGTGGCCGGCACCCGCACCAGGGGACGTTCCGCCGCTGGTCGACCACGGACGAGCGCGCGGTCGCGGAGGCGCTGGAGCTGACCGGAACCGCGGCCCTGGCCGAACGGGTCGTGGACGAGCTGTCCGGCGGGCAGCGGCAGCGGGTCTGGATCGCGATGGCGCTGGCGCAGGACACCGATCTGCTCCTCCTCGACGAGCCCACGACGTACCTCGACGTCGCGCACCAGGTCGACATGCTCGACCTGCTCCTGGAGCTCAACCACGGCCGCGGCACCACCGTCGTGATGGTGCTCCACGACCTCAACCTGGCCGCGCGCTACGCCGACCACCTGGTCGCGATGCGGGCCGGTCGCGTGGTCGCGGAGGGCGCGCCCGCAGACGTCGTCACCGAGGAGACGGTGCACGCCGTCTTCGGCCTCGACAACCGGGTGATCACCGACCCGGTGTCCGACACCCCCCTCGTCGTCCCCGTGGGACGGCACCACTCGCCCGGACGGAGCCCCCTATGACCGAGACCGCCACCCGGCCCCTGCCGATGCTGCTCGCCGAGGTCGAGGCGACCGCCGTCGAGCGGCTCTCCCCGAGCTACGTCCGGGTCGAGCTCGGCGGGCCCGCGCTCGCCGACTTCGGCGTGGACGGCCCGCTCTACGACCAGCGGATCAAGCTGCTGCTGCCGAACGACGCCGGCCGGCTGCCGGCGTTCCGGCCCGAGGTCGAGGAGGAGGGGTGGTACGCCGCCTGGCAGGCGCTGCCCGAGGCCGAGCGCGGGCACCTGCGCACCTACAGCGTCCGCGCCGTGCGGGGGACGGGTACCGGCACCCGGCTCGTCGTCGACTTCGTGCTCCACCTCCAGCCGGGTGCCACAGGGCCCGGCTCCACCTGGGCGTCGCGGGCGCAGGTCGGCGACCGCCTGGTCGTCGTGGCTCCCCGGCGCGGCGTTCCCTTCGGCGGCATCGAGTTCGCGCCCGGCGACGCGCGGGTGCTGCTGGCCGCCGCCGACGAGACGGCCGTCCCGGCGGTCTGCCGCATCCTCGAGGACCTCCCCGCCGACGCCTGCGGCAGCGCCTTCCTCGAGGTGCCGCTCGGGGCCGACATCCAGGAGGTACGCGGCCCCGCCGGGGTGGAGGTCGTCTGGCTGGCCCGCGGCGGCCGGCCTCTCGGCGAGCCGCTCACCGCCGCGGTCCGCGCCCACCTCGGTTCGGGGCCGGCCGCCGGGCCCGGTGCGCCCCAGGTCGTGGTCGAGGAGGTGGACCCGGACCTGTGGGAGACACCGACGTACTCCTCGTCGGGCGCGGACCTCACCGGCTCCGCCCGGCCCGGCGGCCCCGGCGCCGGCAGTCCGCTCGACGGCCTCTACGCCTGGATCGCCGGTGAGGCGGGCGTGGTCACGGCGCTGCGGCGCCACCTCGTCAAGGACCTGGGCATGGACCGGCGTCAGGTCGCGTTCATGGGCTACTGGCGCCGGGGCGTGGCGATGCGGTACTGACCGGGAGGGACAGGGTCAGAGGTCGATCCGGTCGGCGGCCCGGCGCAGCTGCTCGGCCAGCCGGTGCCGGGCCGGGACGTGCGGCAGGCGCGGCGCCGCGGCGCGGGTGACCCGCTCCTGGATCTGGTGGCGTGCCTGCGCCTCGAGGGCGTCGTGGTTGTCGTGCATGGTCGGCTCCTGTCCGGGATGCGAGGTGCGTGGGGGAAGGCTCAGACCTGCTGGAGGACGACGTCTCCGCTGACGGTCTTGGCACGCAGCTCGAGGTGGTCGGCGCCCTCGGCGGGCTCCCCGGCGGGCTGGAGTGCGGAGCGGATGGCGCCGGACACGGTCGAGATGTCGGTCCAGACGGGCAGGCCGGCGGGGACTCCGACGTGGACGTCGCCCGAGGCGCCCTTGGCGGTCAGCCGGCCGCGGCTCGCCCGGCCGACGACGAGGTCGCCGCTCCCGGTGGCCATCGACAGGTCCGTTCGCGCCTCGACGACGCGCAGGTCGCCGGATCCGGTCTTCACCACGGCCGGGCCGTTGGTCGTCCCGAGCTCGACGTCCCCGGAGCCCGTGGAGACCGCGATCGCCGAGCCGGCCTCGCGCACGGCGATGTCGCCCGACCCGCTCTTGATGCGCAGCTCGGCCTGGGCGGCGCCGACGGAGACGGCGCCGGACCCCGACACGATGCTGGCGGGGCCGGACAGTGCCTCCAGCCGCACGTCGCCCGAGCCGGTCCGCACCTCGGCCGTGGCGACCGTGCCGTCGGCGGTGACCTCCGCGGAGGCGGTGCGGATCGCCAGGTCGCTCTGGTGGGGGAGCGTGACGGTGACGTCCAGCGACGTGTCGTGGCCCGGGAACCCGGCGCGCTGGCGCGGCCCGATGACGCTGACGGTCTCGCCCTCCTGCGCGACGGCGACCTGCTCGGCGTCGTGGCCGCTCACCCGGACCTCCACCTGCATGGTGTCGGCCGTGGTCACGTGGACGTGGCCCTTGTCGATCTCGACGTGGAGGGTCGCCGGGCCCTGGGTCGGGAAGGTCTCGGTGCGGTGCGTGGACATGGGTTCTCCTGGGTGTGTTCGTCCACCGGGCCGGCCCGTGCCGGTCCGTGTGGTGGGCGGTGCCGCCCCGTGTGCTGCTGTGTGCTGCTCGCCGACGTGGTCGCGCGGTGGGAGGTCAGACCCAGCCGGTCATGCGGCGGCCCCGCTGGCCGCCCCGACCGAAGGGATCGGCTGCGCCGGGGAACGGGATGCTCGAGACGTCGATGTCGACGTTGACCGCGCCGGCGTCCGTGTCGCGCGTGGCGGCCCGGACCACGTTGACCAGCCACGTGTTCAGCGAGTGGCCCGACCGGGCGGCCATCTCCTCCGCCCGGCCCTTCACCGACTCGGGGATGCGCAGCGTGACTCGGGCCATCCCGCCCTCCTCGGCCTCCTCGGGCGACTGGGGTGCGGGCGGTGGGGGTGGCGCCTGTGCAGCCGTGGTCGGGGTCTGCACCATGAAGTCGAGCTCCCGCCCGACCAGCCTGACGTCCACGCCGCCGGCCGGCATCTCGGCGGTGATCTCGGCAGCCGCCTGGGAGATCGCCTCCATGAGTGTCAGGCGGGCGGCGGCGTCGAGCGCCAGGCTGAGCCGCTCGGCCGCCTCGCGCACCTCCGGCCCGCCGGCCTCGGCGGCGGCGAGGAGGTCGCGGCGCAGCCCCTCGACGTAGGGCGTGATGTCCATGTGCACCACAATGACGCCAGTATGACGTCACGTCAAGGGCATGGTGATGTCACATTCCTGTCGTGAGGTGGGCCACCGAAGGGTTGGGTGGCCGAGGGGTCGGGGTACTCCCCGCACACCGCTGCGTCTACGGTCTCGGGGCGCGATTCCGCGTTCCGACGCCTCGGCAGAAAGAGAGCACGAATGCCGCCCCAGCTGACGAGCCAGGCAGCAACACTGATCGACGCCGACGCGGTCGACTACCTGATCCTCGCGTCGTACTTCGCGTTCGTGCTGGGCATCGGGTTCATGGCCCGCCGGCACGTCTCGGACTCGGTCGACTTCTTCCTGTCCGGCCGGTCGCTGCCGGCCTGGGTGACCGGGCTGGCGTTCATCTCCGCCAACCTCGGCGCCGTCGAGATCATGGGGATGTCCGCCTCGGGCGCGGAGTTCGGGCTGCCGACCGTGCACTACTTCTGGGTGGGCGCGATCCCGGCGATGCTCTTCCTCGGCGTCGTGATGATGCCGTTCTACTACGGCTCCAAGGTGCGCTCGGTGCCCGAGTTCATGCTGCGCCGCTTCGGCCCCGGGGCCCACCTGGTCAACTCGATCTCGTTCGCGGTGGCCCAGCTCCTCATCGCCGGCGTCAACCTCTTCCTGCTCGGCACCATCGTGACCGCCCTGCTCGGCTGGCCCATGTGGGTCGCGCTGCTCGTCGCCGCCGCCGTCGTGCTGTCCTACATCACCCTCGGCGGGCTGTCGGCCGCGATCTACAACGAGGTCCTGCAGTTCTTCGTCATCGTGGCCGCGCTGCTGCCGCTGACCGTGCTCGGCCTCATCGAGGTCGGCGGCTGGGACGGCCTCACCGCCAAGATCACCGCCGCGGCCTCCGAGGGCGCCGGCCCGGCCGCCGAGCGGCAGCTCGAGTCCTGGCCCGGCCAGGCGCTGTCGGGCTTCGACTCGCCGATCCTCTCCGTCATCGGCATCGTCTTCGGCCTCGGCTTCGTGCTCTCCTTCGGCTACTGGACCACCAACTTCGTCGAGGTCCAGCGCGCGATGGCCTCGGACTCGATCTCCGCCGCGCGACGTACCCCGATCATCGGCGCCTTCCCCAAGATGTTCATCCCGTTCATCACGATCGTGCCGGGCATGATCGCGGCGGTGCTGGTGACCGAGATGATCCAGCTCAAGGCCGGCGACTCCCCGGAGGGCGGCGCCACCGGGCAGGTGCAGTACAACGACGCGCTGCTCTACCTGATGCGAGACCTGCTGCCCAACGGCCTGCTCGGCCTCGCGATCACCGGCCTCCTTGCGGCGTTCATGGCCGGCATGGCCGCCAACGTCTCGGCCTTCAACACCGTCTTCAGCTACGACCTGTGGCAGGACTACGTCGTCAAGGGTCGCGACGACAGCTACTACCTGCGGGTGGGCCGGATCGCCACCGTCGGCGCGACCCTGGTCGCGGTCGGCACGGCGTACATCGCCCAGAACTTCTCCAACGTCATGGAGTACCTCCAGACCCTGTTCGGCTTCTTCAACGCGCCGCTGTTCGCGACCTTCATCCTCGGCATGTTCTGGAAGCGGATGACGCCGGCCGCCGGCTGGATGGGCCTGGTGGCAGGCACCCTGTCGGCGGTCGCGGTGTGGGCCACCAACGAGTGGGGCCCGCTCGACCTGCCCGGCCAGGGCGCGGCGTTCCTGGCGGCGGCCACGGCGTTCGTCGTCGACATCGCGGTCAGCGTCGTCGTCACGCTCGTCACCCGGCCGAAGCCGGCCGAGCAGCTCGTCGGGCTGGTCTACTCGGTGACGCCCGTCGAGCAGCGCACCGACCCGCTCGAGGCGTCGTACCCGTGGTACCGCCGCACCGTCCCGCTGGCCGGGCTCGCGCTCGGCGGCGTCGTCGTCCTGAACGCGTTCTTCTGAGGAGACCGTCATGAGTGAGCACAAGACCGCGGGGGCGTTCGACGTCCGCAACATCATCGGCGCGCTGATGGGGCTCTACGGCGTGATCCTCACGCTGATGGGGCTGTTCGGCGACAACGGCGACGTCCGCACCGCCGACATCAACTCCAACCTGTGGGCCGGCCTCGCACTGCTGGTCGTCGGCGCGATCTTCATCGCGTGGTGGCGGCTGCGGCCGATCGCCGTGCCCGAGGAGCCGGCCGAGCGGGAGGCCGAGCCGGCCGCGCAGTCGGGCCAGTAGGGCCGGCCCGGGCTGGTCAGTCGCCGGCGGTATAGAGCGCGACCGTGTCGATGGCCTCGCCGGTCTGGTAGAGGTCTACCGTCAGCGGGCACGGCGGCCGCCGGCCACCGAGGGCGAGCGTGACCGCGAGCGCCTCGCGGCCCGCCAGCGCGGCGGGGACCGGGATGCCGCAGCGAGCGGTGGGCACCTCGCGCACGGCGAGCATCGAGGGCGTGCGGTAGAGGCCCGTGCCCGGCACCCGCGCCACCCGGCGCAGCGCCTCGTCGAGCTCCGTCAGCACGGAGGGGTCGCCCCAGCGGCCGGGGTCCCCGGCCTCGTCGGCCGTCAGCGTGACCGGCCCGGAGCCGTCGACCCGCACGTCCACCTCGCCGGCGAAGGGCGGAGGCGGCTCGCGACCCGCAGCGAAGCCGAGGAACTCCCAGGCGTCGAACCGGTCGGCGTACCGCGTCATGCAGGTGTAGTCGGCCGGTGACGCCGTGAGCAGGGTGACCGTGTCGCCCTCGGCCACCTCCGCACCGGTCGGCGGGTCGGTGCCGACGACCGTGCCGAGCGGGTCGCACGAGGGGGAGCGGCGCTCATCGACCTCGAGCCCCCGGTCGCGGAGGACCAGGCCGGCGCCGCCCACGTCGTACCCGTAGAGCGACGGGACCTGGTCGTCGGCGAGGACCGCCCCGTCGGGGACGTCGCCACCCACCGCGAGTGCCGCCATCCCGGCAACGGCCAGCGCCGCGGCCGCGAGGACGAGGACGCGGCGCCGTCCGGAGGTGGCGGGCTCCGCCAGCGGTGGCAGCCACGGGACCGTGACCGCGGCGCACGCGGCGAGCACCAGCTCACGGGCCTCGTCGTCGTCCCGGGCGGCGAGCGCCTCGAGCGCCGCCTGCTCGTGGGTCCGCACCTCCTCGAGGGGGAGGGCGAGGCCGTCGGCGACCACGGCCGGTGGCAGGTGGCCGAGGTGGGCGAGGACCGCCACCCGGCGCGGGTCCGGCGGCAGCAGCGCGAGCGCCCGTCGCGCCTCGGCCTCCCGGCCACGGCCCTCCGGGGCCCCTGCCTGATGGGGGATCGGAAGCATGGCCAGCGCGACGAGCACCACCGGGTCCGGGTCGGCCGAGCGCCGGATCCGGCGCGTCTGCGCCACGAGCACCCGGTCCGCGGCGGCGACCGCCTCCGCCTCGCGCAGCCCCAGCAGGACGGCCGCGCGCACCAGGGTGGGCCGTCGTGCCGCGACGTAGTCGTCGAAGTCCCTGCTCCCGGGGTCCCCGCCCACGGTACGGCGGGGGGTGGAGCGGCGCGGGTCGGCTGCCGGCCGGCAACGGGAACGGGGAGCACCCGACGCTGTGCGCCGGATGCTCCCCGCTGCGGAGCTCTCCCTGTCAGAGGTCGAAGAGCGACTCCGACTCCGAGATCTTCACGTCGGTCTTCGGCTGGTGGGCCGGACCGCTGGCCGGGGCTGGTGCGGGCTTCTCGGCCTCCGGGGTCGCCGCCTCGTCGGGCTCCGATGCCGGCTCCGCCTCGGGCTCAGGCTCGGCCGCGCCCTCGCGGTCCCGCTCGTCCCGCGCCGCCTCGGTGGCCGCCTGGGAGACGGCGGCGCCGTCGGGGGCGGCCTGGGTCTCGACGGGCTCGACCTCCGTGGGCTCGGGCTGAGCCTTCGGTGCTGCCGGCTCGGGGGCGGCGATGTCGAACAGCGAGCCGCTGGGGATCTCCTGGGCCGGCGCTGCGGGCTCGGGCTTGCTCTCGGCCTTCGGGGTCTCGACGGGCTCGACCGGCGTGGGCTCTGCCTTGGGCTCCGCCTTGGGCTCTGCCTTGGCCTCCGGCTCCGGGGCGGCGATGTCGAACAGCGAGCCGCTCGGGATCTCCTGGGCGGGCTCGGCCGCCGCGTCGGCCTTGGTCTCGACGGGCTCGACCTCCGTGGCTGCGGGGGTCTCGACGGGCTCGACCTCCGTGGGCTCGGGCTGGGCCTTGGTCTGCGGCTCCGGGGTGGCGATGTCGAACAGCGAGCCGGACGGGATCTCCTGGGCGGGCTCGGCCTTGGTCTCGACGGGCTCGACCGGCGTGGGCTCGGGCTTGCTCTCGGCCTTCGGGGCCTCGGGCTTGCTCTCGGCCTTCGGGGCCTCGGGCTCGGGGGCCGCGAGGTCGAAGAGCGAGCCGCCCGCAGCGGGCTCGGCCGGCGTGGGGGCCGACTCCGCCTTCGGAGCGGGCTCGTCGCCGCCGAGGTCGAACAGCGAGCCGCCGGACGCGGGCGCCTGCGTGGTCTCGACTGCCTCGGCCGGCGTGGGCTCTGCCTTGGCCGGCTCGGCCTCGGTGGTGCCGCCGAGGTCGAAGAGCGAGGAGCCGCCCGACGCCTTGGCCGCGGGCCCGACGTCCTCGGTCGCGGTGACGGTGTCCTCGGTCTGGGTGACGTCGCCGGCCTCGGGCTCGGCCTTCGTCTCCACCTCGGTGGCGGTCGCGGTGGCGGTCGCCGTACCGCCCGCGGCAGCCGCAGCAGCAGGCGCGGCGGCAGGGGCCGCGGCCGGCGCGGCCTTGGTGGCCGACTCGCCCTTCACCGACGCCAGCAGCATCTGCGCGACGTCGAGGACCTCGACCTCCTCGCGGGCCTCGCCCTTGGCCTGCTGGGCGGTGAGGCCGTCGGAGAGCATCACGCGGCAGAACGGGCAGCCGACGGCGATCTGGTCGGCGCCGGTCTCGACCGCCTCCTTGGTGCGGTTGAGGTTGATCCGCTCGCCGGTGTTCTCCTCCATCCACATCCGGGCGCCGCCGGCGCCGCAGCAGAAGGAGCGCTCGGAGTTGCGCGGCATCTCGGCGTACTCGGCGCCGGGCAGGATCTGCAGCAGCTCGCGCGGCGGCGAGTAGACCTGGTTGTGGCGGCCGAGGTAGCACGGGTCGTGGTAGGTGATCGAGCGCTTCGTGGCGCCCGCGCCGTTCGCCACCGGGGTCAGCTTGCCCTCGCGGACGAGCCGGTTGAGCAGCTGGGTGTGGTGGACGACCTCGAGCTCGATGCCGAAGTCCTTGTACTCGTTCTTGAGCGTGTTGAAGCAGTGGGCGCAGGTCGAGACGACCTTCTTGACCTTGTACTCCTTGAAGGTCTCGACGTTCTGCTGCGCGAGGCCCTGGAACACGAACTCGTTGCCGGCCCGGCGGGCGGGGTCACCGGTGCAGGTCTCGCCGTTGCCGAGGACGCCGAAGCTGACGCCGGCCATGTCGAGCAGCTCCGCGACCGCGCGGGTGGTCTTCTTGGCGCGGTCCTCGTAGGCGCCGGCGCAGCCGACCCAGAACAGCCAGTCGACCTCGTCGAGCGACTCGATGCCTCCGTGCTCAGGGTCGGCGCCGACGACCTTGACCTCGAAGTCGAGGCCCTTGGCCCAGTCGAGGCGCGCCGAGGGCGACATGTTCCACGGGTTGCCCTTGTTCTCCATGCCCTTGAAGAGCTGGTTGAGCTCGGCGGGGAAGTTGGACTCCACGAGGATCTGGTAGCGCCGCATGTCGACGATGTGGTCGACGTGCTCGATGTCGACGGGGCACTGCTGGACGCAGGCGCCGCACGAGGTGCAGGACCACAGCACCTCGGGGTCGATGACGCCGGCGCCGCTCTCGGGCATGTAGAACCAGTCGTCGCCGGTGTCGCCCACCAGCGGCCGCTCGGCCTCGCGGGTCAGCGTGTCGCTGCCCTCGAGCAGGGCGGCGCGGTCGCCCTCGGCGGCCTGGAGGTACGGCGCCTTGGCGTAGGCGTGGTCGCGCAGCGCGGTGATGAGCAGCTTCGGCGACAGCGGCTTCTCGGTGTTCCACGCCGGGCACTGCGACTGGCAGCGGCCGCACTCGGTGCAGGTGGTGAAGTCGAGGATGCCCTTCCAGCTGAACTCCTCGATGGCGCCGACGCCGAGCGTGGCGTCCTCGTCGAGGTCGTCGATGTCGTCCAGCGTGATCGCCTTGCCACCGGAGGTGAGCGGCTTCAGGGCACCGAGCGCCTGGCCGCCGCCGGACTCGCGCTTGAGGAAGATGTTGAAGAACGCCGAGAAGCGGTGCCACGCCACACCCATGGTGAGGTTGAGCGAGATCGTGATCATCCAGACGAACGAGATGACGATCTTGAGCATCGCCACGAGGTAGATCAGGTTGGCGATCGTGCCCGTCGACAGCCCGCCGAACAGCTCGCCGATCCAGGCGGTCATCGGGAAGTGGAAGACCGAGCCGTGGTCGTCGCCCTCCGCCGACAGCAGGGCGTACTCGAGGCCGCGCAGGGTGACGATGCACAGGCCGACGCCGAGGATGACCAGCTCGACGAAGTAGCCCTGCCACATGGTCGAGCCGAAGAACCGGCCGCGGGGGCCGCGCACCCGCTCCGAGGGGCGGTTCGCGCGGTAGGCGATGAAGCCGATGATCGCCGCGATCATCACCCAGGTGAAGAACTCGGTGACCCACTCGTAGAGGAAGAAGTCGCCGATCACCGGCAGGATGAAGTGGGCGTCGAAGAGCTGGCCGAACGCCGTCAGCAGGGTGAAGAACAGCAGCCCGAAGCCGATGAAGATGAACCAGTGGGCGGCGCCGACGACGGTCCACTGCAGCATGCGGGTGTGGCCGAGCGTCTCCTTGACCAGGGTGACCGCGCGGGCGCCGGGGTTGTCGGTGCGCGAGGCGGGCTGCCCGACCCGGACCACGCCGAGGATCTGGCTGATCGCCCTCACGAAGAGGGCGACCCCGACCACGGAGATCGCGAGCGAGACGACGATGGCGAGGGTCTGCATGGGGGGCGGCTCCCTGTCGGATGCGGTGCACTCAGGCGGCGAGCCGAGCCTAGGCGGATCTGTCGCTCCCAGGCAGGGCTGCACCGCGTGACAAGGATCCTACCCGCAGGTAACTTGCCGGGGCCGTCCGGTGGCACTCAGCCGACGATGGCGACGTTCTCCACCTCGGCGGCGCGAGCCTCCTCGCGGTGGGCGGCCACGGCCGCGCGCACCCCGTCCAGCGCCTCGGTCAGCCGGAGGACGCCCTCACGGATGCGGCGCTCGTGCTCGCGCTGCGCCTGGCGGGACGGTGTCTCCTCGGTCCAGGCGGCCGTCTGGGCGTTGACCTGGTCGAGGGTCGCGGAGACGCGGTCGGAGATCTCGGCCGTGGCCGATGCCAGCGCCTCCTCGATGGCCGTCAGGGCTCCCTGGTGGACGACGAGGCCGCGCGCGCTCACGAGACGCCTCCGCCGAGGCGCGAGGTCAGGCGGGCGTACGACGCCACCTGCCGCCCCTCGTTGGTCGCGTGCTCCGTTGCCGTCGTCGCCAGTGCCTGCGAGTAGCCCTCGAGGATCGGTCCGAGGGTGGCGGCCGCGTCGAACCAGGCGTCCAGTGCCTCGCCGAGACCTGTGGCTGCTTGGCCCCGGAAGCCGGTCGCCGCGACGGCGACGCCGTCGCTGAGCTCGGTGAGCACCCGGTTGAGCGGCTCGACCGCGGCCCGCACCGTGGCGGCGGCGTCGGCGAGCTCGCCGAGCTCGAGGCCGATGGAACCCTCGGACACGTGTCCCCCTCTCGTCGGCCTCCTCCTTCCCCGCCGGTGGGCCTCGGAAACGGGTTTGTCCGGCGGCGCCGCGGGGGAGAAGGACCGAGCCGGCTGCCGGATCGAAGGGGGACGCCGCCGTGCCGTCGTACGACTACGAGGTCGATCTGCAGAGCCTCGCCGCCGCCGCGTCCGGCCTCAACGACAGCGTGCAGCTCATGCGTGACCACGACGTCGAGGACCTCGTGCCGGGCGAGGCGGACCTGGGCAGCGCGGTCGTGTGGGCCGCGGTCGAGGAGTTCAGGAACCGCTGGGAGGAGGGGCTGAACAACCTCGTGCACGACGTCGAGGAGATGGCCGGGCGGCTGGGCCGGATCGCGATGAACTACCACGAGGCGGACCAGCGGGGCTACGAGTCGCTGCATGCGGTGGCGGGCCGGCTGGCCGACCTGCGCGTCATGGGGCCCTGACCGGTGCCCGACTTCACCATTCGCGGCAACCCCGCCGCGATCCGCAGCCGGGCAGCGAACACGCACGCCAAGGGCCGGCTCTTCTTCGAGACCGGCGCGGCGCTCGCGGCGATCTCGGTCGAGGGCTGGACCGGGCGGGCGGCCGACCACTTCCGGGAGGCCCACGACCTCGAGCCGGACCGCTGGACCGAGGCGGGCAACGGATTCGTCCGGGCCGGCACCGCGCTCGAGGTGTACGCCTCCGCCGTCGAGAACGCGCAGCGGGTCGCGGCGTGGGCGGAGGCCGAGTACGCCCGCGGCGAGCAGGTCACCCGCGACGCGCGGGCGGCGTACGACGTCGACGTCGCGGCTGCGCGGCAGCGGGTCGCCAACGCCGCGTCGCTCGGCCAGGTGATGACGCTGACCATCCTGCCGTTCGACGACCCGGGCGCTGCCGTGCGCGCGAACGCCGTCGCCGAGCTCGAGGCCGCCCGGTCCTCGCTCGAGACCGCGGCGCAGGCCTGCGCCGACGAGGTGCGCCGCGGCTGCGCCGCTGCCCCCGAGGAGCCGAACTGGCTCGAGTCCGGCCTGCGCTTCGTCGGCGGTGTTCTCGAGGGCGCCGGCGAGGCGCTGTGGGACCTGGCCACGCTGACGCCCTTCAGTGCCGTCAACATGGTGCGCGACCTGAGCTCGCTCGCCGCTGGCGACCTGACCGTCGAGGAGCTCCAGGCGAAGTACCGACTCTCGCTCGAGACCGCCCAGGGGATGGTGCAGGCGCTCCGGGACGACCCGGTCGCCTTCGGCAAGGAGCTCGGCAAGGGGCTGCTCGACTGGGACACCTGGGCCGACGACCCCGCACGCGCGATCGGCCACCTGGTCCCCGACGCGATCGCCGCGGCCGCCACCGCGGGCGCCGGCACGGTCGCGACCCGGGGCGCCGGCTCGATCGACGACCTCGCCGACGGCCTTCGGGCGGTCGACCGGGTGGCCGACGCGGGGGACCTGCGGCACCTCGACGACCTCGACGACCTCGACGGGCTCGACGGCACCCGGAGGCTCGACAACCTGCCCGACGACCTACGAGAGCTCGTCAACACGCCCGTCGACCAGCTCGACCCGGATCAGGTGGCGCGACTCGTCGCGGCCCGTGACGCGATCACGGTCGGCCCGGGGACGCCCATGCAGCGGGTCATCACTCCGGCCCAGGTCGAGGACTACCTCTCGGGATCGTCGGAGGATCCTTGGTTCCGGCCGAACGAGACGTTCGGATTCGCAGCACGCGCCGAGGACGTCGCGCACCTGCGCACGCCTCAGGAGCTCTTCGACGGGCTCGGCCTCGACTACGAGGGGACGCCGTACCGTGCCGACGGCGACCTATCCGGGCCGAACCAGGGCGGCACAGCGGTCACTGACATGCACGTGCTGAGATACGAGGCGACTCCCGGTGACGAGTTCATCGTCCCGCGCCACAGCTCCTTGGGAGGTGACGGCTCTCTCGACGCTCCTGCGGTGGATCCGGACAACCCCTTCACCGGGAACGGCTACACCAGTGGGGGCATCCCCGAGTTCCGCAACGACACACCGAGCAGGCTCGTGGAAGGATCTCAGATCTGGCGCATCGAGGCATCCGGGCGTCAGCAATTGGTGGCGGTCCTGAAGGACAACACGTGGGCGGCAGTGCCGTGAGGAGCAGCGACGTGCGGGAATCGGGGTTCTGGACCGTTCACAGCGGTCGCCGGCGGATGGTGGTGAGCCGCTTTGATGGTTCTACGGTCACCCTTCGCGACGAGGGCCGGGGGGCCGGTGAGTACGAGGTGCCCATAGAGGAAGTTGGAGCCATCGAGAAGGTCGTGACCACCGCCCGCTGGCGCGGCGGCTTGGTCACCATCGCCCGGGTGTTGGAGTCCGGACGTGTCGGGTTCTACTGCCACGACAGCGAGCTCGCACGCCGTGAGTCTCTGCGCGGGGACCAGTACTCGTCCTGGACAGGGACGGCACGCGCCGAAGAGCTGGAAGACGTGGAAGAGACAGTGACGGTCCTGCGTGAGGAGGGGGCCTCGTGACGGTTCTGGAGAAGCTGCTGGTGCCGGCGGCTGCGCAACGCATCGTCGACGGCGGCTTCGACGTGGTGGGAGGCCCGGTCGCACGGGCCGGGGACCTGCGCGGGCTCACCCCGGCGCAACGGGTCGCGGCGTACGGGCTCGAGGGGGCGCCTTTCCCGTTCGGCCCGGATCCCGACCACGTCGACGTGCTGCGCTTCGAGAGTGCGCCGCTGATGCTGCTGACGACCCCTGTCGACGGCGGTGAGCGACCCTGGCCGACCTACCCGTTGGGGTTCCTGCGGAACGCCGCTCCGGTCTGGGAGCTCGATCTCACGCGCCTGCCCGCCGGCGCGCAGTACGTGCGGGTCGGACGGGACGGCACCGAACGGGTCTTCTCCGAGTACGCCGGGGCGGCGCTCGGCTGGCGTGGCGGCAAGGGCTACCTCCCGCCGCTGTGGCTGGTCGGCCCGCGCGCCCGCTGGAACGGGCTCGACCTGCCCGCGTCGTACTCGGCGGACCTGACCGAGGCGGACCTGGTCTGGGTCGGCGACGAGGGGGTGCCCGACGGGTTCGAGCAGACCCGTCCGCGCATCCACGCACACCGCGTGGCCGTCGAGGACTGCGAGATGTTCGAGGTCGTGGTCGAGGCACGTTGGCGCGACGCGCCGGTGCGGGTCCTTCAGATGGCGGGCGACGAGGCGCTGCTGCTGCTGCTGCGCGACCCGGACCTCGACACGATCAACCGGCTCGGCGCCCAGGCAATCGAGCCGAGCCTCTTCCAGGCACTCGCCCCGCGCCACGAGGTCGAAGTCTTGGAGGGGATCGAGCGGACGGCGGCGCGGGGCTGACGGCTCTCCGCGTCAGACGGTCCGCACGCCGGTGACCCGGCCCCGCCGGTCGATGGCCACCTCGACGGTGGTCTCGGCGCCGCCGGAGGTCGCGCAGTAGGTGTAGGTCCCGCCGAGCCGGGTGAAGGGCTGGCCGATGGCGGTCAACAGCTGCCGGGTGGTCATGCCGGTCCGGACCCGGTCGCGCAGCTCCGCGGCGTCGAGCCGGAGGTCCGGGTTGCGGCACGGGTCGGGTGCGATGCCGTGGGCGCGCTCCCAGGTCTGGAGGTACGCCTCGGCGCCCCGGGCCATGTCCTCGACGATCGCGTCGCCGGCCACGGCGGGGTCGCCGTCGGCGGTGCTGTCGGCGAGGATCCGCAGGTCCTCGATCCAGTCCGGGTAGAGGCCGTACTGCGCGACGCCGTCGACGTTGATGTCGTAGACCCGCTCGCCGGCGCGCTGCCGGTGCACGGTGACGCCGCCGAGCCCCTCGAACGGATAGTTCACGGGGTTCGGCACGTCGGCGCCGCGCGGGTCTCCCTGTGCGCCCAGGCCGTTCATGTCGGCGCCGTACCCGAAGCCGAAGTAGAAGCGGTCGTCGGCCCAGCCGAGGTGCTTGCGCCACTTCTCGACGAAGCCGGCCGAGTCGCCGGCGTACGGCGCGACGTAGCCGCCGAGCTCGTAGATCCGCGGGTAGGCGTCCTCGGTGGCCCACGAGTGGCTGGACAGCACGCCGGAGTAGCCCATCGCCTCGAGCTGGTCGAGCGCCGCGTCGCGCGCCTTGACGCTCATGTGGTCGGGGTCGAAGAGCATGTGCCGCTGCGCGAGGCCGTCGATGACGTGCTGCCCCAGCGTGGTGAGGCCGCGCTGGTTGCAGTGGTCGGGCCGGCCGTAGACCGGCACGTCGGGCAGGTTGCCGGCCGCGAACAGTTGGGCGATCGCGCCGAAGAGCGCGTCCTGCTGGTCGGCGGAGATCTCCGGGGCGGCGTGCTGGTTGCGGTCGTGGGCGTCGGGGTGCTCCGGCTCGCAGTGCTCCATGTCCCAGTAGGAGCCGGTCTCGAGGAAGTTGGCGCTGTTGACGGCGACGCCGGTCTCGCCGGTGTCGCCGGCCACGCCGGACAGTGCGTTGTCGAACTTGTTGACCAGCTCCATCTGCCGCACGCCGAGGTCGTGCACCTCGTCGAGCTGCCGGTCGATGTCCTCGGTCGTGCAGGCCGGCACGTCGCCGCCGGGCAGGTTCTTGAAGGTGCAGCCGAAGGGGACGCTGGTCTCGATCCCCATGACGATCGCCATCTTGCCGGCGTTGATGACCCGGCGGGCCTCCCACGGGTTGCGCACGATGCGGTACCAGCCGCGGCCGGGGCCACCCCACTGCGCGTCGATGTAGTCCTGGAGCTCGTACATCCGCTGCGCCTGCAGCCGGATCGAGTCCATGTCGTCGCAGGAGTTGCGCTTGAGCGGGTAGAGCTCGCACAGCTTGTTGTTCTCGACGAGCAGGTTGACGAAGAGCCGCTGTCCGCCGCGCCACGACCGCTCCATCCAGCGGTAGTAGGTGCCCTCGTGGGTCAGCGAGTTGGGTGCGGGCCAGTCCTTGAAGGTCGGCCAGCCGACGGGGTCGTGGGTCGGCTCGCCGGACAGCACGGCCTCGAGCGCGGCGCCCTTGCCGTCGGTGAGGGTGTGGTCGTCGCAGTCGACCAGGGCGTACGGCGCGCCGTACTCGTGCCACGGCCGGCCGCAGTGGACCTCGCCCCCGAGGAACTCGAACGCCATGCCGTGGGTGTGGGCGTCGACGAAGCCGCGGACCTCCTGCGTCGGAGAGACGCCGGCGAACGGCGCGCCGGTGATGTCGACCTGCGACTCCGGGTAGTCCGTGCAGCCGTCGGTCCCGACGAAGCGGACCGGGTCCGGTCGCGGGCCGACCCGCAGCCCGCCGTCGGCGGCGCGAGCGAGGAAGCCGTCGTCGACCCGCAGCGCGAAGCCGCCGCGGAGCCGGCGCACGGTCCACTCCGTCGACCCGCCCGGCTCGGCGGCCAGGGAGACCGATGAGTCGCTGCCGGCGAGGAGATCGGTGGCCGTGCCGTGCAGCAGGTAGGTGCCGAGCGTCGTGGGCTTGAGGAAGAAGGGCTCGGCCGCGGACTGCCGGGCAGTGGAGCGAAGCCCGTCGTCGCCGCGGGCGACCCACGCGCCGTCGACCGCGACGGCGTAGCAGCCGTTGGCCATGGCGTAGCGGTTCCCCGGACGGGCGGGGGCGCGGTAGCCGGCGCTGGTCGTCGTCAGCTCCGGGTCGGGCGTGGCCCGGCCGGCCGCCACCGCGGCGGTGCTGGCGGCCCGCTCCTCGGGAGTGGTGGGGTCCTGCGCCGCGGGGGAGTCCTCGCCCGAGCGGGACAGGGCGTTCTTGGTCGCCGGGTCCCCGTGGTCATGCCCGTGCCCGTCGTGGTCGTGGCCGTCGGGGCCGTCGGGAGCGAGGTCCCCGCCGGGGACGGCGCCCAGGTCGCGGGAGGCCTCGAAGGAGCCGCGGGCCGAGCCGGTCCGGTCCCCGGAGGCGGGGAGCTGGAGCGCGGTGGCGACGACGGCGGTGGCGATCGCGCCGACGGCGGCTGCTCGAAGGGCGGCGGGGCGGACGGCGGCGGGGCGGTGGGGCACGACGGACCTCCGAGTGGTCCTGCGACGGGTGGTGGAGCCGGACGTGGGCTCAACGACGCGTCCCCGTCGAGGTCACTCGCCCGGCGGTGCCTGCATCCGGCCCCCGCCGATCCGCGCGGTGAGTGCCGCCGCGGCCCGGAGCACGGCCTCGGCCAGCGGCTCCGGCTCCCCGTCGCCGACGGGGTAGGTGACGGCGAGGCCCGCGACCGGGTGGCCGTTGTGGTCCAGCACCGGCGCCGCCACGCTCGCGAAGCCCGGCGTCACCTCGCCCTCCTCGGTCGCCCAGCCGCGGGCGCGGGTCTCCGAGAGCACCGCGCGCAGCTCGGTCAGCGAGCGCGGCCCGAGTCCGTGGCGGTCGACGAAGGCGGTCCGGTCGGGGTAGAGCGCCCGGACCTGCGCGGCCGGCAGCGCCGCCAGCACCGCCCGGCCGCTGGCGGTCAGGTGCGCCGGCAGCCGCACGCCGACGTCGGTGACCAGCGGCGGCCGGCCGGGAGCCCGCTCCTCGACCACGTAGAGCACGTCGCGCCCGTGCAGCACCGCCAGGTGGGCGCTCTGCCGGGTCCGGTCGACGAGCGAGGCGAGCAGTCGTCGCGAGATCCGCTGCAGCGGCTCCTGCCGCGAGTAGCCGCTGCCCACCTCGAAGGCCGCGACGCCGAGGCCGTAGCGGTGCTCCTCGGCGAGGTGCACCACGAAGCCCTCCTCGACCATCGTGCCGAGCAGGTGGTACGCCGTGCTGCGCGGCAGGTCGCAGGCCCGCATGATCCGGTCCAGCGGCACGGGGTCGGGCTGGCTGGCGAGGAAGCGCAGCACCCGCAGCGTGCGGGTGGCCGCCGGCACCCGGCTCATGCCGGTCCCCGACCCGTGGCGCGGAGGTCGCGCTCGGCCAGCGCCGGCTCGGCGACGAGCCGGTAGCCGAGTCGACGGTTCACCGCGACCATCGGGAGGTTCTCCTGGTCGTTGCCGGTGAACGCCGTCTCGATCCCCGCGGCTGCCGCGGCGCGGAGGGCGTGCTGCTTGAGCACCAGCGAGAGGCCGCGGCCCCGGTACGACGGCAGGGTGCCGGTCATGTCCGACCAGGCGCGGGTCCCGGCAGCCCCGAGCAGGGTGTAGGCGACGGGCTCGCCGTCGACGACCGCGACCCGGCCCAGGTCGGGGCGGGCGCGTGGGTCGTCCCAGCCGGCCCGCCACTCGTCGTACGGCTGGGGTCGGGTGAGGCCGGAGGGGTCGTCGGCGGCGACCTGCTGGTGCAGCGCCCAGATCGCGCGCGGCCCGACGTCCGCGACCGGACGCACCTCGACCCCTTCGGGGGTCGGGCCGGGTGCGGCGACGGTGCGAGGGTCGAGCGCGACCTTCTGGAGCCGTCGGGTGAGTCGGTAGCCCCGCCGCTGCGCGAAGGCCCCGCTGTCGTCGTCGTCCTCCACGACGGTGGTCGCCCGCGCTGTGCCCAGCCCGGCGAACCGGGACTCGAGGCGGCGCAGCAGCTCCCCCCCGACGCCCCGACGGCGGGTCGCCGGGTCGGTCCACACGTCGACGTCGGCCTGCTCGCCGTGCGGTCGCAGGGCGGCGACGCCCATCACCCGCCCGCCGACCTCGGCGACCAGCCGGGTGGTGCCCTCAGGGTCGTGGGCCATCTCGTGGCGCTCGGAGGCCGCGTCCACGACCAGGGTCGGCGACGCGGCCGCGACCACGGCGGCCCAGGCAGCGGCGTCGTCGAGCGTGGCGGGGCGGACCTGGATCACTGCGGCAGCGTAGACCGGGTGCGCGCCGACCCGGGGTCCGGGACGAACGCCGACGCCCCGCCCCCGACCGAGGTCGGGAGCGGGGCGTCGCGGGTGTCAGCCGGGTGGCGCCGGCCGGCGTCCCGGACCGGTCAGCCGGCCGGGCGGATCGCCAGGTCGGCGGAGCCGATGTTGAGGACCGCCTTCTGGGCGCCCAGCTGGTCGAGCAGGGTGATGCGCAGGGCGATGACCTCGGCGCCGTACTTCGTCTCGCGGACGATGGCGCGCTCCAGCTTGGCCACACCCGGGATCTCGAGGACGTTCTCCTCGGCCGGGAACTCGCGCTCCTCGCCGTTGACGACGACCGAGCCGACCTCGGTGGTGATGTCGCGGGTCAGCTTGCGGCCCTGGCGGCTCACCTTCACCTTCCCCAGGACGTCGCGGATGATGACCTCGGCGTCGTTGAGCTCGATGATGCCGACCTTGCCCAGCTCGAAGCCGGTGGCCCGACGGGCGAACTGGGTGCCCTTCTCGCGGCTGGTCAGGTTGCGCAGCGTGACGCGGTCGCCGAGGTTGACGTAGGCGAGGCTCTTGACGCGCTCCTGGCCGTCGGTGCCGGCGCAGGGCATCAGCACGAGCGGGTTGCGGCCCATCTGCAGGTTGCCGTCGAGGGCCTTGGAGTTGGCGGCGTAGGCGGTGCCGCTCAGCAGGCCGGACTCGACGCCGCGCTCGATGGTGGCGCGGGTGTGCGCGACCCGGACGGTGGTGCCGCTGGCAAGCTCGATCTTGACGCCGTCGGCGAAGGCCTTGGCGCCGTCGGCGCTCTTCGGGGTGGTGCCGGCGCCGACGGTGATCGTCGCGACGCCCGGGATCTCCAGCGGCTGGCCGGGCGTCGGGACCTCGAGCTGCTGCGGGTCGCCGGCGGCCGGGATGAGCGCCACGCTGCCGATGGTGGTCGTCACCGTCGAGTCGAAGCCGTCGGCGCCGTGGAAGGCCTTGGCCTTGGACGTGATGGCCTTGAGCTCGATCTTGCCGGGCTCGGCGCCGAGCACGAGCCGCTCGACGCTGGCCGTGGCGACGTTCGAGGTCACGCCCTTGCGCTGGGTGGTCCGCAGCTTGCTGACGACCTGCTCGGCGGAGCCGGTGTCGGGGAGCGTCGCGGCGGTGACGTTGTTGCCCTTGCGGATGCCGGCGTCGTTGGTGCAGCCCATGCCGACGAAGGCGGAGGTGTCGGAGTCGGCGGGCACCTCGCCGCCGGAGAGCTTGGTGCCGTAGGCGGAGCCCTTGAAGGCGAAGCTCGTCGGCTTGCGGTCCTTGGACTTGGCGGCGGCGGTGGTGGTCGTGGCCGGCACGGTGAGCGTGGCGGCGAGAGCGGCGACCATCAGGCCGCTGGCGAGCTTCTTCAAGTGTCCCCCCCGGGGCGATTGGGCTGGGCACCGAGCGACCACCCCCTAGGCGGCCGGTGCCCTGCTGTGTGCTACTGGCTGGTTACCCCGGAGGAACTTACCCAAACCTGGGGAAGTTACGTCTCATATCCGAGACGTAGGTCACACGAGCTCCGGTGTGTGGTCCAGTCCCCCGGGGTTGGATGGCGTCATGCAGCACTCAGCCTCCCCCGCCGGAACGAGCGCGACGGCCACCGTCCCGGTCGGTCCCGGACCCGTCTCGTTCGCCGACGTCGTCGCCGTGGCCCGTCACGGCGCGGCCGTCGAGCTCACCCCCGCCGCCGAGTCGGCCATCGCCCGGTCACGGGCCGTCGTCGACGAGCTCGCCGCCGCCGCAACGCCGGCGTACGGCATCTCGACCGGCTTCGGCGCCCTCGCCACCCGGCACATCCCCACCGACCTGCGCGCCCAGCTGCAGCGCTCGCTGGTGCGCTCGCACGCCGCCGGGTCCGGACCGGAGGTGGAGCGCGAGGTGGTCCGCGCCCTCATGCTGCTCCGCCTCTCGACCCTCGCGACCGGCCACACCGGTGTCCGCCCCGAGACGGCACGGCTCCTCACCGGGCTGCTCAGCCACGGCATCACGCCGGTGGTCCACGAGTACGGCTCGCTCGGCTGCTCGGGCGACCTGGCCCCGCTGTCGCACTGCGCCCTGGCGCTCATGGGCGAGGGCGAGGTCCGCGACGCCGACGGCGTACGACGGCCGGCTGCCGAGGCGCTGGCGGCGGCGGGCCTGGCCCCGGTCGAGCTGGCGGCGAAGGAGGGCCTCGCGCTCATCAACGGCACCGACGGCATGCTCGGCATGCTGGTGCTCGCCATCGAGGACCTGCGGCTGCTGCTCCGGACCGCCGACGTCGCGGCCGCCATGTCCGTCGAGGCCCAGCTCGGCACCGACCGGGTCTTCGCCCCCGAGCTGCAGGCGATCCGGCCCCACCCCGGGCAGGCGTTGTCGGCCGCCAACCTGGTCCGGCTCCTGGCCGACTCCGGCGTGGTCGCCTCCCACCGCGGCCCCGACTGCAACCGGGTGCAGGACGCCTACTCGCTGCGCTGCTCGCCGCAGGTGCACGGCGCCGCCCGCGACACCGTCGAGCACGCCGCGACCGTCGCGGGCCGCGAGCTCGCCTCCGCTGTGGACAACCCGGTCGTGCTGCCGGACGAGCGCCGGGTGGAGTCGAACGGCAACTTCCACGGCGCCCCGGTCGCCTACGTGCTCGACTTCCTCGCCATCGTCGCCGCCGACGTCGCCTCGATCAGCGAGCGGCGTACCGACCGCTTCCTCGACAAGGCCCGCAACCACGGCCTCCCGCCGTTCCTCGCCGACGACCCCGGCGTGGACAGCGGCCACATGATCGCCCAGTACACCCAGGCGGCGATCGTCTCGGAGCTCAAGCGGCTGGCGGTGCCCGCGTCCGTCGACTCGATCCCGTCCTCGGCGATGCAGGAGGACCACGTCTCGATGGGCTGGTCGGCCGCCCGCAAGCTGCGCCGCTCCGTCGACGGCCTCGCCCGCGTGGTCGCCGTCGAGGTGCTCACCGCCGCCCGGGCGCTCGACCTGCGGGCCCCGCTGGACCCGTCCCCGGCCACCGCCGCCGTGGTCCGGCTGCTCCGCGAGGCCGGCGTCGCCGGCCCCGGCCCCGACCGCCACCTCGCGCCCGAGATCGAGTCCGCCGTCCGGCTGGTCGGCTCGGGCGCCGTCCTCCACGCCGTCCAGTCCGTGATCGGAGACCTCGCATGACCCAGCCGAACCAGTCCTCGGGCCAGTCCTCGAACCCCCGCCTGCCCATCCACGCGCCGCACGGGAGCGAGCTGTCGGCGAAGTCCTGGCAGACCGAGGCGCCGCTGCGGATGCTCATGAACAACCTCGACCCGGAGAACGCCGAGCGGCCGGAGGACCTGGTCGTCTACGGCGGCACCGGCAAGGCGGCGCGCAGCTGGGAGGCGTACGACGCCCTCGTGCGGACGCTGCGCGACCTCGAGCCGGACGAGACGCTGCTCGTCCAGTCCGGCAAGCCGGTCGGCGTGATGCGCACCCATGAGTGGGCGCCGCGCGTCCTCATCGCCAACTCCAACCTCGTCGGCGACTGGGCCAACTGGGAGGAGTTCCGGCGGCTCGAGGACCTCGGGCTGACGATGTACGGCCAGATGACCGCCGGGTCGTGGATCTACATCGGCACCCAGGGGATCCTCCAGGGCACCTTCGAGACGTTCGCCGCCGTGGCCGAGAAGATCTCGACCGGCTCGGTCACCGGGGCGGGCGGCAGCCTCGCCGGGACCATCACCCTCACCGCAGGCCTCGGCGGGATGGGCGGGGCCCAGCCGCTGGCCGTGACCATGAACGACGGCGTCGCGATCTGCATCGAGTGCGACCCGTCGCGCATCCAGCGGCGCCTCGACCACCGCTACCTCGACGTGCAGGCCGACTCGCTCGACCACGCGCTCGAGCTCGCGGTCCAGGCCCGCGACGCCCGCCGGCCGCTGTCGATCGGCGTCCTCGGCAACGCCGCCGAGATGGTCCCGGCGCTGCTGGAGATGGACGCGCCGATCGACATCGTCACCGACCAGACCTCGGCCCACGACCCGCTGTTCTACCTGCCGGTCGGGGTGCCCTTCGAGGAGTGGCAGGCGCAGCGCGAGGCCGACCCGGTCGGCTTCACCAAGCGTGCCCAGGAGTCGATGGCCGCCCACGTGCGCGCCATGGTCGGCTTCCTCGACCGCGGCGCCGAGGTCTTCGACTACGGCAACTCGATCCGGGACGAGGCGCGCAAGGGCGGCTTCGACCGCGCCTTCGACTTCCCCGGCTTCGTGCCGGCGTACATCCGGCCGCTGTTCTGCGAGGGCAAGGGGCCGTTCCGCTGGGCCGCGCTGTCGGGCGACCCGGCTGACATCGCCGCCACCGACCGCGCCATCCTCGAGCTCTTCCCCGACGACGAGCGGCTGCGGAAGTGGATCACCATGGCCGGCGAGCGGGTGCACTTCCAGGGCCTGCCCGCCCGCATCTGCTGGCTCGGGTACGGCGAGCGGCACCGCGCCGGGCTGAGGTTCAACGAGATGGTGGCCTCCGGTGAGCTCAAGGCCCCGATCGTGATCGGACGCGACCACCTCGACTGCGGCTCGGTGGCCTCCCCCTACCGGGAGACCGAGGGCATGCTCGACGGCTCGGACGCCATCGCCGACTGGGCGCTGCTCAACGCCCTCGTCAACACCGCGTCGGGTGCGACCTGGGTCTCGATCCACCACGGCGGCGGCGTCGGGATGGGCCGCTCGATCCACGCCGGCCAGGTCTGCGTCGCCGACGGCACCGAGCTGGCCGCGCAGAAGATCGAGCGGGTGCTCACCAACGACCCGGGCATGGGCGTGGTTCGCCACGTCGACGCGGGCTACGACCGCGCGGTCGAGGTGGCCGCGGAGCGCGGCGTACGCATCCCGATGCAGGAGGGCTGAGCAGAACCCGACAGAATCCCCCGGTGACTCAGGGGGCCGTGGGACAGAGCGAGATCCGACCGCCGGCGAAGGTGCCGGAGCGACTGACCCGGCGGGGCGTCCCGGTCGACCCGACGCTGCGGGTGCTGGCGCTCGGCACCTTCGTCAACCGCGCCGGCACCGGCGCGGCCGTCACGACCTTCGCGCTCTTCTTCACCCAGGAGGTCGGGCTCGCCGCCGCCGAGGTCGGGCTGGTGCTGTCGGTGGCCGCGCTGGTCGCGATGGCCGGGCAGGTGCCGCTGGGCCACCTCGGCGACACCCGGGGGCCGCGCGAGACGATGCGCGCCCTCACCCTGGCCGCCGGCGTGGTGCTGCTCGGGCTGCTGGTGGCCCGGTCGTTCTGGGCGGTGCTGGCCGTGATGTCGCTGGCCACCCTGCTGATGGTGGGCAACGGAGCCGTCCGCAACGGCTACATCGCACGGATCGCCACCGGCGGCCGCGGCGTCCAGTTCAAGGCGTACCTGCGGGCGGTCACCAACGTCGCCATGAGCCTGGGCGCCGCGCTCGGCGGCCTCGCGCTGCTCATCGACGCGACCTGGGCCTACCTCGCCGTCTTCGCCGTCGACGGCGTTGCCACCATCGCCACCGGGTTCATCTGCTCGCGGCTCCCGCACCTGCCGCCGTCGCCGGCGCGGGCAGCGGGGGAGCCCCGTCTGGCCGTGCTGCGGGACCGCCCCTTCGTGGCGGTCACGGTCCTCAACGGCCTGGTCGCGATGCACTTCGTCGTCATGGAGCTCGGCATCCCGCTGTGGATCGCCGCGCACACCGAGGCGCCGAAGTCGATGGTCGCGGTGCTGCTGGTGCTCAACACCGTGGCCGTCGCGGCCTTCCAGGTCAGGCTGACCCGCGGTGTCGACGACGTCCCCGCCTCGGCACGGGCGATGGTCGTGGGCTGCGCCTGGATCGCCGCGGGCTTCGTGATCGTCTCGTTCAGCGCCGGCACCACCGCCGCCGTCGCCGTGGTGATGCTGCTGCTCGGCGCGACCGTCCACGTCGTCGGGGAGATGATCTCCAGCGGCGGCCAGTGGGGGATCTCGATGGGCCTCGCGCCCGACGCCCGGCAGGGCCAGTACCAGGGCTTCGCCGGGCTCGGCTTCTCGCTCTCCAACGTGGTGGCGCCGACCCTGATCGCGCTGCTGTGCATCGAGTGGGGCCGGCCCGGCTGGTGGGTGATGGCGGCGCTGGTCCTCGGTGCCGGGCTGCTCCAGGTGCCCGTCTGCCGCTGGGCGCTGCGCACCCGCTGACACGCCGGCAGGCCCTCGCGACGGGCGCGGTCAGGCGTACGTCGGTAGGCGGCGCCGCGCCTCCCCGGGCCGGGCGCCGATCGCGGTCACCGCGCCCATCCGGTTGCTGACGCCGAGCTTGCGGTAGCAGTGCTCGAGGTGCTTGCGCACGGTGCTCGTCGTCACCGAGAGCCGGGCCGCGATGTCGGCGTTGCTGAGGCCCGTCGCCACGAGCGCCAGCACCCGCCACTCCGCCTCGGTCAGGCCATCGGCGTCGCCGGGCGCGCACCGGGGCCGGACCAACCGGTGCAGCGCGGGCGCGACCAGTCGCAGCAGCGTGGCGTCCCGCTCCTGGAAGCGACGGTGGGAGCGGTCGAGCCACACGTCGACGGCGTGCCCGTCGTCGGCCCGGAACGCGAGGTGGAGCGAGTCCGCCGGCGCCGTCTCGCGACGGGCGGGTCGACCCGGCAGGCTGACGAACGCGAGGAGGGCGCCGTCGAGGTCGTGGCGCTCGACGCGCAGCGCGTCACAGGCGACGAGGCGGGCCAGCACCACGAGGACGGAGCGGTCGGGCAGCGGCCGGCCGGGCAGGGGCTCGGCGCGCACCAGCAAGGAGACCGCTGCCTGCTCCCGGGGTGTGAGGACGAGATCAGGCACGGGTCCTCCCTCCTCCGGCCGCGCACCACGCTAGCCACGCGCGAGGGCGGCGTACATGGTCAGGACGGGGTGGGCGGGGTGGGTTGGTCACCTCGGACCAGTGGGGTGGGGGAGCGCGTACCCCATCGGTGCTCGCGTCCGTGTCCGGAAATGACTCGACGGCCGCCGCGCGGGTGCGCGGCGGCCGTCGAGATCGGGTCCGTCGTCTGGTCGTTACCAGACCCGGCGGCTCGAGCCGCCGATCGGG
>NZ_JBHSSS010000023.1:149103-209528 GCF_042659625.1 Nocardioides sp. GCM10027114
GACGAGCAGGATGAGCCCGATCGTCGTGAGGATCGACGGACCCCCGAGCAGACCGATGATGAGCAGAATCAGGCCAAGGACAACCATGTGTTTCCCTCTCCCTCCGGGGGTGTGTTGCTGAACCTGTACCCCCGGACGCGCGGGTCTCAAACCTCTCGACGTCGAGGTGCTCGTCTCAGTCGTCGCCCCGGGCCTCGATGGCCTCGTGGATCTCGAGGGTCCGGCGGGCGGACTCGACGTGGAGGTTCTCGATCATCCGGCCGTTGTAGGTGACGACGCCGGAGCCCCGGCCGTCCTCCCACGCCTGCAGGATGCCGCGCGCGTCCTCCACGGCCTTCGCGGACGGGGCGAACGCCTCGTTGGCCCCCTCGACCTGGCCGGGGTGGATCAGGGTCTTGCCGTCGAAGCCCATCTCGCGCCCCTGCCGGCACTCGGCGAGGAACCCGTCGGCGTCCTTCACGTCGTTGTAGACGCCGTCGAGGATCACCTTGCCCGTGGCCCGCGCGGCCAGCAGCGCGAGGCCCAGTCCGGCGAGCAGCGGCTGGCGGCCGGGGACGTGCTCGGCGTACAGCTCCTTGACGAGGTCGTTGGTGCCCATGACGAGCACGGCGAGCCGGTCCGACGCGGCTGCGATCTCGTGGGCCCGCAGCATCGCCACGGGTGTCTCCACCATCGCCCACAGCGCGGTGTGGTCGGGGGCGCCGTGGCGGGCCATGGCGTCGACGAGCGCGTGGACCGCGTCGGCGCTGTCCACCTTGGGCACGACGATGGCGTCGGGCCCGGCCGCGCAGGCGGCGGCCATGTCGGCGTCGTGCCACTCGGTCCCCGCGCCGTTGACCCGGATCGTGACCTCGCGGCGGCCGTACTCGCCGGACTTCGCTGCCGCGCAGGCCGCCTCGCGGGCTGCCGGCTTGGCGTCCGGGGCCACGGCGTCCTCGAGGTCGAGGATCAGGCCGTCGCAGGGGAGCGTCTTGGCCTTCTCGAGGGCGCGCTCGTTGGAGCTCGGCATGTAGAGCACCGAGCGGCGGGGCCGGAAGTTCTCGCCCATGTCAGGCCTCCTCGGTCGCGATGGCGTCGTACTGCGCCTTGAGCTCCGGGTCGATCGCGGCGAGCTGCTCCGCGAGCTCGACCATGACCAGGCACTGCTTGAGGGAGGCGTCGTCCTCCATCTTGCCGTCGAGCATGACCGCGCCGGTGCCGTCGCCCATCGCGGCGACGACGCGGCGGGCGTGGGCGACGTCCTCGACGCTGGGGCTGAAGACGCGACGCGCGATGTCGACCTGCTTGGGGTGCAGCGTCCAGGTGCCGACGCAGCCCAGCAGGAAGGCGTTGCGGAACTGGTCCTCGCAGGCCACCACGTCCGCGATGTCGCCGAACGGTCCGTAGTAGGGGTAGATCCCGTGGGTCGCGCAGGCGTCCACCATCCGCGCGATCGTGTAGTGCCACAGGTCCTGCTGGTAGGTGCGCCGGGTGGGCGACTCGATGCCGTCGGAGGTCCTTGCCGGGTCCTCGCGCACGAGGTAGCCGGGGTGGCCGCCGCCGACGCGGGTGGTCTTCATGCGGCGGTCGGCCGCCAGGTCGGCCGGACCGAGCGAGAGGCCCTGCATGCGCGGGGAGGCGCCGCAGATCTCCTCGACGTTCGCGACGCCCCGCGCGGTCTCGAGGATCGCGTGGACCAGGATCGGCCGGTCCAGGCCCGCCTTGGCCTCGAGCTGGGCGAGCAGCCGGTCGACGTAGTGGATGTCCTCGGCGCCCTGCACCTTCGGCACCATGATCACGTCGAGCCGGTCACCGATCTCGGTGACCAGCGTGGTGAGGTCGTCGAGCACCCAGGGGCTGTCGAGGGCGTTGACGCGGGTCCAGAGCTGGGAGGGGCTACCGGGGCCGCCGAGGCCCTCGGTCTGGCGGGCGATCTTCACGAGGCCGGCGCGGGCGGCCTCCTTGTTGTCGGCCTTCACCGCGTCCTCGAGGTTGCCGAGGAGGACGTCGACGGTGCCGACCATCTGCGGCACCTTGGCCGCCATCTTCTCGTTGCTCGGGTCGAAGAAGTGGATCGCCCGGCTCGGCCGCGCCGGGATCTCCCGGAGCGGCTCGGGGGCGCCCACGGCGAGGGGGCGGAAGAAGTCCTTGGGACTGCGCACGGAGCCGGTCATGAGGCGGGAACCTAGCAGCGCGCTCAGGACCGCCGATATGACGAAGGTCTCCACCACCGGCGGCGTGGCGAAGCCGCCGTACCGGCGCCGTCCGTGGTGCCCGCCCGGGTGGCCGCGGCCGCGGCCGCGGCGGCCCTGCGGGCGTCGCGCCGCTCCCGCCAGGCCGTCACCGTCGCGTCGACGTCGCGGGGCATGGTGACGAGCGGCGGGCCGTCGACCGGCGTGTAGCGGGCGCGGAGCACGCGGCCGTTGAAGTCCTCGAGCGCCTCGCGGACCTCGCGCTCGGAGGCGAGCGCGTCGAGCCGGCCGTCGAGCTCGGCGTCGTCCTTGCGCAGCTGCAGCGCCGGCGGCAGCACCCCGGTGACCTGCTCACGCTCGACCAGCTGCTTCAGCCACCAGTCGGGGTCGTGACGCGCCCCGAGGTCCTCGATCGGCTTGCCCGTACCCGGCAGGTCGTCGAAGTCGCCGCGCGCCATCGCCACCCGCACCTGCTGGTCGACCCAGGAGAGCTGCTGCTCGATCCGGTTGGCGGCCGCGGACCTCCCCGTCAGCCGGTCCTCGAGGGGCGACCGGTCGGGCGCGTCCGGCTGGGGCTCGTGCCCGGGCTCGTCGACCATCGGCGCGCCACCTCCTCGTCGTTCACGATAGTTCGTGACGTTCGGGTCGCTTTCCGGCCGTCCGGGCGACCCGTTCGTCACGAACTACCCGGCCCACGGTCAGCGACCGAGCGAGGCCTGCAACAAGATCAGCAGTGCCGCCGCCATCCCGAGGGTCCCCACCCAGGCCAGGGACAGGGCCGCGCCCGGGTTGGTGCGCCGGACCCGCAGGCCGCCGAGGATGATCGTCCCGCACACGAGCGTGGGCAGCGCGTAGAGCGCCGCGGCCAGGTACCCGAGTGCTGCGGTCGACGAGGGGCCTCCGAAAGCACCTCCCGCTGCGTCAGGGCCACGGTGGCGACCACGAGTGCGACACCCAGCCCGCACAGCACGAGGCCGGTCCGGCTGACGATCTTCAGCGAGGTGGGCTCGGCGGCGGCCCGGTCCGGGACGCCCGGTGGGGCAGCGTCGGCAGGGTCGGCAGGGTCGGCAGGGTGCTGGCTCACGCGCGCATCCTGCAGCATCCGGCCCCGGCTGTCTCGGATCCGAGAGCGCTGCCCGCGCGGCGTCGTTGACCCCCGGCGCGGACGTCGGTGGACTGGACCCGTGTCAGCCCTGCCAGCCGCCCCGGTGCACGACCTCGCCGGTCGTACGCCGTGCGCGGCGCGCCGCGGACCCCGCGACGCCGGTGTCCCCGGTGTCCCCGGTGTCCCCGGTGTCGTCGGCCCGGTGGCCGACGGTGATCGCGCCCACCGGGGTGTAGGCCGGCGGGACGCCGAACTCCTCGCGGAAGGCGTCGGTCCGCTCGGGCGGGATCCCGAAGAAGCAGGCGCCGAGGCCCTCGTCGACGGCGGTCAGCAGCACCAGCAGCGACGCCATGCCGGTGTCGACGTGCCAGTAGGGGACGGGCCACCGGCTCTCGTCACGGTCGGTCCAGCCCTTGTCGGGCTCGGCGTACCGGTCCAGGTAGGCGTCGCGGTGCGACAGCGGCACGATCACCACCGGCGCGGCGCGCATCCCGTCGAGCCAGCGGTTGCGGGCCTCCGGGTCCGGGCTGGTGGCACGCCAGAAGCGCGCGACGTCGTCGGGGGTGTCCAGCCGCAGGAACGCCCAGCCCTGGCTGAAGCCCGCGCTCGGGGCGCGGATCGCGTGCTCGAGCATCCGGTCCACGACGGCCGGGTCGACCGGCCGGTCGGCGTACCTGCGAACCATCCGGCGGCGGCGCACGACGTCCCTGAACTCCACGGAGCAGATCTTGTCGTTTGAGCAGATGTGGCGCGACCTCGAGCCGGTCGGCCGGTCGGCGGAGTCCGGCGGCTACTTCCGTCAGCCCTGGCTGAGCGCCGACAACGAGCTGCGCGCCTGGTTCGTCGAGGAGTGCCGCAACCGCGGGCTGGAGGTCGAGGCCGACGGCCTCGGCAACGTGGTCGCCTGGTGGCGGCCCGACCGGGCGACCGGCCAGGGGGTGCTGACCGGGTCGCACCTCGACTCCGTCCTCGACGGCGGCGCGTACGACGGCCCGCTCGGCGTGGTCTCGGCGCTGGCGGCGGTGGACCTGCTGCGCGACCGCGGCTTCACGCCGGCCCGGCCGCTCGGGGTCTCGGTGTTCGCCGAGGAGGAGGGGTCGCGGTTCGGGCTGGCCTGCCTCGGCTCCCGGCTCGCCGTGGGCGCGACCTCGTGGGAGCGCGCCCGGGAGCTGCGCGACCGCGACGGCGTCGCGCTGCCGGACGCGCTGGAGGCGGCCGGCCTCGACGGCACGCTCCGCCCGCTGCTGGACGGTGTCGGCGCCTTCGTCGAGCTCCACGTCGAGCAGGGCCGCGACCTCGTCGACCGGGGCACGGCGGTCGGCGTCGCCAGCGAGATCTGGCCGCACGGCCGCTACCGGTTCGAGTTCGGCGGCGAGGCCAACCACGCCGGCACCACCCGCATGGAGGACCGGCACGACCCGATGCTGACCTACGCGATGACCGCGCTGGCCGCCAACAAGCAGGCGCGGCTGGCCGGGCAACGGGCGACGTTCGGCCGCGTCGAGGTCGCCCCGAACGGCACCAACGCCGTCCCGTCCCGGGTGACTGCGTGGCTCGACGCCCGCTGCGAGACCGACGAGGCGCTCGCCTCGCTCGTCGCCGCGGTGGAGAAGCAGGCGGCCGAGCGGGCCGGTCGCGACGGCACGTCGCTGGCGGTGACCGCCGAGTCCGTCTCCGGCGCGGTGCGCTTCGACGACGACCTCGCCCGGCGGATCGCGGTCGACCACGAGGGCGGCGACTGGCCGGTGATCCCGACCATGGCCGGCCACGACGCCGGCATCCTCTCCGCGGCCGGCATCCCGACCGCGATGCTCTTCGTCCGCAACCCGACCGGAATCTCCCACTCGCCCACCGAGCACGCCGACACCGCCGACTGCCTGGTCGGGGTCTCCGCGCTGGCCGACACCCTCGAGAGGCTGGCCGGGTGAGCCCGGTGGAGGACCGGGCGGCGTACCTGCTGGAGCGCGCCTGGGTCGACGGCGCCGTGCGCGACGACGTCCTCGTCGAGGTGGCCGACGGCCGGTTCGTCGCGGTCGTGCCCGGCGCGCCGGCGTCGCCCGAGCGGGATCGGGCCACCCGGCTCGCCGGGCTGGTGCTGCCAGGCCTGGCCAACTGCCACAGCCACGCCTTCCACCGGGCGCTACGCGGCCGGACGCAGCGCGAGCGCGGCACCTTCTGGACCTGGCGCGACCAGATGTACGGCCTGGCCGCCGGGCTCGACCCGGACACCTACTTCGCGCTCGCCCGGGCCACCTACCGGGAGATGGCGGCCGCCGGCGTCACCGCCGTCGGCGAGTTCCACTACCTCCACCACGGCCCCGGCGGCACGCCGTACGCCGACGCCAACGCGATGGGCCACGCCCTCGTCGCGGCGGCGCGGGAGGCGGGGATCCGGGTGGCGCTGCTGGACACCTGCTACCTCTCGAGCGGGTTCGGCGAGCCCACCGAGGGGGTGCAGCGCCGCTACGACGACGGCGACGCGCACGCGTGGGCCGGGCGCGCCGCCGCCCTCGCCGCCGGCGTCGACGACCCGGGCGTCGTCGTGGGCGCGGCGCTGCACTCGGTCCGGGCGGTGCCCGCCGAGCAGATGCCGGTGGTGGCCGAGTGGGCCGGCGCCGAGGCCGGCCGCCGGCCGCTGCACGTCCACCTGTCCGAGCAGGTCGCCGAGAACGAGGCGTGCGTCGCGGAGTACGCCCGCACCCCCACCGAGGTGCTCGCCGACCATGGCGTCCTCGGTCCGCTGACCAGCGCGGTCCACGCGACCCACCTGACCGACGACGACGTCGCCCTGCTCGGCCGGTCCCGGACGTACGCCGACCTGTGCCCCACCACCGAGCGCGACCTCGGGGACGGCATCGGTCCCAGCCGCAGGCTGCACGACGCCGGCAGCCGGCTCACGCTGGGCAGCGACAGCCACGCCGTGGTCGACCTCTTCGAGGAGATGCGGGCCGTCGAGCTCGACGAGCGGCTCGCCACCCAGCAGCGCGGCCACTGGACGGCCGCCGAGCTGCTGGCGGCGGCAACCCGCGACGGGCACGCCAGCCTCGGCTTCGCCGACGCGGGCCGGATCGCGGTGGGGGACCGCGCCGACCTCGTCGTGGTCGACACCCGCAGCCCCCGCACCGCCGGCACCGGCGCCGACGAGCACACCGCGGTCTTCGCCGCGGTCGCCGAGGACGTCGTCGCGGTGATGGCCGACGGTCGCTGGGTGGTCCGGCAGGGTGACCGCGAGGAGATCGGCCGCGAGCTCGACGCGGCCATCAGCAGGAGCTGGGAGGGACAGGCATGACCAGCCACATGAGCACGGTCATCACGAACATCGGCGAGCTCGTCACCAACGACCCGGAGGCCGACGACCTGCTCGGGGTCGTGCCCGACGCGGCGGTCGTGCTCGAGGGCGACCGGGTCGCCTGGACCGGGCCCACCTCCGCGGCGCCGGCGGCGGACGCGCAGGTCGACCTGGCCGGACGGACGGTGCTGCCCGGCTTCGTCGACAGCCACAGCCACCTCGTCTTCGCCGGCGACCGGTCGGCGGAGTTCGCCGCCCGGATGGCCGGCCGCCGCTACGAGGCCGGCGGCATCCGCACCACCGTCGCCGCCACCCGCGCCGCCAGCGACGAGCAGCTCACCAGTCACGTCGCCCGGCTGGTCGACGAGATGCGGCGGCAGGGCACCACCACCGTCGAGATCAAGAGCGGCTACGGGCTCACCGTCCACGACGAGGCGCGCAGCCTCGCTGTCGCCCGGCAGTTCACCGAGGAGACGACGTTCCTCGGCGCCCACGTCGTCCCCGCCGTCGAGGACGGCAGCCCCGGCGACCCCGCGGCGTACGTCGAGCTGGTGACCGGGCCCATGCTGGCCGCGGCGGCGCCGCACGCCCGCTGGGTGGACGCCTTCTGCGAGCGGGGAGCCTTCGACGCCGACCAGGCCCGCACCGTGCTCGAGGCGGGCGCGGCGGCCGGGCTGCGCGGCCGGCTCCACGCCAACCAGCTCGGACCCGGCCCCGGCGTTCAGCTGGCCTGCGAGCTCGGCCTCGTCGCGGTGGACCACTGCACCTACCTCGACCCGGCCGACGTCGCGGCCCTGCGCGACAGCGGCACCATCGCCACGCTGCTGCCGGGCGTGGAGTTCTCGACCCGCCAGCCCTACCCCGACGCGCGGGCGCTCGTCGACGCCGGCGTCCGGGTCGCGCTCGCCAGCGACTGCAACCCGGGCAGCTGCTTCACCAGCTCGCTGCCGCTGTGCATCGCACTGGCGGTCCGCGAGATGGGGCTGACCCCCGCTGAGGCGGTGCACGCCGCCACCTTCCGGGGCGCCGAGGCGCTCGACCGCGACGACGTCGGCGCGCTGGTGCCGGGCCGGCGCTCGGACCTGGTCGTGCTCGACGCGCCCAGCCACGTGCACCTCGCCTACCGGCCGGGCGTGCCGCTGGTGAGCGCCGTGTGGCGGGGTGGCCGTCCCGTCTGAGGTAGCGGACGGGGCGTGAGGCGGCGGAATAGGGCACGCGCCCGATGTGCGGGGCTACCTCAGGCGGCGAGTCTCGGTGACACCGAGACCCGCCACCCGTTCGAGGAGCACGCCGTGTTCGACGCCAGCAGCAGCCCCTTCCTCCAGTCCGAGCTGGAGTACCGCGCCGCCCGCCTCCGGGCGGCCGCCCGCCCCCGCCGTCGGGAAGGCCGCCGTCAGCACCCCCGACAGAGCCGCCAGAACCGCCCCGACGCCGGACGCTGACGGCAGGTGGGGTCCCGTTGGCGGGGCGCTCACCGGCGGGGCGCGCCATGATGGGCCCCGTGGCGGTGCACACCAGCGACGTGCTGGTCGGACGCGACGCAGAGCTGACCGAGCTTGCGTCGCTCCTCGGCGTACACCCGGACGGAGCCGGCGCGGCGCCCCCGTCCGGCGGCGCGGTGCTGCTGTCGGGCGACGCCGGCGTGGGCAAGACCCGGCTCCTCACCGAGCTCACGACCCGGGCCGAGACCGCGGGCTGGCAGGTCTTCGTCGGCCACTGCCTCGACTTCGCCGACAGCGCGCTTCCCTACCTCCCCTTCTCCGAGGTGCTCGGCAGCCTCGTCTCCCGGCTGCCCGACGTCGTCGAGGCGGTCGGCGGCTCCCACCCCGCCCTGGCGCGGCTGCAGCCCGGCCGTCGCGTCCTCAGCTCGGCCGGCGACTCCGAGGCGCTCGCCCTCGACCGGTCCGACCTCTTCTCCGCGGTCCACGACGTCGTGGAGGCCGCGGCCGCGCAGGCGCCGACGCTGCTGGTGGTCGAGGACGCCCACTGGGCCGACCAGTCCACGCGGGACCTGCTCACCTTCCTCTTCACCCGCGCCTTCGCCGGTCCGGTCGGCCTCGTCGTCTCCTACCGATCCGACGACCTCCACCGGCGACACCCGCTGCGCCGCCAGGTCGCGGAGTGGTCGCGGCTGCGGGGCGTCGAGCGGCTGGCGCTCGAGCCGCTGTCGCCGCCCGACGTTCGCAGCCTGATCCACGAGCTCCACCCCGCGCCGCTGGCGGACGCGGAGGTCGCCGACATCGTCGACCGCGCCGAGGGCAACGCCTTCTTCGTCGAGGAGCTCGTCGGCGCGGCCAGCGGACCTGGCCGGTTCGTCCCCGCCGAGCTGGCCGACGTGCTGCTGGTCCGGCTGGACCGGCTCGACGACACCGCCCGCCAGGTGGTGCGGGCCGCCAGCGTCGCGGGACGCCGGGTGTCCCACGAGATGCTCAGCGCGGTCTCCGGGCTGCCGGAGTCGGCGCTCGACGACGGCCTGCGCGCCGCGGTGGAGATGAACGTGCTGGTGCCGCTCGACGGCCACTACGTCTTCCGCCACGCGCTCCTCGGGGAGGCGGTGTACGACGACCTGCTCCCCGGCGAGCGGGTGAGGCTGCACGCCACCTTCGCGGCGGCGCTGCGCGAGCGCCGGGCCGCGGGCGTCGCGGCCGAGCTGGCGCGGCACGCTCGGCTCGCGCTCGACCTCGACACCGCGCTCCACGCGAGCATCGAGGCCGGCGACGACGCCCTGGCCGTCGGCGGACCGGTCGAGGCGGCGCGGCACTACCAGCAGGCGCTGGAGCTGGTGGCCGACCCGGCGCGGGGACCGGCGAGCGGGGTCGACGTCTCCAAGCTGGCGGTCTCGGCGGCCGAGGCGCTCACGGCCGGCGGCCAGCCGATCCGGGCGGCGGCGCTGCTGGCGGAGCAGCTCGCGGCGCTGCCGGACGACGCGCCGGCGGAGGCGCGGGCCCGGATGCTGGCGTTCCGGGCGACGGCGCTCGCCGTGACCGAGCCCGACGAGGACCCGTGCGAGGTGTCGGCCGCGGCGGTCGCGCTGGCGCCCCACGACATGCCGAGGCTGCGGGCCAAGGTGCTCACCGTCCACGCCCGGATGCTGGCCCGGGCCGGCCACTACGAGCGGGCTGAGGAGGTCGGCCTCGACGCGCTGGCGCTCGCCGAGCAGCACGACCTTCAGGTGCTGGCCTCCGACGTCCTCACCACGCTGTCGGCGCTCAAGAACTCCGGGCCCAAGGAGGCCCTGCAGGCGTCCCTCGGGCAGGCGGTCGAGCGGGCCGCGGCCTCGGGTGCCCTCCACGCCGAGCTGCGCGGGATCGTCCTGCTCGGCCACAACCACCAGGACTGGGCCGAGCTCGACCGGGCCGCGGAGTGGTACCGCATCGGCGTCGAGCGGTCGCTGGCCGCCGGCATCCCCTTCGAGCCGTGGGGGTTCGAGAGCCGGATCCAGCTCGCCTGGATCCACCGCGTCCGCGGTGACTGGGACGCCGCGCTGGCGCTCGCCGACGTGCCGGGCCAGGCGGCACCACCCGTGCCGGCGGCGCAGCTGCGCTGTCTGCAGCTCCAGGTCGCGCTCGCCCGGGGCGAGACCCCGGCCGAGCACCCGCGCGCGCTGCGGGCCATGTGGCGCTCGGAGGGCATGGTTGCCATCAGCGGCGCCGCGCTCGAGATGGAGCTGGCCGCGCGGGACGGCGACGCCGACGCGGTCGTCGCGGCGTACGACGACGTGGTGGCGACCATGACCGAGATCTGGCACGAGTGGTTCAGCGCCCGGGTCCGGCTGGCCGCGACCGCGCTGGGCGGGCTGGCCCGGCTGGTGCCGTCGCTGACTGCGGCCCGGCGACCGGCGTACGTCGAGGTGGCCGACCGGCTCCGGCAGGACGCCCGCACCGTGCTGCAGCGCTTCGCCGAGCCCGGCAGCTGGGGCGCCGAGGGCCGGGCGTGGAGCGCGCGGGTCGAGGCCGAGTGGGCGAGGGTCCGCTGGCTGAGCGGCCTGGACGGTCCCGACGGCACGGACCAGGACCGGCTCGTGGCCGCGTGGCGGAGCGCCGAGGAGGCGTTCGAGGCGTTCGGCGACGTCCACGAGCTCGCGCAGGTGCGCACCGCCCTGGCCGGCGTGCTCCGGGCGACCGGTGACGCCGCGGGCTCACGGGTCGTGGCCGACCAGGCCCGGGAGGCGGCCCAGCGGCTGGGGGCGAGGCCGCTCCTCGACGAGCTGCGCACACTCGGCACCACTCCCGCCCGGGCCACCGGGGCCGGGTCCGACGCGCTGACCCCGCGGGAGCGGGAGATCCTCGAGCTGGTCGCGCTGGGCCGGACCAACGGTGAGATCGGGAAGCAGCTGTTCATCAGCACCAAGACCGTGAGCGTCCACGTCTCCAACATCCTCGGCAAGCTCGCTGCGGCCGGCCGCACCGAGGCCGTCGCCGAGGCGAGGCGCCGGGGGCTGCTGGCCTGAACCGGTCCGCCGCGCCGCCCGCCCCCTCGCAGTCGGGGCAGTCGGGCAGGCACGTCGGGGCAGGCATGCCGGGAGGGCTCACGGGGCACGGTCCCGGCGCCGCCCTTGTCCGCCCCCGCTCGGCTGGCAAGACTGGGGCGCAACGTCCGCACCAGCCCGAACCCAGGAGGATCGCATGACCCCCGACGAGCCGCTGAACGACGACGACATGACGACCACGCCGCAGGCGAGCTCCGGTCCGGGCGTGACTGGTGACGCCGACGCGGCGGACGGTGGCGGCGGGGACGCCGACGGCACCGACTCGGACGCCTCGGACGGCGACTCCACCGACGCCTCCGACGGGGACGCCGGCGACGCGGATGCGGACGCCTCGGACGCCGACGCCGACGCCAGCGACGCGGATGCGGGCGCCTCCGACGCGGACGCCGACGCCTCCGACGCGGACGCCGATGCCTCGGACGCCGACGCCTCCGACGCGGACGCCGATGCCTCGGACGCCGACGCCGATGCCTCGGACGCGGACGCCGACGCCACCGACGGCGACGCGTCCGACTCGACCGACGGGGACGCGTCCTGAGCCCGCACCCCGCGCTCGACCTGCTCAGCGGTGACGCCCAGACCTTCCTCACGAAGGTCTGGGCGTCCCGCGTGCACCTCCACCGCGCCGACCCCGAGCAGCTGGTGGGGCTGCTGTCGCTCGACGACGCCGACCACCTGCTGACCGAGACGGCGATCCGCACGCCGTCCATCCGGCTGGCGCGCGACGGGTCGGTGCTGCCGGAGTCGGCGTACACCCGCCGGGCGACGCTGGCCGGCAGGCCGCTGTCGGGGCTCGTCGACACCCGCAAGGCGCTGGCCGCCTTCGACGAGGGCGCGACCGTGGTCTTCCAGGGGTTGCACCGCTACTGGCCGCCGCTGACCCGGCTGGTGGCTCAGCTCGAGCTCGAGCTCGGCCACCCGTGCCAGGCCAACGCCTACCTCACCCCGCCCGGCTCGCAGGGCTTCGCGGTCCACTCCGACCGGCACGACGTGTTCGTGTTCCAGACCGCGGGGTCCAAGCGGTGGGAGGTGCACACGCCCGATGCTGTCGAGGACGTCGTGCTCGAGCCCGGGCTCTCGATGTACCTGCCGACCGGGACCCCGCACGCCGCCCGCGCCCAGGACACCGTGTCGCTGCACGTCACGCTCGGCATCAACCAGCTGACCTGGCGCGGCCTCGTGCGCCGCACCGTCGAGCAGGCCCTGGCCGGGGTGGACGACGGGCACCTGCCCGCCGGGTACCTCGACGAGCCGGGCGCGCTGGCCGACGGCCTCGCCGACCGGCTGGAGCGGCTGGCCGAGGCGGTGCGCGGGCTCGACGCCCCGGCCGCCGTCGACGCGGAGGTACGCCGCTTCCTGACCGGCCGCAGCCCCCGGGTGCCGGGCGGGCTCCGCGACGTGCTGGCAGTCCGGGACCTCGCCGACGACACCCTGCTTCAGCGGCGGGCCGGCCACCCGTGCGTGCTGCTGGACTCTGGGGAGACCGGCGACCGGGTCGAGGTGCTGCTCGGCGACCGCTCGCTGCACGTGCCGGCGTGGGTGCGGCCCGCGCTGGAGGAGGTCCGGGTGCGGACCCGGCTGCGGCCGGCCGACCTGGCCGAGCACCTCGACCCGCAGAGCCGGCTGGTGCTGTGCCGCCGGCTGGTCCGCGAGGGGCTGCTCGAGGTCGTGGGCTGATCACGTGACCGACCCGTCGTACCGCTGCTCCGCCGCCAGCCTGCTGCGCGACGAGCCGGTGGCCGGCACCGCCTCGACGGTGCGGGCGTTCCTGCTCGTCGAGCACGCCGGGCCGTGGGGCGTCGACGCGCTGCGCGACGCCCGGCTGCCCGACGGGCTCGGCGCCGAGCTCGGCGCGCGCGCCCGCGAGGCCGGGGTCCGGGTGCTGCTCGTCCGCCGTCCCGGCCGCCGGGCCGGCGGCGCCGGCCAGGCCGGGCCGGCGACCGTCCTCGCGGCGTACGCCCACCCGCACCGGCCCTGGCTGGAGCGGGGCGAGGTCGCCGACCTGCGGGAGGTGCTCGACCTCGACCTCGCGGCGCTGCGGGCAGGTGATTCAGCGGGAATCACCCGCCACGACGGCACGGTGCTGTGCGTGTGCACCCACGGCCGGCACGACGCCTGCTGCGCCGAGCGCGGCCGGCCGGTCGCCGCCGCGCTCGCGGCCGCGCACCCCGAGGAGACCTGGGAGGTCTCGCACATCGGCGGGGACCGCTTCGCCGGCAACATGCTCGTGCTGCCGCACGGCCTCTACTACGGGCGGCTCGAGAAGCCGGCCGCCCTCGCCGCCGCGGGTGCCCTCTCGTCGGGGCAGCTCGAGCTCGACCACCTGCGCGGCCGCTCCGGCTGGGCGATGCCCGTCCAGTACGCCGAGATCGCGCTGCGCCGCGAGCTCGGGGAGACCCGGGCCGACGCGCTCCGGCTCGTGGCGCGGAAGGCCGAAGACGGCGTCACCGACGCCGTCTTCGCCGTCGGCGCCCAGCAGTACGCCGTCCGCGTCCGCACCACCCGCGGCCCCGACACCGCCCAGCTCACCTGCCGCGCCGAGCGCGAGAACCCGTTGCCCTGCCACGAGCTGCTCGGCATCCGCCGCGCCTGATCCACCGTTGAGTCCGCACTTCTGACCGTCGATTCCTGACATTTGTCGGGACTCGACGTGCGGAACTCCCGACTCGACCGTGGGAAGTGCGGACTCAACGGGAGGGGTTGACGTACTCGTAGTATGGGACGGCCCGCGGACCGGAACAGGGGAGGCGAGCCGACATGGCGCTCGACCAGCAGACCGACGAGCTGACGCAGCAGCGGCTGGATCGCATGCGCCCCTACGGCGACAAGGCGCCGCCGCGGATCGACTCCCGCGAGCTGCCGCCCGGGCCGCGATGGCCGGCCCCCGTGCAGACCGTGGCGCTGCTGCGGTTCCGCCACCAGTTCGTGCCGTGGGCGCACCGCCGCTACGGCGACGTCTTCACGGTGCGGATCGCGCCACGGCGCAGGCCGCTGGTGTTCTTCACCCGGCCCGAGCACGCCCGCGAGATCTTCGCCGGGGACCCGGAGGTCTTCCATGCGGGCAAGGGCAACGCGATCCTCGGTCCGGTGATGGGGGAGCACTCGCTGCTGCTGGTGGACTCCTCCCAGCACAAGCGCGCCCGCAAGCTGCTGATGCCCGCGTTCAACGGGCAGGCGCTGCGCGGGTACGAAGGCCTCGTCACCAGGCTCGCCCGCGAGGAGGTCTCGCGGTGGCAGCCCGGCGACGAGCTGGCAGCCCTCGACCGGATGAACGCGCTGACCCTCGAGGTCATCCTGCGCGTCGTCTTCGGCATGACCGACGACCGCCGGCTCGCCGAGCTGCGGCCCCGCGTCAACAAGACGGTCGACGTCAGCCCCGCGATCCTGCTGGGCTGGGGCTGGCCCTGGCTCCAGCACTTCGGGCCGTGGCGCCGCGCCGTGCAGAACCAGTGCGAGCTCGACCGGCTGATCTACGCCGAGATCCGCGAGCGCCGGCTGGCCCCCGACCTCGCCGAGCGAACCGACGTGCTCTCCCGGCTGATCCAGGTGGACGACGAGGGCGACGGGCTGTCGGACGTCGAGCTGCGCGACCAGCTGGTGACCCTGCTCCTCGCCGGCCACGAGACCACGGCGACCGCACTGGCGTGGGCTCTCCACGAGATCGGCCGTGACCCCGAGCAGCGCCGCCGCGCCCGCGAGGCCGCCGCCACCGGCGACGACGCATGGCTCGAGGCGGTGCTCAAGGAGTCCCTGCGGCTGCACCCGGTCATCCCGGAGGTCGTCCGTACGCTCCAGCGGCCGGCCACCGTCGGCGGCATCGACCTGCCGGCGGGCGCGACGGTCGGGCCGATGATCCTCATCGCCCATGGCCGCGCCGACAACTTCGAGGACCCAGAGACCTTCCGGCCCGAGCGGTTCGTGGGCCAGAACCCGCCGGCCAACACCTGGATCCCGTTCGGAGGCGGCGTACGCCGCTGCATCGGCGCCGGCTTCTCGCTCATGGAGGGGGTCGCCGTGCTGCGCGAGGTCTTCTCGCGGTACGACGTCACCGCGGTGGGCGAGGAGAAGCCGAAGGTCCGCAACATCACCAGCGTGCCGAGCCACCGGGCGCGGATCCGGCTCCACGCCCCCGCCTGACCCCGACGGGACGGCACACGTCAAACCTGATTGGACCCCCACGAAAAAGGGGTGCGCGGCCACGGGGCGCGGTGTCACGATTTCTGCTCGTGACCATCCGAGAGCGACTGCGCGCGATGCGCGTCGACACCACCCCGCTGCAGTACCGCGACTTCCGATTGCTGTTCGTCGCGGGCACGGTGTTCTACCTCGGCGGCATGGTCAGCTACGTCGCCATCCCGTTCCAGATCTACCAGCTGACCGGGTCGAACTTCGCGGTCGGCGCCATCGGCCTGGTCGAGCTGGTCCCGCTCGTCGTGTTCGGCCTGTACGGCGGCGCGCTCGCGGACCACGTCGACCGCCGCAAGCTGCTCGTGTGGACCGGCGCCGCGCAGGCGGTGATCATCGGCGTCCTGGCGGTCAACGCGTTCCGTGACGAGCCGAGCATCCCGCTGATCTTCCTCATGGCCGGCCTCCACGCGGCCACCTCGTCGATGCAGCGCCCCTCCCGCGAGGCGCTCATGCCGCGCACGGTGCCGCACGACAAGATCATGGCCGCCAACGCGCTGACCAGCCTCGGCATGGAGATCGGCGTCCTCGTGGGTCCGCTGGTCGGCGGTCTGCTCGTGGCCTACGTCGGCATCGGCTGGTGCTTCGTCATCGACATCGTCGCGCTGGCCGTCGCCACGGTCCTCTACTTCCTGATGCGGCCCTACCCGCACCGCGCCGAGACCACGCCACCCAGCCTGGCCGGCATCGTGCAGGGCGTCCGCTATGCGTTCTCCCGCAAGGACCTGCTCGGCACCTACTTCGTCGACATCGCCGCCATGCTGCTCGCGATGCCGGTGGTGCTGTTCCCGGCGTTGGCCGAGGAGGTCTTCAGCCAGCCGCAGCTGCTGGGCCTGCTCTACTCGGCCGAGACCGTCGGCGCACTGGTCGCGACGGCGCTCAGCGGCTGGACCGCACGGATCCACCACCACGGGCGCGCGATCGTGATCGCCGCGGCGGCGTACGGCGCGTGCCTCGCGCTCGCGGGCCTGATGCCGAGCATCTGGCTGGTGCTGCTGTTCCTGATGCTCTCGGGCGGTGCGGACATGATCTCCGGAGTCTTCCGAGGCACCGTGTGGAGCCAGACCATCCCGGAGCAGATGCGGGGTCGGCTGGCCGGCATCGAGATGCTGTCCTACTCGATCGGTCCCCTCGGCGGCCAGGTCCGGGCCGGCCTCACCGCCGATCTGTGGTCGGTCCGCGGCGCCATCACCAGCGGTGGCATCGCCTGCATCGCCGGTGTCGCGGTCACCGCGGCCGTGCTGCGCGACTTCTGGAGCTACGACGCCCGCACCGACGAGTACGCCGTCGCCGAGCGGGAGGCCCGCGCGGCCGCGGGCGAGCCGATCGGGTGACCCGGGTCTCCCTCAGCGGCCCCATCGTGGGCGCCGGTTGGCCCGGGTTGCGCCCGTCGGTGAGAATGACGTGCGTCGTCCACAGCACCTGGGGGTAGGTCCGTGCCTGACCGCGAAGTCTCCGAGCGCACCGAGCGCCCGGTCGTCGCCGGCCTCGTCGCGCTGCTCGGGGTGGGGCTGGCGGTCGGTCTGGTCCTCGGCCTCGCCGCCCTCGCCGGCACCCGCATGCTGGGGCTGGGCGGCGACGAGGTCGCCGCCGAGACCACCGGGGGTGCCTCGCTGTACCTGCCGAGGCCGGTCCGTACGAGCGCCAACACCGACCCGCTCATCACCCTCAACGCGCAGCCGACCCAGGAGCCGAGCCAGTCCGGCAAGCCCAAGAAGCCCGAGAAGTCGGAGAAGCCGGCGCCCGTCATCTCGTTGTCCGCGGGGCAGACCGCCGTGGCGCCGATGCAGCAGATCGACCTGACGGGTGTCTACCAGGGCGGCGAGGGCGCGGTGCTGCAGGTGCAGCGCTACACCGGCGGGGCCTGGAAGGACTTTCCGGTGACGGTCTCCGTCAGCGACGCGACCTTCTCGACGTACGTCCAGACGAGCCAACCAGGCGTCAACCGGTTCCGTGTGGTCGACACAGACAGCGGCCGGAAGTCCAACGAGGTCCGCATCCGGATCGGCTGAGTCAGGCCGCTCGCACCGGCTCGTCGACCTCCTCTGCGTCGGTGGCCGGGCGACCGGTGGTGACGGCCGTTCCGGCGGCACGGCCGGCCAGCAGCCCGCGCACGCCGTCCTGCACCGCCGGCTGCCCGGCCAGGACGCCACCGAGCACGAGCAGCATCCCGAGCGCCTGCACCGGCCCGAAGACCTCCCCGGCGAGCAGCACACCGATCACCACGCCTGCGACGGGGTTGAGCAGCCCGATCAGCGCCACCGCGCCGGCCGGCATCCGCCGCAGGCCGGTGAACCACGCGACGTACGCGAGGCCGGTGGCGACCAGGCCCATGTACAGGAAGCCGCCGACGGCGCGGGCGTCGAGCGCCGGCGGGGCGCCCTCGACCAGGACGGCGACCGGCACCAGCACGATCCCGCCGGCGACGAGCTGCCATGCGGCGAAGGTGAGCATGCCGACGGGCGGGTGCCAGCGCTTGACCAGCACGAAGCCGAACGACGACAGCGTCACCGCGCCCAGCGCCGCCGCGACGCCGACCGGGTCGGGGCTGACGCCGCCCTTCAGGACGAGAAGGGCCACCCCGCCGGCGCCGACGACCGCCGCGGCGAGGGAGACCGCCCGGGGCCGCTCGGCGATGAGCGCCCACGCGACGAGCGCCACCATGATCGGCGCCGTGGCCGTCATCGTGGCGGCGAGGCCGCCGGGCAGCCGGTAGCCGGCGAGGAAGATCAGCGGGAAGAACAGGCCGACGTTGAGCGTGCCGAGCAGCCCGGCGCGCCACCACCACACGCCACGCGGCAGCTGGCGGGTCCACGCGAGGAGCAGCAGGCCGACCGGCAGCGCCCGGACCGCAGCGGCGAACAGCGGCCGGTCCGGCGGCAGGAAGTGTGCCGTGACGTAGTAGCCCGAGCCCCACGCGATGGGGGCGATGGCCGCGATCAGCGGGACGCGCCAGTTGTTTTCCATGGAAGACATAATAGTTTCCTCGGAAGGTATATTCCCCGGCATGGACCATGAGCCCGATCACGTAGCCCGGATCATGGAGCAGTGGGCGCGCGAGCGCCCCGACGTCGACGTCTCGCCGCAGGGCGTGATCGGTCGCCTCAGCCGGGTGGCACTCGTGCTGAGCGCCGAGCTGACGAACGTGTTCGAGGAGCACGGCCTCGCCGAGGGCGAGTTCGACCTGCTCGCGACGCTGCGGCGCTCGGGGGCGCCGTACGCCCTGTCGCCGACCGCGCTGGCCGCGAGCACGATGGTCACCTCGGGGGCGATCACGAAGCGGGTCGACAGGCTCGTGGAGCGCGGGCTGGTGACCCGCACCATCGGCCAGACCGACGCCCGCGGCCGGGTCGTCGCGCTGACCCCGAAGGGGCGTCGGCTCATCGACCGGGCCTTCGACGACCACATGGCCAACGAGCACCGGCTGGTCGGGCTGCTCCCCGAGCGCGACAGGGCCCGGCTCGCCAGCCTGCTGGAGGACTGGGGCCGGGCCCTGGGTGCCGACTGACCGGGGTCGGTCGAGTGCGACGGGCTTTCAGGCGGGCACTCAGACGGGCACGTAGTCGAACGTGTCCGGGTCTGGGCCGATGCGGCCCTGGGGGCCGCGGTCCAGCGCGCTGATCGCGTCGACCTCGGCGGCGGACAGGGTGAAGTCGAAGATCTCGAAGTTCTCCCGCATCCGCTCCTGCCGCAGCGACTTCGGGAAGACGATGTCGCCGCGCTCGACGTGCCAGCGCAGGGTGACCTGGGCGGGCGTCTTGCCGTGGCGCTGGGCGATCTCGCCGATGACGGCGTCGTCGAGCACCTGGCCCTGCGCGATCGGGGACCACGCCTCGACCTCGACGCCGTGGCGGATCGACGCGGCGCGGGCGGCCTCGTTGGTGAAGTAGGGGTGGACCTCGATCTGGTTCACCGCCGGCACCACGCCGGTCTCCTCGATGATCCGGTCGAGGTGGGCCGGCTGGAAGTTCGAGACGCCGACCGAGGTGGCGCGGCCGTCCTCGACGAACTCGGCGAGCGTGCGCCACGTCGAGACGTAGTCGCCGTCGTAAAGCGTCGGCAGCGGCCAGTGGATGAGGAAGAGGTCGATCCGGTCGAGGCCGAGCGCGCCCAGCGTCTCGTCGAACGCGCGGCGCGCGTCGTCGGGCCGGTGGAAGCCGTTGTTCAGCTTGCTGGTGACGTAGATGTCCTCGCGGGTGAGCCCGGAGTCGGCAATGGCGGCGCCGACGCCCTTCTCGTTGCCGTACATCTGCGCCGTGTCGATGTGGCGGTAGCCCACCTCGAGCGCCTGCGACACCACGTCGGCGGTGTCCTCCGGCGGCACCTGCCAGGTGCCGAACCCGAGCTGGGGGATGGTGGTCTGGTCGTGGAGCGTGATCGTCGGAACGGTCATGCCCGGCATGACAATGCAGACCCCGCCCGCTATTCCGGCTCGGGCCGGTTCGGAGCCCATTGTGGCGATGCTCACCGAGCGGCTCCGGACGGCCCACCGGCCGGCTCGGCCCGTAGTGTCCCCGCATGGCGACCGTCGACCTCCGCCCCTTCGAGGACCACGACGCCGAGGCCGTCGCCCGGCTGTCGACGACGGTCCAGTGGCCCTCGCTCACCGACCCCGACGTCGTGCGCCGGGTGTGCACGGCGCCCGGTGCCGTGGCGTACGTCGCCGTGCACCGGGGTGAGCGCGAGGAGGTCGTCGGCTGGGCGCAGGCGATGGGGGACGGGGTGCTCCAGTCCCACCTGGGCTTCCTGGCCGTCCACCCCGACCACCGTCGGCGCGGCATCGCCCGGCTGCTCGTCGTCGCGACCTTCCAGGCCACCCGCACCAAGCGGATGGATCTCGTCACCGATGCGGCGGCGGAGCCGTTCTACGAGGAGTTCGGGCACAAGCGGATGTCGGGCTACCGGATCTATCCCGGGGCGTGACCGGCGGGAATCCCGGACTGGACCGGTGTGTTGTGCCCCATGAGCGAAGTTGAGTTGAACGGGCTCAACTTGTTTGCCACACTCGCACTGAGCGGCGCAGGATGGCCGCACCCACGCACTTCAACCGGAGGTAACACACCATGGCACGAGCGGTCGGCATCGACCTGGGCACGACCAACAGCGTCGTGTCCGTCCTGGAGGGTGGCGAGCCCACCGTCATCGCCAACGCCGAGGGCGCCCGCACCACCCCGTCGGTGGTCGCGTTCGCCAAGTCCGGCGAGGTCCTCGTCGGTGAGGTCGCCAAGCGGCAGGCCGTCACCAACGTCGACCGCACCATCCGGTCGGTCAAGCGCCACATGGGCACCGACTGGAAGACGACGATCGACGACAAGTTCTTCACGCCGCAGCAGATCAGCGCCTTCGTGCTGCAGAAGCTCAAGCGTGACGCGGAGGCCTACCTCGGCGAGCCCGTCACCGACGCGGTGATCACCGTCCCGGCGTACTTCTCCGACGCCCAGCGCCAGGCCACCAAGGAGGCCGGGGAGATTGCCGGCCTCAACGTCCAGCGCATCGTCAACGAGCCCACCGCGGCCGCGCTGGCCTACGGCCTCGACAAGGGCGACGACCAGACCATCCTCGTCTTCGACCTCGGCGGGGGCACGTTCGACGTGTCCCTGCTCGAGATCGGCGAGGGCGTCGTCGAGGTCAAGGCCACCTCCGGCGACAACCACCTCGGCGGTGACGACTGGGACGCCCGCGTCGTCGAGTGGATGATCAAGAAGTTCAAGGACAACAACGGCGTCGACCTCGGCGCCGACAAGATCGCCAAGCAGCGCCTCCAGGAGGCCGCTGAGAAGGCGAAGATCGAGCTGTCCTCGTCCTCCGAGACCACGATCCACCTGCCCTACATCACCCACGGCGAGTCCGGCCCTCTGCACTTCGAGGAGAAGCTCACCCGCAGCGAGTTCCAGAAGATGACGGCCGACCTGCTCGAGCGCACCAAGCAGCCGTTCCAGTCCGTCCTCAAGGACGGCGGCGTGGCCATCAAGGACATCGACCACGTCGTGCTGGTCGGCGGCTCCACCCGCATGCCGGCCGTGACCGAGGTCGTCAAGGAGCTGCTCGGCGGCAAGGAGCCCAACAAGGGCGTCAACCCGGACGAGGTCGTCGCCGTGGGCGCCGCCCTCCAGGCCGGCGTCCTCAAGGGTGAGGTCAAGGACGTGCTGCTCCTCGACGTCACCCCGCTCAGCCTCGGCATCGAGACCAAGGGCGGCGTGATGACCACGCTGATCGAGCGCAACACCACGATCCCGACCAAGCGCTCGGAGATCTTCACGACGGCCGACGACAACCAGCCGTCCGTGGAGATCAAGGTGGCCCAGGGCGAGCGCCAGATGTGGGCGCAGAACCAGCCCCTCGGCAACTTCGAGCTGACCGGCCTCCCGCCGGCGCCGCGCGGCGTGCCGAAGATCGAGGTCACCTTCGACATCGACGCCAATGGCATCGTGCACGTCTCCGCCAAGGACCAGGCCTCCGGTCGCGAGCAGTCGATGACCATCTCCGGTGGCTCGGCGCTCGGCAAGGACGAGATCGACCGCATGGTCCGCGAGGCCGAGCAGTACGCCGAGGAGGACGCCAAGCGTCGCGAGGCCGTCGAGGTCCGCAACCAGGCCGAGTCCCTCGTCTACACCACCGAGAAGTTCCTCGACGAGAACGACGAGAAGCTGCCCGAGGACGTCAAGACCGAGGTCCGCGCCGACGTCGACGCCCTCAAGAAGACGCTCGAGAACGAGGAGGCCTCGGCCGACGAGCTCAAGGCCGGCGTCAGCAAGCTCGGCGAGTCCAGCCAGAAGATGGGTGCCGCGATGTACGCCGCCGCGGAGGCCGACCAGGCCGCAGCGGGTGGGGCCACCGGCGCCACGGGCGAGGCCGACGAGGACGTCGTCGACGCCGAGATCGTCGACGAGCAGACCGACGACACCAGCGAGGGTGACAGCAAGTGACGGAGTCCCGACCGGAGTCGGGCGTGGCGTCGCAGACCTCCGCCGAGGGGCAGCCGCAGGACGCGGCTGCCCCCGCCGGGGGCTTCGGGGAGGCCGCGGCCGAGATGGCCAACGAGACCGAGGTCGAGGCGAGCCCCGAGGACCTTCTCGACGCGGCCGCGGGGCCGACCGAGGAGCAGCTCGGGGCCGAGCTCGACGACGACCTGTCGCGGGCGAAGCAGGACCTCGCCGACCTGACAGGCGACCTGCAGCGGCTCCAGGCCGAGTACCTCAACTACAAGCGCCGGGTCGAGCGCGACCGCGAGCTCATCCGCGAGAACGCCACCTACGCCGCGCTGACGCCCATCATCGAGGTGCTCGACACCATCGACCGGGCCCGCGAGCACGGCCCGCTCGAGGACGGCCTCAAGACCGTCGCCGAGCAGCTCGAGCGCGTCGTGACCGGGCTGGGGCTGACCCGGTTCGGCGAGGTCGGGGAGCCGTTCGACCCGACGTTCCACGAGGCGCTGTCCCACATCGGGGAGGATCCCGACGTGAGCGTCACGACGTGCAAGGTGATCGCCAAGGCGGGCTACCGCATCGGCGACCGGGTCGTCCGGGCCGCGCAGGTCCTCGTGGTCGACCCGGCTTCGAGCTGACGAGCTGACGACAGTGGAAGGGAGGTGCGGGTGAGCACCGACGGTATGCGCGCCGACTGGGCGAACAAGGACTTCTACGCCGAGCTGGGTGTCGGCAAGGACGCCTCGGCCGACGAGATCAAGAAGGCCTACCGCAAGCTCGCCCGCGCCAACCATCCCGACTCCCACCCGGGCGACTCTGCTGATGCTCGGGCCAGGCACGAGAAGTTCAAGAAGGTCGCCGAGGCCTACGACGTCGTCGGCGACCCCGAGAAGCGCAAGAAGTACGACGAGATGCGCGACCTCTACGGCGCCGGCGGCTTCCGGGGTGGCTTCCCCGGCGGCTTCGGCGGCGGTACGGCGGGCGGTGGCGGCTTCAACCTCGACGACCTGCTGCGCGAGCGCACCGGCGGCGGGGGCGGGTTCGGCGACATGTTCGGCGACCTCTTCGGTGGTGGTCGTGGCCGGGCCCAGCGCCGTCCCCAGAAGGGGCCGGACGTCGAGACCACGGCGACCATCAGCTTCACCGATGCGCTCGACGGCGTGACCATCTCGCTGCGGCTCACCTCCGACGCGCCGTGCCCGGCCTGCTCCGGGACGGGTGGTAAGCCCGGCACCAAGCCGCACGTCTGTCCCGAGTGCGACGGCGCGGGGTTCGTCGTCGCCTCGGTCGGCGGCGCCTTCTCGATGAACGAGACCTGCCCGGCCTGCGGCGGGCGGCAGCTCGTCTACGACGAGCCGTGCCCCACGTGCCACGGCAGTGGCCGGGGCGCCTCGGCGCGCACCATCCAGGCCCGCATCCCGGCGGGCGTCAAGGACGGCCAACGGATCCGGCTCCGCGGCAAGGGTGGCTCCGGCGAGAACGGCGGTCCCGCGGGCGACCTCTACGTCACCGTGAAGGTCTCGCCCCACCGCATCTTCGGCCGCAAGGGCGACAACCTCACCCTCGACGTCCCGGTCTCGTTCGACGAGGCCGCGCTCGGGGCCGAGATCAAGGTCCCCACGCTGTCCGGCGGCCCGGTCACGCTGAAGATCCCGCCCGGCACGCCCAACGGCCGCACCTTCCGGGTCCGCGGCAAGGGTGCGCGCCGCTCCGACGGCACCCGCGGCGACCTGCTGGCGACCGTCGAGGTGCACGTGCCGGCGGTGCTCGACGACAAGGCCCGCGCCGCGGTGGAGGCCTACCGGCAGGCGACCGGCGGCAAGCCGCTGCGCGGCAACCTCTTCGAGGGCGGTGCCTGATGGCCACGCGTCGTGAGCACCCGGTCGGCCCGGTCGGCCCGGTCAGCCCGGCCGGGATCCCGACGCCCGGGCCCGACGTTGCCGTCTACGTCATCAGCGTCGCCGCGGAGCTCACCGGGCTCCACCCCCAGACGCTGCGCGCCTACGAGCGGATGGGGCTCATCACCCCCGGCCGCACCGGCGGCGGCGGCCGGCGCTACTCCCACCGCGACATCGAGCGGCTGCGCACCATCGCCGAGCTGACCTCGGCGGGCATCGGCATCGAGGGCGTGCGCCGGCTGCTCGACCTGGAGAACCAGATCGCCGCGCTGCGGGCCCGCAACGAGGAGCTCGTCGCCGAGCTCGAGGCCACCCGCGAGGCGCTGCGCCGGGCGGTGCGCCAGAACGGCGCGCAGGCCGGGGTCGGCGGCAGCCGGCTCCCCGTGCCGTGGCAGCCGCCCCCCGGGCAGTCCCTGGTCGTGTGGCGCCGGGGGCGCTGACCCCTCGCCCCCTCGCCCGCGTCGGCAGGTTTCCCGCCCCGCCGCTCCGGGGAATGACTGCACCACCCGGGCGTGCCCGGTGTGACTCGCTTGACAAATTCTGTCCGGATGTCGAATCGGCCAGTAGCCTCGTCCGGTCGGGACGGCCACTCCACGGGGGCCGGTGGCGAAGGGGTGGTGGCGGTGGCGCCGCAGGACGTGACCGGGTACGTCGCCGGGTACGTCGCGGACTTCCTCGTCCATGTCGACTGGGTCCACTTCTGGACGATCCCTGTCTTCACGGGCGTCATCGGCTGGCTCATCAACTGGTCGGGCCTGGTGATGCTCTTCCGGCCCGTGGAGTTCCGCGGCGTCCGGGTCCCCGGCATGCGGGAGCTCGCCTGGGTGCTGCCTCGCCGGGCGCAGGAGGTGCCCGGGATCCTGCAGGGCGGCGTCGGCTGGCAGGGGATCATCCCCGCCCGCGCCGCCAAGATGGGGAGCATCGCGGTCGACAAGGCGATCGCCAAGCTCGGCACGCCGGGGGAGTTCTACCAGCAGCTCGAGCCCGACCAGATCGCCGAGCACATCGTGACCGTGTTCCGGCCCGAGATCCCCGCGCTGGTCGACGAGGTGATGCGCAAGGACCACCCGCGGCTGTGGCGGGACCTGCCGCGGCCGGTGCGCACGGCCGTGGTCGAGCGGGTCCAGGCGCAGCTGCCTGCGGTGGCCGGGCGGGTCACCGACGAGATCGGCGAGCACATCGACCAGCTGCTCGACCCCAAGCTGATGGTCATCGACCACTTCCGGGCCAACCCGTCGCTGGTGGTGCGGATCTTCCGCGACTTCGGCCAGCGCGAGCTCGACCTGATGGTCACCTTCGGTTTCGTCTTCGGCTTCCTGCTCGGCGTCCCGGTGGCGGTGATCGACCACGCCGTGGGCCAGTGGTGGCTGCTGCCGATCCTCGGCGTCGTCGTCGGCTGGGCGACGAACGCCCTCGGCATGTGGCTGATCTTCGAGCCGCCGGAGCCGCGGCGGATCCTCGGCATCCGGGTCCACGGGCTCTTCCCGCGTCGCCAGGAGGAGGCGGCCGAGGTCTACGCCCGCATCATCGCCGACGACGTCATCACCCTCGAGCGCATCGGCGAGTTCCTCCTCGAGGGGCCGCGGGGTGACCGGACCCGGGCGCTGCTCGCGGCCGCCCTCCGGCCGGCCATCGACAAGGCCGCGGGCCCGGCGCGCGCCGCCGTCCGCGTCGCTGTCGGGCCCGACCGGTTCGACGCCATCCGCGACTCGGTCGCCCGGGAGGCGGTCGGTCTCACCGCCGCCCCCTTCATCGATCCCGTCTTCAGTCGCCGACAGGCGGAGCGGATCCGCACCCTCGTGGCGACCCGGACCAAGCAGCTGCCGCCGCGCGACTTCGTGGAGATGATGCGGTCGGCCATCAAGGAGGACGAGTGGATGCTCTACGCCCACGGCGCCGTCATGGGGCTCGGCGGCGGGTTCCTGCACCTGTGGCTGTTCGGGGTCGGGGGGTGACCGCGTGGTGACCGCCCCTCACGACCGGCCTCAGGAACCGCCGCAGGAGCCGCGCCGGGCAAGGCGCGGGGAGCCGGCCGTGGGTCCGGCCGACCCCTACGAGGACCGGCCCGCCGTCGACGCGCTGCCCGGCCTGGCCCGGGTCGCCGCCTCGGCGGCGTGGCACACCACCGAGTGGGGCGTGCGGACCTGGGCCCGCGCCGGCCGCCGCGTGGCGCGCGCGGTGGCAGACCCGGACGAGGCCGCTGCGCTCGCCAGGGAGGCGACCGGCGCGGCGTCGGTGATCGGCGAGCTGGCCCGCTCCGTCAGCGCGGGCGTCCCGGTGTCCAAGGCGCTGGTGGACGCGGGTGAGTCACTCGCGGGGCTGGCGGATCCCCCGGCCGAGGAGCAGGGGAGGGCGAACGGGCGGGTCCGCCGGGTTCCCGACCCGCCGACCCTGCGGGAGCGGGGCGCGGCGCTGCTCGAGCGCTCCCGCGACGTGCGCGACGACGGCATCACCCACCCGGCGTACGAACGGATCCTCGACGAGCTGGCTCCCGACGAGGCGCGGATCCTGCTGCTCCTGCTGCAGGGCGGGCCGCAGCCCAGCGTCGACGTCCGCACCGGCGGCCCGGTCGGCATGGTCAGCAGCCAGCTGATCGCGCCCGGGCTCACGATGATCGGGGCGCGCGCGGGCTGCCGGCACCTCGACCACGTCCCGGCGTACCTCAACAACCTGTTCCGGCTCGGGCTGGTGTGGTTCAGCCGCGAGCCGCTTCGGGACCCGATGGACTACCAGGTCCTCGAGGCGCAGCCCGACGTGCTGGCCGCCGTCCACTCCGTCACCTTCGCGAAGGTGGTGCGACGCAGCATCCACCTGACGCCGTTCGGCGAGGACTTCTGCCGGACGTGCCTCGTCGGCCAGGAGGAAGGGACGGCGAGCTACCCGGTGCACGCCGTGCCGCCCGAGAACGACGGCGGCTCCGGGCGGGGCGCGGGTCAGCAGCCCATGGCCGGCCGGTGAGGCTCGTCAGTCGTTCCGGTAGTCCTGGCGAAGCGGGTAGGGGCGCACCATCTTCATCCGGCCGGACTCCGCGACCCGGTGCAGGTGCTGGGCGATGCTCCTCACCGAGACGCCCTTGACGATGTAGCTGGTCGCGCCGGCCTCGATCGTGGCCTCGACCATGTAGGAGTTCTCCATCGACGAGCAGGCCACGATCTTCGTGTCGGGGGCCCGCTCCAGGATCTGCGGCATCAGGTCGAGCCCGGTGACGTCGGGCATGTGCAGGTCCAGCAGCACGATGTCGGGGTGCGGCTCGTGCTCGACCAGCGCCAGCGCGGTCTCCGCGGAGCCGGTCGCCCCCACCACGTCGAAGCCCTCGCGCTCGAGCGCGGTCTGCAGCAGCGCCCGCAGGTCCTCCTCGTCGTCGACGACGAGCACGCGGACGGGGGCCTTGGCCTCGGCTGCGGGCGGTGCCTCGGGCTCCGGCTCGGGCTTGGTGCGGCGGAAGAGGGGCATGGCGTGTCCTGACGTGACGTCCCGGGGGCTGGACGGTGGAGGTGCTGCTTTTCCGCCATCCTAGGGACCTCGCGGGGCGGGGTCGGGCGCCACGCGGAAAAATCCGAAGTTGAGTGGAACAGACTCAACTTTGGGAACGTTGACGACAGTGACGAGCACGCAGGATGCTCCAGTCCGGGTCAGCTGAGGAGACGCCATCCATGAGCCAGTTCGGTGCCGAGAAGTTCACCACCCGCAGCCGCGAGGCGATCGAGGCCGCGCAGCTCGCCGCGACCACCGCCGGCAACACCAACACCGAGCCCGTCCACCTCCTCCTCGCCCTGCTCGAGCAGCGGGAGGGCACCGCACGCACCCTGGTCACGAAGGCCGGCGTCGACGCCGACGCCCTCACCGCGGCTGCCCGCCGAGCCCAGGAGTCGCTGCCCCGCGCCAGCGGCGCCACGGTGCAGCAGCCCGGCGCGTCCGGGGCGCTCACGCGGGTCCTGGCCGGGGCGCTCGACCTCGCCGCCTCCCTCAAGGACGACTTCGTCGCGACCGAGCACCTCCTCATCGCGATCGCCGGGACCGAGAGCGCGGCCCAGAAGCTGCTCACCGACGCCGGGCTGACCGAGGCCGGGCTGCGCGAGGGCCTGACCGCCGTGCGCGGCAACCGCCGGGTCACCAGCCCCGACGCCGAGTCGACGTACGAGGCGCTGGAGAAGTACTCCGTCGACCTCACCGCCGCCGCCGAGGAGGGCCGGCTCGACCCGGTGATCGGCCGGGACGCCGAGATCCGCCGCGTCGTGCAGGTCCTGTCCCGCCGCACCAAGAACAACCCAGTGCTCATCGGCGAGCCCGGCGTCGGCAAGACGGCCGTCGTGGAGGGCCTCGCCCAGCGCGTCGTCGCCGGCGACGTCCCCGACTCCCTCAAGGGCCGCCGCGTGCTGAGTCTCGACCTGGCCGCGATGGTGGCCGGCGCGAAGTACCGCGGCGAGTTCGAGGAGCGGCTCAAGGCCGTCCTCGAGGAGATCAAGGACGCCGGCGGCCAGGTGATCACCTTCATCGACGAGCTCCACACGGTCGTCGGCGCCGGCGCCGGCGGCGACTCCGCCATGGACGCCGGCAACATGCTCAAGCCGATGCTGGCGCGCGGCGAGCTGCACATGATCGGCGCCACGACCCTCGACGAGTACCGCGAGCGGATCGAGAAGGACCCCGCACTCGAGCGCCGCTTCCAGCAGGTCTTCGTGGGCGAGCCCAGCGTCGAGGACACCATCCAGATCCTCCGCGGCATCCAGGAGAAGTACGAGGCCCACCACGGCGTGCGGATCACCGACGCCGCCCTGGTCGCCGCCGCGACCCTCTCCGACCGCTACATCACCGGCCGGCAGCTCCCCGACAAGGCCATCGACCTCGTCGACGAGGCCGCCTCCCGGCTGCGGATGGAGATCGAGTCCTCGCCCGAGGAGGTCGACCAGCTCCGGCGTCTCGTGGACCGCCTCAAGATGGAGGAGTTCGCGCTCGAGAAGGAGTCCGACGACGCCTCCGTCGAGCGGCTCGCCGCGCTCCGCGCCGACCTCGCCGACAAGGAGGAGGAGCTGCGCGGCCTCGAGGCCCGCTGGGAGCAGGAGAAGTCGACGCTCGAGGGCGAGGGTGAGCTGCGCCGCCAGCTCGACCAGCTCCGCATCGAGGCCGAGCGACTGCAGCGCGAGGGGGAGCTCGGCCGAGCGAGCGAGATCCTCTACGGTCGCATCCCCGCGCTGGAGAAGCAGATCGAGGCCGCCACCGCCGCCGAGCGTGCCGAGGCCGACGAGGCCGAGCGGCTCGTCTCCGAGGAGGTCGGCCCCGAGCAGGTCGCCGAGGTCGTCGAGGCGTGGACCGGGATCCCCACCGGCAGGATGCTGCAGGGGGAGACCGCCAAGCTGCTCGAGATGGAGTCCGTCCTCGGTGAGCGCCTCGTCGGGCAGCGGGCGGCCGTCGAGGCCGTGAGCGACGCCGTACGCCGCTCGCGCGCCGGCATCAGCGACCCGAATCGCCCGACCGGCTCCTTCCTCTTCCTCGGTCCCACCGGCGTCGGCAAGACCGAGCTGGCCAAGGCCCTGGCCGACTTCCTCTTCGACGACGAGCGGGCGATCGTCCGCATCGACATGAGCGAGTACTCCGAGAAGCACGCCGTGGCCCGACTCGTCGGCGCCCCTCCCGGCTACGTCGGCTACGAGGAGGGCGGCCAGCTCACCGAGGCCGTCCGGCGCCGCCCCTACTCGGTCGTGCTGCTCGACGAGGTGGAGAAGGCCCACCCCGAGGTCTTCGACATCCTGCTGCAGGTGCTCGACGACGGCCGGCTCACCGACGGCCAGGGCCGCACGGTCGACTTCCGCAACACGCTGCTGATCCTCACCAGCAACCTCGGCTCCGGCTTCCTGGTCGACCCGACCCTCGACCCGGAGAAGAAGCGTGAGTCGGTGATGGCGGCCGTGCGGCAGGCGTTCAAGCCGGAGTTCCTCAACCGGCTCGACGAGACGGTGGTCTTCGAGACGCTCTCCCGCGAGGACCTCGCCCACATCGTCGACCTCCAGCTCGCGCTCCTCGAGAAGCGGCTGGCGGTTCGCCGGATCGGGGTCGACGTCACCGACGCCGCCCGGACCTGGCTCGCCGACGCCGGCTTCGACCCGGCGTACGGCGCACGGCCGCTCCGGCGGCTCATCCAGAGCGCCATCGGCGACCCGCTCGCGAAGATGCTGATCGGCGGTGAGATCGGCGACGGCGGCAAGGTCACGGTCGACCGGGCCGGGGACGAGGGGCAGGCCGGACTGACCCTCACCCCTGCGTGATGGAATTGAGGCATGGCTGAGCCCTCCTCCCAGACCCGCCCGCGCCAGGTGACGATGGCGGGCTGGCTGATCATGGTCGGCTCCGCCCTGCTCGTCGTCACCGTCTTCGAGCGGATCGGGACGCTGCGCGACCTCGAGACCCGCGAGTCGATCGACGAGTTCCTCTCGACGCCCCCGGGCAACGGGCTGGGTCTCGACGTGCCCGCCGCGCAGCAGCTGCTCGAGATGGTCTCGATGGTCGCGGCCGGGTGCGCCGCGGCCGCCGGCATCCTCGGCTTCCACGTGCTGCGCCGCCACCGCGGCGCCCGGCTGGCGCTGACCCTCGTCGCGATCCCGCTGTTCCTGAGCGGGCTGCTGGTCGGCGGCTTCCTGTCGTCGCTGGTGGCCGCGTCCGCCGTGCTGCTCTGGCTCGAGCCGGCCCGCGCCTGGTTCGACGGCCGCCCGCCGCGGACCCCGGAGTCGCTGCGCGAGCGCGGTGCCTGGGGACCGGTGCCCGACCGGGACACCGAACGGGACACCGAACGGGACTCAGAACGGGACTCAGAACGGGACACAGAACGGGAGCGCAGGCCGGCGGGCCCGGACAGGCCGGACACCCCCGACGTCCCCGAGGCGCCGCAGGTGACGCCGGGGTCCGGGCCGCGGCCCCACCAGGGCTTCGGCCAGCCTCCCGCGGCCACCCCGTGGGGTGCGGCCCCCGGCCAGCAGCCGTCACCGTGGGCCACGGCCGCCCCGGGCGCGCCGCAGCCGTACCTCGGGTCGGCGCCGCCCGTTCGGCCCGCGCGCCGGCCTGGCGCGGTGGTGGCGGCCTGCGTCGTGACCTGGGTGTTCTCCGGGCTGGTGTCCCTGCTCATGGTGACCAGCGCGCTGGCGCTGCTGGCCGCCCCCGACCTCGTCCTCGAGGAGCTGCGCCGCCAGGACCCCGCCCTGCTGGAGACCGGGGTGGGCGAGCGGGCGCTGCAGGTCGCCACCTGGATCACCGCGGCCGTCACCGTGGTCTGGTCGGCCGGGGCATCGGTGCTGGCGTTCCTCGTGCTGCGCGGCCGCCCGTCGTGGGCACGGCCGGCGCTGGCGGGATCGGCCGCGGCTGCCGGGGTCGTCTGCCTGCTTGCCTCCCTGGGGTCGGTGGTGATGGTGGTCCCGCTCGTGGCTTGCGCCGCCACCCTCACCCTCCTGCTGCGGCCCGACGTGCGCGACTGGTGCCGCCGTTCCTGACCCGGGTTCTTGGGTGGTCCGTGGTGCAATGCAGTCATGAGCGACTCCCACAACTCCGGTGACGGCGCGGGCCACGACGGCCCGCCGCAGCCCCAGGACCCCTACGGCCAGCCGTCCCAGCCCCAGCAGGGGGACTACGGCCAGCCCTACGGCCAGCAGGGGTACGGACAACCGGCGTACGGCCAGCCCGCGTACGGCGCCCCGGCGGGCGATCCGGACAAGCGTCCGGGCACCGTCACGGCGGCTTCGGTCATCACCCTCGTCTTCAGCGGCCTGGCCGCACTCCTGTTCGGTGTCATGGTCATCGGCCTGCTGGCCGCCCGTGACACGGTCCTGGAGCAGATCGAGGACCAGGCGGCGTTCGACGGCACGGCCGTCAACGCCGACGACGCCTACGCCTTCCTGCTCGTCCTGTTCGCCGTGTTCCTGGTGTGGTGCCTGATCGCCTGCGTGCTGGCCGTGATGGTGCTGCGCCGCTCGAACGCCGCGCGGATCGTCCTCGTCGTCTCCTCCGCGATCACCGCGCTGTTCAGCCTGGTGAGCATCACCAGCGGCCTCTCTGCCATCACGCTCATCGCGGCCGTCGCCGTGATCGCGCTGCTCTTCTCCGGGGGCGCCGGGGAGTGGTTCAAGCGCACCCGCGCCCCGGGCGCCCTCTACTGACGAGTCGTGCCGACGGACGGACGGGTGGTTCGGGGTTGCCCGGGCCGCCCGTCCGCGTCCGTGGTCGAATGACGCCCATGAGCGACCAGCACGGCCAGCAGCCCGACCAGCAGCACGACCGGCAGCCCGACCCCCAGGCCCCGCCGTACCCGTCGCCTTACGGGCAGCCGCCGTACGGCCAGCAGCCCTACGGCCAGCAGCCCCACGGGCAGCAGTACGGCCAGCAGCCCTACGGCCAGCAGTACCCGCAGCAGCCGTACGGCTACGGCTACCCCGGCGCGCCGGTGCGTGACCCCGAGGCCCGGCCCGGCACGGTGCTCGCGGCTGGGATCGTCACCATCGTGACCTCGTCGCTGGCGCTGCTGGCGTCCGGATTCATCGTGCTCGTCATGCTCGTCGCCCGGCAGGACTTCGAGGCGGGCTTCCGTGAGGGCGCCGGGCTGGACCCGATGACGGGCATGGGTGACCTGTTCGGTGTCGTGCTCGTCGTCGGCCTGGTGCTCGTGGTCTGGTGCCTCGCGGCGATCGTGCTGGCGGTGCTGGCCATGCGCCGCTCCAACGCGGCCCGCATCACGCTCGTCGTCTCGTCGGGCATGACCGTGCTGGTGAGCCTGCTGAGCATCACCGGCATCGTGCCGGTGTTCAGCCTCCTCGCGGCGATCGCGGTGATCGTGCTGCTGTTCACCGGCGGCGCCAACGAGTGGTACCGCCGCGACAGCGCTCCCTCCGAGGTCGCTGCCGCCTCGCAGTACTGACGCGCCGGGACCTGCGGGCTCAGGCCCGCAGGTCGGCGGCGGCGAGACGCCGGAGCCCGTCCTCGATGAGGTCGGGCTCCTTGCAGAACGCCCAGCGGACGAGGTGTCGGCCGGCGTCGGCGTCGTCGTGGAAGCCCTGGGTCGGGATCGCCACGACGCCGGCGCGCTCGGGCAGGGCGCGGCAGAAGGCCAGGCCGTCCTCCCAGCCGAGGTGGCCCACGTCGGTGAGGGCGAAGTAGGTGCCCTCCGGCAGGCGCGCGTCGAGGCCCACCTCGGCCAGCCCGGCGCACAGCAGGTCCCGCCGCTGCTGGAGGCTGGCCCGCAGCCGGGCGGGGAAGTCCGGCTCCTCGTCGAGGGCGTGGGCGATCGCGGGCTGCAGAGGCGACCCGGAGGTGAAGGTGAGCCACTGCTTCGCGGCCAGCACCGCCTGCACCAGATGGGCCGGGCCGGTGGCCCAGCCGACCTTCCAGCCGGTGAAGGAGTACGACTTGCCGGCGCTGGAGAGGGTCAGCGTCCGCTCCGCCATGCCGGGCAGCGTGGCCAGCGGCACGTGCTCGTGGTCGTCGAAGACGAGGTGCTCGTAGACCTCGTCGGTGATCACCACGAGGTCGTGCTCGAGCGCGACGTCCGCGACCGCCTGCAGCTCCTCGCGGTTGAGGACGGTGCCCGTCGGGTTGTGCGGCGAGTTGAGCAGCACGAACCGGGTCCGCGGCCCCACGGCGGCGCGCAGCGCGTCGGGGTCGAGCCGGAAGTGGGGGGCGCGCAGGGTGACCGGACGGCGTACGCCGCCGGCCATCTGGATCATCGCGGTGTAGGAGTCGTAGTAGGGCTCGAGCACCACCACCTCGTCGCCCTCGTCGACCAGCCCCAGCATCGCGGCGGCGATGCCCTCGGTGCAGCCGGTGGTGACGACCACCTCGGAGTCGGGGTCGAGGTCGAGGCCGTAGTGGCGCTTCTGGTGCCGCGCGACCGCCTCGCGCAGGGCCGGCACACCGGTGCCGGGGGCGTACTGGTTGGCGCCGGACTCGAGCGCCTCGACCGCGCGGGCGATCACCGACGGCGGGCCGTCGACGTCGGGGAAGCCCTGACCGAGGTTCACTGCCCCGGTGCGCATGGCGAGGGCGGACATCTGGGTGAAGATCGTCGGCGGGATTCCCTGGAGTCGTCGCGCGAGCATGCCCCTGAGGCTAACCGGGGCGGTGTGCGGTTGGATGGGGGTCGTGACCGACCTGCTCGCCACCGACCCCGACCTCGCCCGCGACATCGACGGCTGCTGCCGGCTGACCGGGGAGTTCGTGCTCCGCTCGGGACAGACCGCGACGGAGTACTTCGACAAGTACCTCTTCGAGTCCGACCCCACCCTGCTCGGCCGGGTCGCGCGGCTCATGGTGCAGCTGCTGCCGCACGACACCGAGCTCCTCGGTGGGCTCGAGCTCGGCGGCATCCCGATTGCCACGACCGTCAGCGGCCTCACCGGCCACCCGGCGCTGTTCGTCCGCAAGCAGGCGAAGACCTACGGCACCTGCAAGCTGGCCGAGGGCCCCGACGTGGCCGGGAAGCGGGTCACCCTCATCGAGGACGTGATCACCACCGGTGGCGCGGTCCGCGACGCCACGCGCGCACTGCGCGAGGCGGGCGCGACCGTCGAGGTCGTGGTCTGCGCGATCGACCGCAGCCCCGAGGGTGAGAACCCGCTCGCAGACGTCGGCCTCGAGGTGCGCCCGGTTCTCACCAAGGCGATTCTGGACGCCGCCCGCGGCTGATGCGCTGGCTGCCGCCCGCGGGTCAGTGGTCCCGGGTGGTGTCCTGGCCCATGATGTCGTAGTCGGGGACGCCGTCGCCGTCGTGGTCCTCCGCCGCCTCGCTGGCCGTGCGACGGTGGCGCCACCACTCCCACACGATCGGGAGCAGCGAGAAGGCGATGATCGCCAGGATCGCCTTGTCGATGTTCTCGCCCAGCGTGGGGAAGGCCTGGCCGAGGAAGTAGCCGAGCAGGGTGATGCTCAGGACCCAGAGGATCGCGCCGACGAGGCTCCACGTGAAGAACCGGCGGCGGCTCATCAGGGTCACGCCGGCCACCACCGTGATGTAGGTGCGGACGAACGGCACGAAGCGCCCGATCACCAGTGCCTTGCTGCCGTGCCGGTCGAAGAACGCGGTGGTCTGGTCGAAGTACTTGCGCTTGAGGATCCGGCCGTTCCGGTCGTAGAGCGGTGGGCCGATCGCCCGCCCGATCTCGTATCCGGCCACGTTGCCGAGGAAGCCCGCGACGGTGAACAGCACCAGCGCCACCGTGAGCTCGACCCCGGGCCCGCCGGGGAACACGTCGACGCGCTCGGCGGCGATGAAGAGCCCCATCGCGAAGAGCAGGGTGTCACCGGGCAGGAACGGGAAGAACAGGCCGCACTCGACGAAGATGATGAGCAGGCTCAGCCAGAACAACTCGCTGCCGAACTGGTCGAGCAGCCAGTTGGGGTCCATCCAGTCCATGCCGAGGAGGTACGGGGTGATCCCGGCGAGTGCGCCCACCCGGCCACCCTAACCGCCGCTCCCCACGGGTCCGGAGGCGGCGAGGGGTAGCCTCCCCGCCGTGGGCGAGGAGGACGGCGAGCAGGAGCGTCGGGCGCCGTACGACCCGATGCCCCACGGGCAGCCGGAGGTCGGGGTCGGGCCGTGGGAGGGGCCGTGGCCCGACGGGCCGCAGTACGACCCCGCGCTGCTCGAGCACGGCGACCGCCGCAACGTCGTCGACCGCTACCGCTACTGGTCGGTCGAGGCGATCCGGGCCGACCTGGACACCCGCCGCCACGACTTCCACGTGGCGATCGAGAACTGGCAGCACGACTTCAACATCGGCACCATCGTCCGCTCCGCCAACGCGTTCCTCGCCGCCGAGGTCCACATCGTCGGCAACCGCCGGTGGAACCGGCGCGGCGCGATGGTCACGGACCGCTACCAGCACCTGCGCCACCACCCCGACGTCGAGTCGCTGGCCGCCTACCTGCACGAGAGGGACGTGACGCTGCTCGGCATCGACAACCTGCCGGGCTCGCTCCACCTCGAGACGATGACCGTGCCCCGGCGGGTCTGCTTCCTCTTCGGCCAGGAGGGGCCGGGGCTCTCCGAGGCGGCGCGGGAGGCCTGCGACGGCACCTTCTCCATCGCGCAGTTCGGCTCCACGCGGTCCATCAACGCCAGCGCGGCCGCGGCCATCGCGATGCACGCCTGGGTGCGGGAGTACGCCGACCTGTCCGGCGAGGACGCCTGGCGGGGCTAGCCGTGTGGGCCGTCCCGGTGGCGGCTGTCGGTGCGGTGGTCGAGGATGGCGGCACGCCACCGCCTCACGAGGGGAGCCGTCACATGGCCGAGGTCCTGCTGTTCCACCACGCGCTCGGGCTCACGCCCGGAGTCGTGGAGCTCGCCGAGCGGATGAGGGCCGCCGGCCACACCGTGCACACGCCCGACCTGTACGACGGCCACGTGTTCGACGACCTCGAGGCGGGGGTCGGGTACGCCCGGGAGGTCGGCTTCGAAGAGGTGCGGGCCCGGGGCCTCGCGGCCGCGGAGGGGCTGCCCGACGGCTTGGTCTACGCGGGGATCTCACTCGGGGTGGTGCCGGCCCAGCAGCTGGCCCAGACCCGGCCAGGTGCGGCCGGTGCCCTGCTCCTCGAGGCTTGCCTGCCGGCCACCGAGCTCGCCGACGGCTGGCCGGACGGTGTCCCGGTGCAGGTGCACGGGATGGACGCCGACCCGTTCTTCGCCGAGGAGGGCGATCTGGACGCGGCCCGCGCGCTGGCGGCCGCGGCGCCGGACGCCGAGGTGTTCACCTACCCCGGCGACCGGCACCTGTTCGTCGACCCCGGCCTGCCGTCGTTCGACCCGGAGGCGGCCGCACTGCTCGGCGAGCGGGTGCTCGCCTTCCTCGACCGGGTCGGGGCTACGGAGTCCTGACCACGGCGCCCCGGAGCCGCTCGAGACCGCGGGCGTTGTGGCTCTTGACCGTGCCCTGCGAGATGCCGAGCTCGGCAGCCGTCTCGGCTACCGACAGGTCCAGCCAGTGCCGCAGCACCACGACCTTGCGCTGCATCTCCGGGAGTACCTGGAGCGCGTCGAACAGCGCGGAGCGCTCCTCCACGGGCCGGTCCTCGCGGGCCGGTGTCTCGACGCCCTCGAGCCCGGACCGCTCGCGTCGCCAGGGGCGCCGGGTCTCGTCGATGCGCGCCCGCACGATGATCTGCCGGACGTAGGCCTCTTCCCGGCCCCGCTCCCTGATCCTCGGCCAGGCGACGTACAGCTTGGTCAGCGCCGTCTGCAGCAGGTCGTCCGCCAGGTGCCAGTCCCCGCAGAGGGCGAAGGCAACCCGACGCAGGTGCGCCTGCCTCGCCTCGACGAACGCCGTGAACTCGGTGTCCCGGGCCTCCCGGGCGACGCGACTCATCGCAGTCCCTCGCCGGACGAGTACTGCGACCGCGCGTAGGTCAGCAATTGCTCGAAGGTGGCCCCCACGGTGTCGGCAGGAGGCGCGGTGATCACGTCGAGCCGGCCGTCGAGGACCCGCCAGACCACGAAGTAGCTGACGTCGTCACCGGCAACGGTCACGACCGCCGCCCCGGTCGGCGTCCCGGCCGGGGCGAACGAGTCCCCGAGCCGCGGGTCGTCGGTCCGATCGACGACGTTGGTGCCGCGGGTCGGCACGACCCGACCCGTGTCGTCGAGGCGGAGGGTCTCCGGCCAACCCTCCTTGCCGCCGGTCATCAGGTACGCCTGCTCGGCGACGTAGGTCCGGAAGTCGGTCGACTCCCCGCCCGGAACGGTGCTCTGGTAGCCGAAGGAGTTGCCGTCCCTCTCCACGCCGCCGATCAGCCAGTGGCGTTGCCCCTGCCAGGTCAGGTCGAGCGCGACGGATTTGCGCGGTGCTGCGTACCCGTAGGGGTTGTCGACCCGGTCGTGGACGACCACGCCCTCGCGGATCTCCAGCTCCCCGTCGACGTACCGGACCAGGGTGCCGTCCTCCCAGTCCGAGGCCTCCGGGGTGGTGGGGGACGGGTCGACCGCGATCGGGGCGCTCCGGTGCTGCGGGTCGGAGCCGGCCGCCGACCAGCCCACCCCCAGGGCCGCCACGATCCCGACCGCCGCCAGTGCGGCGGCTGCACGGCGGCGTCGCAGCGCCCTGCGGCCGGCCACCAACCGCTGCTCAGCCGGTACGAGGGGCGGACCGTGCCCGATTGCCCGTTCCAGCTCGTCGTGCAGGTCCAGCTCCATGCCCCCGCCTCCCGTTCGTCGGACCCTGTCACAGCTGAGACGGGAGGCGGGGGTCGGAAGGTTGTCAGGGGAGCAGGGTTCTCCCGCCGACCTGCCCGGAGGCAGTCAGCAGTCCCTGCAGACGCTCGAGGCCGCGGGAGCTGTGGCTCTTCACGGTTCCCTGGGAGATGCCGAGGTCCGCAGCGGCCTCGGCGACCGACAGTCCCAGCCAGTGCCGCATCACCACGACCTTGCGCTGCATCTCCGGCAGCGCCTGCAGCGCGTCGAAGAGCGCGGACCGCTCCTCGACGGGCATCTCCTCGCGGGCGGGGGCGTCGACCCCGTCGAGGCCCGACCGCTCGCGGCGCCACGGACGGCGGGCCTCGTCGATGCGCGCCCGCACGATGATCTGCCGGACGTAGGCCTCCTCCCGACCGTCGCGCCGGACCCGGGGCCAGGCGACGTACAGCTTCGTCAGCGCGGTCTGCAGCAGGTCCTCGGCCTGGTGCCAGTCACCGCAGACGGCGTAGGCGATCCGGCGCAGGTGGGTGCGCCGCGCGACCACGAACTCGGTGAACGCCTCGTCGCGCTCGGTCGCCCTCATCGCTCCGCCACCTGACGGTTGCCGGCGACGCTGTCTGCGAGCCACTCCTCGAAGCCGGCGAACCGACCACCGGGCTCCCCGACGACGAGGCCGCCGCCGAGCAGCTCGCCCTCCTCGTCCCGCTCGACCATCACCATGGCCCAGCTGACCTCGCCGCGGTGCTCGAGCACGAGGGCGAGCGACTGGTCGGGCCCGGCGTACTCCATCGGGTTCTCGACACGCTCGACCACCGTGACGCCCGGGCGCAGCGCCAGCTCGCCGTCGTTCGTGACCGCGGCCGGCCCCTCGTGGGGTGAGAAGTCGTAGTCGTCGGCAGTGGTGATCGGCTCGGAAGCACGCGGTCCCGGTGCCGTCCCGGTGCCGCCCCCGCCCTCGGCCTGCTCCTCCCGGAGCCGCTCGAGCGTGGCGCGGACCTCGTCGCGCGGCGGGAACAGCTCCTCCCGGGCCACCACGAGGAACTCCTCGATGGTGGCGGGGCTGCCGGCGACCGAGGCGGCCACCGGGGTGTAGGTGTCGGGCTCGTCGTCGAAGTTCCTGGCCAGGACGAACCACACGTCGCCCTTCCACTCCAGCTGGGCGACGCTGACCGGGTCGTCCGACTGGTCCCAGTCCTCGGGCAGCCCGGCCGGCGACGCCTCCTGGTCGAGGATCCGGACGCCCTTCCCGGCCGGCTCGAGCGCCCCCTCGCCGTCGAATGCCACGAGCGAGAGCGTCGGTCGCCCCTGCTGCAGCGCGACCTGGTCGGCGAGCCAGAGGTCGAACGTCGGGAGCTGCTGCGCTGCGTAGTCGACGGTGCCCATCGCGCTGTCCCGGTCCGCCTGGAGCAGCGCCCACAGGCTGAACCCGTCTCCCTCGAGGACCAGCCCCACCGACGTCCCGTCATGGGAGGAGGCGAGTGGATCGTCGACGCGGCGGGAGATCGTGAGCCCCTCGGGGATGGTCAGCCGGCCCGTGGGGTCGAGCGCGATGTCCTCGTCCGGGAAGCGGATGTCCAGGGGGACGTCGTCGGGCTCCAGAGTCTCTTGCTGGGCCACCGGCGGAGCGCCCTGCACCTCGACGTCGGGCGCCAGGTACGCGGCGCCGGTCCCGATGATCGCCACCGCTGCCAGGGTCCCGGCGCCCCTGGTCAGCCGCCGGCGCCGCAGCGCCCGGCGCCCGGCCGCCAGCGGCTGCTCGACCGGTACGTGCGGCGGTCCGCCGCCGATCGCCCGTTCGAAGTCCTGCCTGAGGCCCTGCTCCACGTCCATGTCCCCCGCCTCCCTGCTCTCCGAGACTGTCATCTCGGATACGGGAGACGGGGGACAGGGGTTGTCAGCAGGGCATCACTTCTTGTGCTTCTTCTTGCCCTTCTTGTTCTTCTTCTTGCCGTCGCTCCACTCGTTGCGGCACTGCTTGAGGTTCACCTGGACCTCCTGGCCGCGGTCGATGAAGAGCTGCTCGGTCTGCAGGACCTTGCCGCCCGGCTTCTCGCAGGTGAGCGTGTACAGCTCGCGCTTGCCCTCGGTGCGCTCGGTCCGTGCGGCGTAGAGCCCGGTGGTGAGGGTGTAGTCCGGCGTCACCGAGGCGTAGTTGATCACGCGGAGCACGTAGTCGCCGGCGGTCGCGTTGGGGACGTCGGCCTGCTCCTTCTCGCCCGGCATGTTGCCCGAGCCGCCCACGTTCTCGAGGGTCCCGTCGGCCTTCCTGCGGTAGATCTCGAGGTCGAGGTCGTCCGGCGTCGACCAGTCCAGCGTGGTCCGCCACATGTCGGCGTCCTGGCCGATGGTGAACTCGTGGTCGACGTGGTCGGTCGGGGTGATGGCGCCGCCCTCGAAGACCTGCTCGCGGTAGGGCTTCTCGTTCAGCACCTGGTAGGTGCGCGACTGCACGACCGGTCGGGTGGACGGGTTCACGAGCCAGCTGAACCTGCCGCTCGCCTCGATGGCGGTGTCGACGCCGTCCTCGATGAAGCCCTCCCACGTCGGCGTCTGGAAGGTCTTCTGGAGCCTCAGCACCGCACCCTTCGGGGCCTTGCCGGTCACCGTGCCGCTGTAGCGCTCGTCGACCGCGTGCTCGAGGGCGATCAGGTAGGCCTCGCGGTTGCCGCGACCCTCGTACTCACCGGCGCCGAGGTACTCGTCGATGACATGGGGGAACGGCGGGTGGAACTCGTCGGGGCCGATCTCGAAGGTGTAGCCGAAGCCACCGGTGGCGTTGTAGGACCAGTCCTCGGTGGTGCCGGTGGTGTCGTAGAGCTGCCAGCCGTGGATGTTCTGGTAGCCGTTCTGGGCCGTCATCCGGGCGCCGACCTCCTTCAGCGCCTCCTCGTCCGGGGCGTCACCGACCGGCTTCCCGTCGGGGCCGATGGTGGACGGGTTCACGCCGTTCGGGCGGAGCACCAGGTTGGAGAACGTGTGGTTGGAGATCAGCATCGTGACCTGGCGGCTCTTCACGAACTCGCGGATGTTCTGCGTCTCCGGCTCCGAGAACGCCTCGGGGCCGCGGTACGTCGGGTCCACGCGGCCGGTCTCGACCTCGCCGGCGTCGGGGTCGGAGCCGGACGCACCCGGGCCGCCCCAGAGCCCGCCGTAGTTGCGGTTCAGGTCGACGCCGAGGCCGAACCCGCCGTTGCTGTTGAGGGTCGCGGCGCACGAGCCGTCGGGGGTGTCCTGGCCGTCGACGAGGCGGCAGTTCTTGCGCTTGTAGGCCTGGCCCGGCGTGGCGAGGATGCTGGTCTGCCCTCCGAGCGGGTCGTAGGCGTTGGCCTCGCGGAGGTCGACGTACTCGCCGTCGGTGCGCGAGAGGTGGAAGCCGTCGGGGTTCACGACCGGCACCACCACGACGCGCGCCTGCTCGAGCAGGCCGGTGATCCGCTCGTCCTTGCCGAAGTTGCGGACCAGGTCGTGGGCGAACTCCATGGCCAGCTCGCCGGAGGGCCACTCGCGCGCGTGGTGGAGGCCCATCAGCAGGAACGTGGGCTGCCCCTCGAGCGGCTCGGCGACCTGGGCGCCGATCTCGATCGCGTTGACGGTGCGGCCGTCGAGGGTCTGGTGGGGCAGCTCGAAGCTCTTCACGAGGTCGGGGTTCGCCTCGGCGAGCTGAGCCATCTCGGTGTTGTAGTCGGCGAGCGTGCGGTAGGACGTGCGGCCCGACGGCAGCGGCGACACGGCGACCGAGGCGGCGTACGCCTCGTTGATCTCGGCGATCTCGATGCCCCGGGCGATCAGGTCGGGGATCTCGACGTCGTACTCGAATCCGGCCGCGGTGAGGCGGCTCAGGTCCTCGCGGGTGTGCAGCACGACCTCGATGTAGTCGTGGCCGGCGTGCTCGGTCAGGTCGAGGCCGAGCGTCTGCAGCCGTTCCTTGTCGGCGCGCAGCGGGGTGTCGACCGTGACCAGCTGCGGCGCGAAGAAGTCCGACTTCGCGACGGCGGTGCCGGAGGACGCGGGCAGGGCCAGGGCGCCGGCTGCGAGGGCGGTGGCGGTGAGCGCGCCGGTGAGCACAGCGCGGGTGGGGCGTCGGGACGCCTTGCGGAACAGCGAGCGGGACATGGGGCTCCTCGGGGGTTAGCGGGGGTCCGCCTTCCCCGAGGTCAACGCCGATCGCCGCGACGGGTCACGCTCAGGCGCGCAGGTCCGCCAGCAGGCGGCGGTGGGTGAGCTCCACGACGGCCTCCCGCGCGGGGATGTCGGCCAGCAGGTACGCGGTTCCGAGCAGGCCGTGGGGCTCCAGCTCGACGGTCTGGACCAGTCGGGTCCGGCCGTGCGCCTCCGGGGGCCCGGCGGCGTTCTCGACGGCCCCGTCGACGGCCTCCTCGACAGCCTGTGCGGTGGTGAGCAGCCGGACCGTCCCCGGCGCCCGGACCTGCGCCTCGAGGAGCAGCAGCCGGCGGGGGCCGTCGTGCTCGGCACGGGTCACCCGCCAGAACCCCGCGAGGTCGCCGTGGCGCAGCAGCGGGGTGCCCGGCGGCTGCCAGCGCCGACCCGGCCCGCCGACCACCCGGTCGACCGCGCCGCGGAACACGAAGGGCAACGCGTCGACGTACCACTGGCGGCCGGCCCAGCCGGACGCCACGACGTCCCAGACCTCGTCGAGGGACCGGTCGAGGACGGAGGTGCGGTGGGATTCGCGCAGGTCGGGTCGGGTCAGCACGAGTCCGAGGCTAGTGCCGCCCGGTTCACCGCGCCGGGGACTGGCACTAGTGTGAGGACGGTCCGTCGCCGGTTCGAGGAGTCACCCCGCATGCCCATTGCCACCCCCGAGGTCTACGCCGCGATGCTCGACGCGGCCAAGGAAAAGGCCTTCGCCTTCCCCGCCATCAACGTCTCGTCGTCGCAGACGCTCAACGCGGCCCTCAAGGGCTTCGCGGACGCCGGCTCCGACGGCATCATCCAGATCTCCACCGGCGGGGCGGAGTACCTCTCCGGCCCCACCGTCAAGAACATGGTGACCGGCTCGGTCGCGTTCGCGGCGTACGCCCACGAGGTCGCCAAGAACTACCCGGTCAACATCGCGCTGCACACCGACCACTGCCCCAAGGACAAGCTCGACGGCTTCGTCCGGCCGTTGCTCGACATCTCCGCCGAGCGGGTCGCCCGCGGCGACGCGCCGCTCTTCCAGTCGCACATGTGGGACGGCTCCGCGGTGCCGCTCGACGAGAACCTGAAGATCGCGGAGGAGCTGCTCGCCAAGTGCGCCGCGGCCAAGATCGTCCTCGAGATCGAGGTCGGCGTGGTCGGCGGCGAGGAGGACGGCATCGTCGGCGAGATCAACGAGAAGCTCTACACGACGCCCGAGGACGCGCTGGCCACGGTCGATGCCCTCGGCATCGGTGAGAAGGGGCGCTACATGACGGCGCTGACCTTCGGCAACGTCCACGGCTCCTACAAGCCCGGCTACGTCAAGCTCCGTCCCGAGATCCTCAAGGCCGCCCAGGAGGCCGTGGTCGACAAGCTCGGCCTCGACGCCGGGTCCAAGCCGTTCGACCTCGTGTTCCACGGGGGCTCGGGCTCGACCGCCGAGGAGATCGGCGCGGCCGTCGACTTCGGCGTGGTGAAGATGAACGTCGACACCGACACCCAGTACGCCTTCACCCGGCCCGTCGCCGCCCACATGTTCAGCAACTACGACGGCGTACTGAAGGTCGACGGAGAGGTCGGCAGCAAGAAGGCCTACGACCCGCGCTCGTGGGGCAAGGCCGCCGAGGCCGGCATGGCCGAGCGCATCGTCGAGGCCTGCGAGAACCTCCGCTCTACGGGCCACTCGCTCGGTTCCTGAGCGGCTGCTGCTTCACCACGGTATGTGGCTGAACCTGCACCTACCGGGGTGCATGCACCTCGGGAAGCGCGGGTTCGCCCACATACCGTGGTGAAGCCGCGAACAGGCTGACGTCAGCCGATCAGCGCGTCGTACGCCGCGGGGCTGGAGTCGCGCAGGAACGTCGAGCAGCGCTCCCACTCGTCGGTCTCGTCGATCGCCTTGGCCGCCGTCGCGAGCGTCGCGAGGCAGCGGAGGAAGCCGCGGTTGGGCTCGTGCTCCCACGGCACCGGGCCGTGGCCCTTCCAGCCGTTGCGGCGCAGCATGTCGAGGCTGCGGTGGTAGCCGACGCGGGCGTAGGCGTAGACGGTGACGTCGTCGGCGTCGGCGTCGCGGGCCTGTTCGGCCAGGGCCGCCCAGGCGAACGGGGACGCGGGGTGCCGGCGCACCACGTCGACGGGGGCGGCGCCCCCGTCGAGCTCGGTGGCGGCCGGGTCGGCGGGCAGGTGCGTGGGCGGGGGACCCGCCATCAGGTCGACGTGGCTCATGCCGCCATTCTCGCGGGTGCCGGACGTGGACCTCGCGGCGCCCGGCCATCGGCGACAAATCGGTCGCGGGCGCCGCCGACGTCGTGCTGCGATGAGTTCTGCGCCGGACGGTGGTCGACCCGGGCAGGAGGCCACCAGGCGATCTCGGGCCGCGTCGTTCCGGGCCGGGTCCAGCCGCATCACCGAGGAGCATGCCGATGCCCGAGCACACCACCACGCAAGGCGCCCTCGCCGTGCCCGCCGCGGGCGCAGACCCCGCGGACGCCGTCGCGCCGTACGCCGTGCTCCGCTGGCTCGTGCTGGCCACTTTCGTCGTGATCCTGAACGAGACGGTCATGATGAACGCGATCCCGCGCCTCATGCAGGAGCTCGACGTCACGGCGCGGAGTGCGCAGTGGCTCTCGACGTCGTTCATGCTGACCATGGCGGTGGTGATCCCGGTGACCGGTTGGTTCCTCCAGCGGGTCACGACCCGGCAGGCCTTCGGCACCGCGATGGCGGTGTTCCTCGCGGGAACCCTGCTCTGCGCGGTGGCGCCGTTCTTCTGGCTGCTGGTGGCGGGCCGCGTGGTGCAGGCTGCCGGCACCGCGGTCATGCTGCCGCTGCTCATGACCACCCTGATGACGATCGTCCCCGAGCGCGACCGGGGCCGCGTCATGGGCAACGTCACCCTCGCCATCTCGGTCGCCCCGGCGCTCGGCCCCGCGGTCTCCGGCGTGGTGCTGCAGGTCGCCTCGTGGCGCTGGCTGTTCGGGTTCGTGCTGCCGGTGGCCGGGGTGGTCGCCGTGCTGGCGCTGCGTCGCCTCACCGATGTGGGCGAGGCCCGTGCGGCTCGTCTCGACGTCCCCAGCGTTGCGCTGGCGGCCCTCGGCTTCGGCACCCTCGTCTACGGCCTGAGCCGGGTCGGTGCCGCCGGCAGCACGGGTCTGCCCGCGTCGGCGCTGGTCGCCGCAGGCCTGGCCGTGGTCGTGGTCTTCGTGCTGCGGCAGCGGCTCCTGCAGCGCCGGGACATGCCGTTGCTCGACCTCCGCGTCCTGCACCACCGGACGTACGCCGTCGGCGTCACCGTCCAGTCCGTCTCGTTCCTGGCGATGATGGGCGCGATGATCCTGCTGCCGCTCTACCTGCAGGACCTGCGCGGCCTCACGCCCCTCGAGACCGGGCTGCTGCTGGCGCCCGGTGGCCTCGCGATGGGTCTGCTCGGTCCGCGGGTGGGTCGCGCGTACGACCGCGTCGGCGCCCGGCCGCTGGTCGTGCCGGCCGCGATCGCGATCGTGGTGGGCCTCGCCGTGCTCGGCCGGGTCGACGAGACCACGCCGTACGCCCTGGTGCTCGGGGCGCACAGCGTCCTGATGATCGGGCTCGCCGCGCTGTTCACACCGGTGTTCACCCTCAGCCTCGGCGCGCTGCCGGCCCACCTGTACTCGCACGGCTCCTCGCTGCTCGGCACCAGCCAGCAGGTCGCCGCGGCCATCGGCACCGCCGTCGCGGTCACCGTGCTGAGCTCGCGCTCGAACGACTTGCTCGACAGCGGGTCGACGCCCTCGGCGGCCTTCGCTGGCGGGGTGCAGTGGGCCTTCGGCGCCGCCGCGGCGATCTCGCTCGTCGTGGTCGGACTCGTCCTGCTGCTGCCCTCGCGGGTGCCCTCGCGGGTGCCCTCGCGGGTGCCCGGCGACGGCGTCAGCGGGTGAGCAGCGCCCGGACCCGCTCCGCGCCCAGCGCGACGATCAGCGTCGGCAGCCGCGGCCCGCGGTCCTTGCTGACCAGCAGGTTGTAGAGCAGCTTGAAGAACGCCTTCTGGTCGGCCTTCACCTCGTCGGTGGGGTCGGCGTCGACGGCGAGGCCGTGGGCCAGCTTCGGGACACCGTAGACGAGCGCGGTGACCGGCTCGAGGTCGAGCTCGGGACCCTGCTCGGCGAGGCCGTCGAGGAGCAGCCGCAGCCACTGCGCCTCGCGCTCGGACAGCGCGGCGAGCCGCTCGGTGTCGGGGATCGCCCGGACGATGGTGCGGTCCTCGGCCGGGACGAACTCCTCGGTCCAGGTCATCGCGCGGCCGAGCCGCGGCTCGAGGTCCGCGACCGAGTCGTGGGCGTGGCCGACGTGGGAGACGATCCGGCTGATCTGCTCCGCCGATCCCGCAGTCACGTCGGCGACGGACGAGAGCACCCGGAACGGGACCACGACCGGGGGTGCGGGCAGCCGGCCGGCGGTCGAGGTCGAGGTCGCGCGCTCATAGGCCAGCACCTGGGCGTCGCGCTTCGCCGGGTCGGCGGCCTTGCGGCCCAGCGCGTCCCACTCGTCGTACAACCGGACGACCTCCGGACCGAACTCGACGTTGAAGGCCTGCTTCGGCTGGCGGCGGACGTAGAGCCACCGCAGGATGGCCGGCTCGAGCACCTTGAGCGCGTCGGTCGCGGTCGGCACGCCGCCCTTCGACGACGACATCTTGGCCATGCCGGCGACGCCGACGAACGAGTAGCCGACGAACGACGGCGCCCGGCCGCCGTAGATCTCCTTCACCAGCTCCTTGCCGACGGTGTACGACGACCCGGGCGTGGCGTGGTCGACGCCTCCGGGCTCGAAGTTGACGCCCTCGAAGGCCCAGCGCATCGGCCAGTCGACCTTCCAGACGAGCTTGCCCTCGTCCTGGGTGGCCAGGTTGGTGACGCCGCTGAAGCCGCACGCCTGGCAGGTGTAGGTCAGGTCGGTCGTGTCGTCGTCCCACGCGGAGATGTGGGTGGTGTCGCGGCCGCACTCGCGGCAGTAGGGCTTGAACGGGAACCGCTCGAGGCCCGCGCCGGCGCCGAGGTCGGCGTCGTCGTCAGCGCCGGCGACGGAGTCGGCGAGCTCGGCTGTCTCCTCCTCGGAGGCGGGATCGGGGGAGGCGACCTTGGTGCGGTAGCGGCCCAGCACACGCTCGATGTCGTCGCGGCGGCGCACCGCGGTGAGGATCTGCTCGCGGTAGGTGCCCGCGCGGTACATCTCGGTCTGGCTGACTTCGTCCATCTCGCAGCCCATCTGCGCCAGCGCCTCCTGCAGCGGCGCCTTGAAGTGGCTGGCCCACGAGTCGTGGCACTCCCACGGGTCCGGCACGGCGGAGAGCGGGCGCCCGATGTGGACGTTCCACGCCTCGTCGACGCCGACGGGGACCTTGCGGAAGCGATCGAAGTCGTCCCAGCTGTGCAGGTGGCGGGTGCGGATGCCGCGGCGGCGGAGCTCCTCGGCCACGAAGTGCACGGTGAGGAACTCGCGCAGGTTGCCCAGGTGGATCGGACCGGACGGGCTGATCCCGGACGCGACGGTGACCGTGGCGCCGGCCGCGAGGGCGTCCTCGCCGCCCGCGTGGCGGATCGCGTCGTCAGCGGCGCGGCTCACCCAGTCGGTGGGCTCACCCTGCTGTCCACCTCGTGGCATGGCTGCGTGCTCCTCCCGTGGCCGGTCGTGGGACGCGGAAACGCTACCCGAGCCCGCCGCTGCGGCAGGAAACGAGGAGAGGCGCCGGATTCGTCCTTGACGACTCCAGCGCCTCTCCTGTGCGTCGGCCGTACGACTCCATCCCCCGATGTGGGTCGGCCGGCGGAGGCCGGGGATGCCTGTGTCCCAGGAACCTCTCGACGCGCAACAGAAATATGGCACTGACCGGTCCGTGACACATGGCTACGCGGTGCCGCCGTCACTAAGATGCCAACGTGCCTCGGTCCACGCCCTCGTCGGTCCTCTCCGCGCTCGGCCTGGACCGGGAGGAGGAGCGGCTCTACCAGCGGGCCGTGCCGCTCTCCGGGTCCGACCTCGAGATGGTCGCGGCGGCCTTCGGCGTCGACCGCGGCGAGCTCCCGTCCCTGCTCGCCCCGTTGGTCGGCCGCGGCATCGCCCGGCTGGGCAACGACCGGCTCACCGTGCTGTCGCTGGCGGAGGTCGTCGCCTCGTTCGTGCGCCGGGAGGCCGACGCCGCGCTGGAGACCCGGGAGCGGCTCACCGAGCTCGCGGAGGCGGTGCCGTTCCTGACCGCCGCCGCCACCCGGCCCGGGCCCGGTGACGTCGAGAGCGTCGCTCCGCTCGACGGTGAGATCAGCTCCGGGGGCAATCCGTTGCAGCTGCTCACCAACCTGATCCAGGAGAGCCGCGGCGACCTGCTCTGGCTGCGCCCCGACGCCTACCTGATGCCGCGCGAGTCGGCGGTGTCCGAGGTCGTTGCCGAGGCGATCGCGAGCGGTCGGCGGTCGCGGGCGATCTACCCGGTCCGGGCGCTGCAGGAGGCGCCGGAGGCGCTGGCGGCCCGGGCGCGGGCGGGGGAGCAGGTCCGGGTCATCGCCGACCTGCCGACCCGGCTGATCGTCATCGGCACCACCCACGCCGTGGTGCCCGAGCCGCTCGGCATGTCCGACCAGCCGCGGCTGCTGGTGCGGCAGCGGGCGCTGGTCGAGGCGATGACCATGCTGTTCGAGCTGATGTGGGAACGGGCCGCCCCGGTGCCGGACCTCGACTTCGGCGAGGCTCGGCCGGACCTGCGGCGGTTCCTGCTGCAGCAGCTCGCGGCCGGCGCCAAGGACGAGCAGATCGCCCGCACCCTCGGCATCAGCCTGCGCACCGTCCGCCGCCGGGTGGCGGGGCTGCTGATCGAGCTCGGCGTCGACTCCCGCTTCCAGGCGGGCGTCGAAGCGGTCCGCCGCGGCTGGCTCTGAGGGACCGCTGACGGCGGATCGGAGGGCTGGGGTCAGTCCCCGGGGAGGGGGTGCGCCCACCCTCGGGCCTGCTCCACCTCGCGCAGGATGCCGCCCGTCCGGGACTCCTCCTGCGGGCGACCCGGGTCGGAGCTGGTCATCACCACCACGGCGGCCCCCTGGGCGGGACGCGCGCCCGGAGCATGCACTGGAACCCGACGCCCCAGCCCATCGAGGTCACCACGACCTGCTCGCCGCTGTCGCCACCGCTGCCGAGGAAGGTCCCCAGCCCGGCCCACGGGGTTCTGCCCTGGCCGCGGACCATGCCTTCCGCGAGGTGCGGCGTGATGCCGAGCCGGCCCGAGCCGGCCAACGCGTCGTGGAGCTCGACCACGTCCTCAGCAGGGTCCGGCAGGCCGAACTGGCTGCGATCCATGCCCAGCGGGCGGAGCACCAGGTCGGCCATGAGGGTGGGGAAGGGCTCTCCCGTCACGTCCGTGAGGAGCTGCTCGACGACGCAGTACCCCGCGTCGGAGTAGGAGAACCGGTTGCCCGGCGCGTGCACGGGCCGCACCGGGGCCGGGTTGAACGCGGTAGACCCGCGCAGGACCTCGCCGAGGGACGGTGGCGACTGGCCGGGGGCGCAGGGGCCGAACGAGTCCTCGGGATCGACCAGGCCAGCCTGGTGGCTCAGCAGCAGCCGCAGGGTGACCGGGGACCGACGTGTGTGCTCGTCGCTCGGCAGTCGCCAGGCGCGGAGCCGTTCGTTCACGTCCTCGTCGAGGTCCAGCGCGGACTCGCCGGCCAGGCGCAGCACGCCCAGGGCCGTCACCAGCTTGCTGATGGACGCGGCGTGGAACATGGTGCGGGTGCCGACCGCGGCCGACGTGCCGGCGGCGAGGACGCCCTGCGCGTGTGCCTCTCGCAGCACCCCGCCCTCGACCACCGGCACTCCCACCCCGGGCGGGTCGGGGGAGCGCTGCCGCTGGTGCAGGGCCGGTCAGCCGTTCTTCGGGCGCCGCGGCAGCACCATCGAGTACGCCGCCGGCTGCACCCGCCAGGTGCGGTGCCGCTCCGGGCCGGAGACCTCGCCGTCGGCGGAGCAGTAGAACTCCTCGCCGGCGATCGAGACCGTCGAGCCGCGCAGGTAGATCACGTCGTCGCGCTCGTGGTGGCGGCCGACCGCGAGCTGGGCGGCGTACCCGAGGCGGGCGAACGGGCCGAGCGACCGCGAGATCATCACGTCGACCCGGCCGTCCTCGGCGTCCGCGCGGGGGGTGAGCTCCGCGCCGCCGCCCACGGTCGGCCCGTTGCCGACGGCGACCATCAGCACCGGCTGGTCGAGGTCGACGACGACCTCGGCGTCCACCTCGACCCGCAGCCGGACGTACGGCGGCTTCACGGCGGCGAGCGCCGCACCGATCGGGTAGCCGAGCTTGCCGAGGTTGGCCTTGCGGTAGCCGACGCTGCCGAGGCGCTCCTTCCAGCGCGCGCCGCGGCGGCTGGCCTGCGCGCCCGCGCCGACGTGGACGTGGTTGACCACCACGCCGCCGAGCTCGTCCACGACCAGGTCGACGGGCCGCTTCTCGCCCTCGACGAGCAGCGCGGCGGCCTCCTCGGCGTCGAGCGGAATGTCCATGGCGCGGGCGAAGTCGTTGCCGGTGCCGAGCGGGATGAGGCCCAGCGTGGCGCCGGCCAGGTCGTTGCGGCGGTGCAGCGCCGTCACCACGGCGTGCATGCTGCCGTCGCCGCCGGCCACCACGATGGTGCGGGAGCCTGCGCGGTGCAGGACGCCGTCGAGCTCGCCGGGGTTCGAGGTCGCCGTCACCTCCACCGACGCGCGGTCGGCAATGGTCGCGAGCGCCTTCTCGAGCAGCTCGGTGTCAGCCGTGCCGGCGTCGCGGTTGGTGATGACGAGGAACGAGTCCACGCCGGGACCCTAACCCAGTGGCGGGCACGGAGAAGGGGGTCGCCCGGTGCCGCTTTGGTAGCGTGGGTTCGCAAGAGCCCCGTGCCCAGTGCTGACCAGCGTGCTGTTGCCGGGGCCGTTCGTATTTCCGGCCGAAGGAGCCCAGATGCCCGCGATCGTGATCCTCGGAGCCCAGTGGGGCGACGAGGGCAAGGGCAAGGCGACCGACCTGCTCGCGACCACCGACACCATCGACTTCGTCGTCCGCACCAGCGGGGGCCACAACGCCGGCCACACCATCGTCGTCAACGGCGAGAAGTTCGCGACGCACCTGCTGCCCAGCGGCATCCTGACCCCGGGCGCCACCTCGGTGATCGCCAACGGCGTCGTGGTCTCGCCCGAGGCGCTCTTCCGCGAGCTCGACGCGCTGCTCGAGCGGGGCGTGGAGCTGGCCGACCTCGTGGTCAGCGCCAACGCGCACGTCATCGCGTCGTACCACGCCACGATCGACAAGGTCACCGAGCGCTTCCTCGGCAAGAACCAGATCGGCACGACCGGCCGGGGCATCGGCCCGGCGTACGCCGACAAGGTCAACCGGGTCGGCATCCGCGTCGCCGACCTCTTCGACGAGGGCATTCTGCGCGAGAAGGTCGAGGCGGCCCTCGACGTCCGCAACCACCTGCTCACGAAGGTCTACAACCGCCGCGCCATCGAGGTCGACCAGGTCGTCGAGGAGCTCCTGTCGTACGCCGACCGGCTCCGGCCGATGGTCGCCGACACGTCGCTGCTGCTCAACCGGGCCCTCGACGAGGGCAGGACGGTGCTGTTCGAGGGCGCGCAGGCGACCATGCTCGACGTCGACCACGGCACCTACCCGTTCGTGACCAGCAGCAGCCCGATCGCGGGCGGTGTCTGCACCGGCGCCGGGGTCGGCCCCACCCGCATCGACCGGGTCATCGGCGTCATCAAGGCCTACACCACCCGCGTCGGCTCCGGCCCGTTCCCGACCGAGCTCTTCGACGAGCACGGCGAGCGGCTGCAGCAGATCGGCGGCGAGATCGGCGTCTCGACCGGCCGCACCCGCCGCTGCGGGTGGTACGACTCCGTGATCGCCCGCTACTCCAGCCGCGTCAACGGCCTCACCGACTACTTCCTCACCAAGCTCGACGTGCTCGACACCTGGGACCGGATCCCGGTCTGCGTGGCCTACGAGATCGACGGCCAGCGGGTCGAGGAGATGCCGATGACGCAGACCGAGTTCCACCACGCCAAGCCGGTCTACGAGTACTTCGACGGTTGGCAGACCGACATCTCCGGCTGCCGCAGCTTCGACGAGCTGCCGAAGAACGCCCAGGCCTACGTGCAGGCGCTCGAGGAGCTCTCCGGCACCCGCATCTGGGGCGTCGGCGTCGGGCCGGGCCGCGAGCAGACGATCGTCGTCCACGACCGCTGAGCCTCCGCCGCCACACCGGCCGAGCGGTGTGTGAGGATGCGGCGCTGCGCCGCGTGGCGCCCTGTCGTGAGGATTGCCATGAGGTCTCGGACCCTGCTCGTCGTCTGCGCTGTGCTCAGCCTGCTCGGTGGGGTGCTGGCCGTCTCACCCGGAGCGGTGGCCGCCGAGGAGTGTGCCGCCGTCGGCCCCACCAGCTTCGGAGTCCCCGGGGACGTGGCACCGGGCAGCCGCTGCCGGATTCTCCTGCCCACGAAGTCCGGACGGCACGTGGTCGTGGCCGAGGGGGCGTCGGGCGTGGTCCGGCCGACCGTCGGCGAGGGCCCTGCGTGTGTCGTGCACCGGACCTCCCGGGTGTGCGAGCTGGAGGCCGGCCGGCACTACCGGTTCCAGATCGACGGGGACCTCGACACCTCCGTCTCCCTGACGCCGTGGTCGGCGCCCGGGTGCGAGCAGGGGCAGGCACGGACCGACCGGAGCACGTGGACCAGCACCCGACCGGTGGGCGGTGCGGTGTGCCTCGAGCTGCCCTACGAGGCGGGTGACCGGCCCGTCGTCCTGCAGGCGCCGGGGTCCGACGTCCTCGGGTCGACCCAGGTGATCGAGCGGCGGGTGGTCGGCTGCGTGACGTCCGACGAGCCCGCGTGCACCCTCCGCGCGCCGCGGCCCCGTGCGCTGCGGGGCAACGGTCCTGCGGGAGTGCCGGTCAGCGTGGCCTTCGGGCGGATCAACCGGGCAGCGGGCTGCGAGGAGCTGCCGCTGGGCGCCTTCGGAACCCGGGCCGGGGTGGACCTGACCCTTCCCCCGGGGCAGGTCGCCGAGTGCTTCCGCATCCCGCCGTCGGCGCTCGATGTCGCCTCGGTCGTCGCCGCCGAGGGGTCCGATCCGGCAGCGCAGGTGGGCCTGATGGTGGCCAACGACCAGGGCCGGGCGTGCTCCCGGCTCGGCCGCGGGGCGGTGCTGGTGCCGTGTCCGCTCCCCGCGTCCGAAGCTGCGTCCGCGACCGCGACACCGGGGACCCGGGCGCAGGTCCTGCTGGTGTCGGACACCCCCGGTTCGAGCTGGCGGATCGTCCGCCGCGGCGAGCCCGGGCCTGCGAGCGGCTGCGTCGACGCCGGGTCGACGACGCGTGGCGGCCCCGCCTCGGTCGGTGAGCTCGACTCGTTCCTCACCTTCGACTGCTGGCGGGTGGGGGGCCCGGCGGAGGCGAGTCTCCTCCAGCTGTTCACGTCCGAGAGGGCCGACGTCGAGTGGAGCGCGTTCGCCTCGGGGAGGAGCACCTGCGAGTCCATGCCCAGCTGGTGCACGGGCCAGGCGGACGCCGTGGTGGTCGCGCGGGCCCACCCGGACCCGGAGGCGGTGGACTACTCGCTGCTGTCGTGGAAGTTCCGCTACGACGACCCCGCCGGCTGTGACACCTTCGCCGACCACGACGCCGTCAACGGACCGTTGTCGGGGACCCTCAGCCTCGCGCGCCCGGTGCGCTGCCTCCTGCTCGAGGACTCCGGGGACAGCGCGTTCGAGGTGACGTCGAGCGGGGACTTCGACCTGCTCGGGTTCGGCACCTGCATGGCCGAGTCGGAGGGTGTCCGCCGCTGCGGCGGTCATGGTGGCACCCGGGACGAGGGGGACGTGCTGCTCGCGCTCCCCACGGGCGGCGTCGGGAGCGACTACGAGCTCACGCTGCGGTGTGCGACCCTCCCCGACGTCGCGTGCGACGTGCCGGACCTCGAGAACGTCGTCGCCCCGACCCTGTCCGGGTCGGCGAGGGTGGGTGGCGTGGTCGCCGCGACCGGTGGCGAGTGGACGCCCTTCACGCCGACCGAGCTGCGCTACCGCGTGCTCCTCGACGGCGGGGCCTGGGGTGCGTGGAGCACGCAGCCCGAGGCAGCCGTCACCCCGGAGATGGCGGGCCGCGAGATCGCCCTCCAGGTGGAGGCGCGCAATGCGGGGCAGTGGACGTTGCAGCGCGTGACGACCTCCTCCGAGCTCGTCCGCCTCGGTGAGGCGGCCACCAACCTGGCGCGGCCCTCGATCGACGGTGCGCCGAGGGTCGGCCGGGTCCTGGAGGCAGCGCCCGGTGACTGGTCGCCCGCCCCCGCATCGTTCCGCTTCGTCTGGCGGGTCGGCGGGACGAAGGTGGGACGGGGGCCGACCCTGCACGTCACCCGCGACCTGCGTGGGCGGCGCGTCACCGTGAGCGTGCAGGCCCGGTCGCCCGGCTACGAGGTCGGACGCGCCACCAGCCCGCCGGTCGAGGTCCGGTGAGGGTGGTCCCGGGGACCGGCCCCTTCGGGGCCCTCGCCGGCGGGCCGAGCCGCGGTCCGTCCGCGCCCGAAGCGCCCGGGGAGGAGCCGGCCGGCCGCGGCTACCCTTGCTGCGCGTGAAGACCCTCGTCATCGGCACCGGCGGCCGCGAGCACGCCCTCGCCCGAGCCCTCTCCCGCGACCCGGGCGTGACCGAGGTCCACGCCGCCCCGGGCAACCCGGGCATCGGCGCCGTGGCCACGCTCCACGACGTCGACCCGCTCGACGGCGACGCCGTGGCCGACCTCGCCGGGCGCCTCGGCGTCGGGCTCGTGGTCGTCGGGCCGGAGGCGCCGCTGGTCGCCGGCGTCGCCGACGCCGTCACCGCGCGGGGCATCGCCTGCTTCGGGCCGTCCCGAGAGGCCGCCCGGCTCGAGGGCTCCAAGGCGTTCTCCAAGGAGGTCATGGCCGCCGCCGGCGTGCCGACCGCCGGGTCGCGCGTCTGCGAGACCGCCGCCGAGGTCGAGGCCGCGCTCGACGCCTTCGGGGCGCCGTACGTCGTCAAGGACGACGCGCTCGCCGCCGGCAAGGGGGTCGTGGTCACCCGCGACCGCGCCGAGGCGCTGGCGCACGCGGCGGCGTGCGGCCGGGTCGTCGTCGAGGAGTTCCTCGACGGTCCCGAGGTGAGCGTCTTCGCGGTCTGCGACGGCACCACCGCCCACACGCTGCAGCCCGCCCAGGACTTCAAGCGGATCCACGACGGCGGCCGCGGCCCCAACACCGGCGGCATGGGGTCCTACTCGCCGCTGCCGTGGGCGCCCGCCGACCTCGGCGCCACGGTCCTCGAGACCATCGTCCAGCCGACGCTCGACGAGATGCGTCGTCGCGGCGCGCCGTTCGTGGGCTGCCTCTACGTCGGCCTCGCGCTCACCGAGGCCGGGCCGCGGGTCATCGAGTTCAACTGCCGGTTCGGCGACCCGGACGTCCAGCCGGTGCTGGCGCTGCTCGACTCGCCGGTGCTGCCGCTGCTCCACGGTGCCGCCACCGGCACGCTGGCCGACGTCGAGCCGCCGCGCTGGCGGGACGGCGCGGCCGTCACCGTCGTGATGGCGAGCAAGGGCTACCCCGAGTCGTCGTCGAAGGGCGACGTCATCACCGGCCTCGACGACCTCGCCGACCGGCCGGACGTCGACGTCATCCACGCCGGCACCGCGGAGACGGCCGAGGGCCTGGTCACGGCCGGCGGCCGGGTGCTCGCGGTCCGGGCGGTGGGCGACGACGTGGCCGACGCCCGGGCGAAGGCCTACGACGGCCTGGCCGCGGTCTCCTTCCCGGGCGCCCAGTGGCGCCGCGACATCGCCGCCGAGCCGCTCGGTGTCGTCGAGGGCGCGGCGGCGCTGGACGGCTGAGGCCGGGCGGACGAGACCTGCGTGGGAGAATCGCGGCCGTGACCGTCCCGAACGTCCTCGCCACCCGCTACGCCGGCGCCGACCTGGCCCGCATCTGGTCCCCCGAGCACAAGATCGTCCTCGAGCGGCAGCTCTGGATCGCGGTGCTGAGGGCCCAGCGCGACCTCGGGATCGACGTTCCCGACGGGGTTGTGGAGGCGTACCAGCGCGTCGTCGACCTCGGTGAGCAGGGTGTCGACCTCGCCTCTATCGCCGCGCGCGAGCGGGTCACCCGCCACGACGTGAAGGCGCGCATCGAGGAGTTCTGCGCGCTCGCCGGGCACGAGCACGTCCACAAGGGCATGACCTCGCGCGACCTCACGGAGAACGTCGAGCAGCTCCAGGTCCGCCAGTCGCTGGCGATGCTGCGCGACCGCGCCGTCGCCACCCTGGCCCGGCTCGGGCGGCTGGCCGCCGAGCACGAGACGACCGTCATGGCCGGCCGCTCCCACAACGTCGCCGCCCAGGCGACCACGCTCGGCAAGCGGTTCGCCACCGTCGCCGACGAGATGCTGCTCGCGGTCGAGCGGGTCGAGGAGCTGCTCGCGCGCTACCCGCTGCGCGGCATCAAGGGCCCGATGGGCACCGCCCAGGACATGCTCGACCTGCTCGACGGTGATGCCGCGAAGCTCGACGAGCTCGAGCGCCGGGTCGCCGTCCACCTCGGCTTCGAGCGGGTGCTCACCAGCGTCGGGCAGGTCTACCCGCGCTCGCTCGACTTCGACGTGCTCTCCGCCCTGGTGCAGCTGGTCGCCGGGCCGTCGAACCTCGCGACCACGATCCGGCTGATGGCCGGCCACGAGCTGGTCACCGAGGGCTTCAAGGAGGGCCAGGTCGGCTCCTCGGCGATGCCGCACAAGATGAACACCCGCTCCTGCGAGCGGGTCAACGGCCTCGCCGTCATCACCCGCGGCTACCTGTCGATGGTGGGCGAGCTCGCCGGCGACCAGTGGAACGAGGGCGACGTCTCCTGCTCCGTCGTACGCCGGGTGGCGCTGCCGGACGCCTTCTTCGCCGCCGACGGCCTCTTCCAGACCTTCCTGACCGTGCTCGACGAGTTCGGCGCCTTCCCGGCGGTGATCCAGCGCGAGCTCGACCGCTACCTGCCGTTCCTCGCCACCACCAAGGTGCTGATGGCCGCGGTCCGCAACGGCGTCGGCCGGGAGACCGCGCACGAGGCGATCAAGGAGGCCGCGGTCGGCGTCGCGCTCGACATGCGCCGCGGCCAGGCCGAGAACGACGTCTTCGCCCGGCTCGCCGCCGACGACCGGCTCGGCCTCACCGCCGAACAGCTTGCGTCGCTGGTCGCCGACCCGATCACCTTCACCGGCGCCGCCGTCACGCAGGTGCAGGAGGTCTGCCGGCGCGTCGAGGAGGTCGCCAAGCGTCACCCCGACGCGGCGGCGTACGCGCCCGGCGCGATCCTCTGACGGTCCCGAAAGAAGTCGTGGCCGGGCTGCAACGATCCGGTGGCGGCCGGACATGACCCGGGCATGAGCCATCCGGGGGAGGGGCGCGAGGCGTCCTTCCGGCGCCTGTACGCCGACCACTTCGACGCCGTGCTCGGCTTCGCGCTGCGCCGCGTCGACCGGCCCGAGGACGCCGCCGACGTCGCCGCCGACACCTTCCTGGTGGTGTGGCGGCGTCTGGGCCACGTGCCGACCGAGCCCGACACGCGGCCCTGGCTCTACGGCGTCGCGCGCCGCGTGCTCGCCAACCAGCGGCGCGGGGATGGACGGCGCAGCGCCCTCGGCACCCGGCTGCGCGGCGAGCTGGCGGCCCACGTGCCCGATGCCAGCGACGACGTCGTCGTGCGTGCGGACGTGGTGGCGGCCATGCGGCGGCTCAGCGGCCGCGACCAGGAGGTGCTGGAGCTCCACCTGTGGGAGGGGCTCGAGCCGCGCGAGATCGCCGAGGTGCTCGGCCTGACCACGGTCGTGGTCCGGCCGCGGCTGTCCCGGGCCCGCGCCCGGCTGCGCGAGGTGCTCGGCAACGATCCCGTGCCGGCCGGACACCTCCCCTCCACAGGGGCCCGACCCGCGGCCCCCAGCCCCGCCCCGAAGGAGGGCCGATGATCCCGAAGCTGACCGACCAGGCCATCGGTGACCTGCCGCTCTCCCGCGGGCGCGCCGAGCTCCTGGAGGAGATCATGAGCACCCCTGTCCTCGACGAGACGCGTACCACGACCCCCGCCCGCCCGCCCCGACGTGCCGTGAGGTGGGTGGTGCCGCTGGCGGCCGCCGCGTCCGTGGCCGCGCTGGCGACGTCGCCCACCTGGTGGCCGGGCCGTGGGGCGACCCCCGTCCAGCCCGCCGAGCAGGTCGTGGGCGGGCCGGCGGCCCAGCCGGCCCAGCCGGCCCAGCCGGCCCAGGGTCTCTACCCCGTGCTCGAGGCGGCCTCGTGGAAGGTGCAGTACCTCAGTCGCGAGGGCGACTGGGGGGAGATCACCTGGGGGAGGGATGACCAGCAGCTCGAGGTCAGCTGGGCGCCGGCGAGGTACTACGACGACTACGTGCGCGACCGCGAGCACATCACCGAGCCGCCGTCCGCCGGCGACCCGGTCGAGGTGCTCGGCGTGCCTGGTCGGCTGTGGGCCTACGCCGCGACCGACCACACCGTGATCCGCGAGGTGCAGGACGGCCGCTGGCTCGAGCTGCGCGGCATCGGCATGGGCCGTGGTGCCTTCCTCGAGCTCCTGGCATCGCTCGAGCTGGTGGACGAGAAGGCCTTCGAGGCCACCCTGCCCGCCGAGTACGTCACGGCAGGCGAGCGCGACGGCGAGATCCGGCGGCTGCTGGAGGAGATCGAGGGTGTGACCGGCGTCGGCTTCCCGGAGCCGACCACCGTGACCTCGCAGGAGTCGAAGCCCTACCACCTCGGCGCCGACGTCGCGGGCGCGTACGCCTGCGCCTGGCTCGACGTCTACGCGGCTGCGACCCGGAGCGGCGACGACGAGGCGGCGGAGCAGGCCGCTCGCGTCCTCGGGACCTCCCGTGACTGGCCGGTGCTGCAGTGGATGGCGGAGGAAGGTGGCTACCCCGGGGCGGTGTGGGGCTATGCCGACGAGGTCGCCGCGGGGCGGGTCCCCGAGGGGTACGAGGGGGGTCTCGGCTGCTGAGTCGCTGCGTGTCCCCACCAGCGAGACGTGGGCCACTCGTCCAGCGCCCCTCGCATGGAATGGGGCGGCGGGGGGCACGTGTTGGGGCGGGGACAGGCAACCTCTGACAAGGAGCACACCGAGCATGAGCAAGATCCTGTTCGTCGTCACCGGAGCCCGCGCCTGGACTCTCAAGGACGGCAGCCAGCACCCGACCGGCTACTGGGCCGAGGAGCTCGTCGCCCCCTACAACGTCTTCGTCGAGGCCGGTCACCAGGTCGTCGTGGCGACGCCCGGCGGGATCGAGCCCGTGGTCGACGAGGCCAGCCTCGCCGCCGACGCCAACGGTGGCCAGGAGAACGCCGACGCGCTTCGCGAGGCGATCGAGGGCATCGAGCAGCTGCGCTCGCCGGAGTCGCTCGACCTCGTCGACCTGGCGGCGTACGACGCGGTGTTCTACCCCGGCGGCCACGGACCGATGGAGGACCTGTCGGGTGACGCCGACTCGGCGCGGCTGCTGGTGCAGGCCCTCGAGTCCGGCAAGCCGCTCGGCGTCGTCTGCCACGCTCCGGCCGCGCTGCTGGCCACCGAGGGCGACGACGGCTCGCCGTTCGCCGGGTACCGGCTGACGGGCTTCACGAACGCCGAGGAGGCCCAGGCGGGGCTCGCCGACGTGGCACCTTGGCTGCTCCAGGACCGGCTCGTCGCCCTGGGCGCCGACTTCCAGGAGGGCGAGCCCTGGGCCGAGAACGTCGTGGTCGACCGCACCCTGTTCACCGGGCAGAACCCCGCGTCCTCGGGCCCGCTGGCCCGCCGGATGCTCGAGGCGATCCCCGGCTGAGCGAGACCATCGCAGGGAGTCGTCGCGGCCCCGGGACCTGGTCCCGGGGCCGTGCTCCGTCTAGGTGTGATGCCCAGCCAGGTTGTCCAACCTGGCGATGGGTGAGCGCTTCCCGATGGCCGAGTGGGGCCGGTGGTGGTTGTACTCGTGGATCCATGCTGGCAGGGCCGCGAGCCTGGCTGCCTC
>NZ_JBHSSS010000024.1:0-205450 GCF_042659625.1 Nocardioides sp. GCM10027114
TCGACCAGGTCCGCGAGCCGGTCGGGCACCTCGTAGGCCCCCACGGGCGCGCAGCCGGACGGATCGACCACCGGCTTCACGACGATCTGGGCGTCGGATGCCGCGAGCCAGGTCCGGATCTGGTCGCTGGTGATCGGGCAGCGGAGCCCCTCGACCCGGCCCAGCGGGCCGGTACCGACCACGGCGTCCTCGGACACGTGGATGACGAGGCTGATCCTGCGGCGGCGGGTGGGGCGTCGGTGCAGCCGCCGCGGAGAGCCTGACTCCGTCTCTTCCTCTTCGCCGCTGGTGAGGTCGAGGGTCTGCGCTCCGCGAGCGAGCTCTCCGACGGCTTTGGACCGGCGCACGTCCAGGGACTCGTCGGAGCCGAGGTGGCGGAGCTGGGTGGCGAGGTCGGCGACCGCGTGCTCGAGATCCATCGCGTCGGCGGCGTCGAGGACGCCGTGGACGTCGACGGTGCCGTCGAGGGTGGCCTGGTCGAGGTGGATGTCGAAGGACCGGTGGTCGGCCGCTCTGCCGAAGCGTTCCTGGGCCAGGTCGGGGTCGTGGCGGGCGATCGCCTCCTCGATGAGGTCCTTGATCTTGGTGGGCCCGATCTTGTGGGCGACGTGCGCGACGTGACGGTCCACGAACTCAGCTGCGGCGGGGTTGAGCGCGATGGTGTGGCGCGCGATGTGCCGGGCCCGCCAGGCCGGCAGGTCCCCGCGCACCACCCGTCGGTAGAGCCGCGGGAGCCGGTAGCGCACCTCGACCGCCTCACCCAGGTAGGCGCGGCCGGAGTCGGTGGACATGCCGAGCGAGGCGGCCCACTCGGCGACGCAGAACTCGGTGATCAGCGGGGTGCCCTCGCCGGCGATCGGGACCGCGGCCTCGGACCCGTCGAGCTCGAACCCCGCCGCTTCGACCAGCGACTCCGCGGGGTGCTGGACCGCCCACTCCACCGCAAGCTGCAGCAGCCGGGACTCCTGGGCGTTGGCCTCGCGCCGTGAGTCGCGGGCGGCAGCGAGCACCCCGGCCGGGGAGTCGAGGCTGTCGCACACGGTGGCTGCCATGGGACTACTCAAGCAGCGACCACCGACAGTCCCGGCCCGAAAAGCCCGCCGTTGAGGCCATCCGGGGAAAGAAGAAGGTAAAGAAATCGCAGACCGCAACCCGAGCCGGTGGTTGAGGTGCGAGGCGCCCCGGCGCCGAGCCTCGAAGCCCCGGAAGAGACGCAGGGCGCCGACCGTTGAAGTCGCTGGGTCTCGACGGGCTCGACCGGCGTGCGACAGCACCCTGCCGACCTCACCGGGTCTCGACGGGCTCGACCTCCGTACATCGCCGCCCTGCGTCGCTGGGTCTCGACGGGCTCGACCGGCGTGCGACAGCGCCCTGCCCACCGCACCGGGTCTCGACGGGCTCGACCGGCGTGGGTCGCTGCCCTGCCCACCGCGCCGGGTCTCGACGGGCTCGACCGGCTACATCGTTGCCCTGCGCACCTTCCGGGGTCTCGACGGGCTCGACCGGCTACATCGCCGCCCTGCCTCGGCTGCGGGGGTTTCGAGGCTCGCTCCGCTCGCACCTCAACCACCGGTGCCACCGGGTCTCGACGGGCTCGACCTCCGTGGGTCGCCGCCCTGCCGTCGCTGGGTCTCGACGGGCTCGACCTCCGTTGGTCACCGCCCTACCCACCTCACCGGGTCTCGACGGGCTCGACCACCGGGTTCGGCGTGACCGGTTTCGCGGGGGGTCGGCGGCGCCTGTATGGTTTCCCCGCACCACAGGCCTCCGTAGCTCAGGGGATAGAGCACTGGTTTCCGGTACCAGGTGCCGCAGGTTCGAATCCTGCCGGAGGCGCTTCACACAGACGCAGGACGGCGGGGCTCCGAGGAGCCCCGCCGTTCGTCATTTCCGGCCAGCCCCCGCCGCGCCGGGCTGCCTCAGCAGGAGCGCAGCGTGGCGTCGCGCCGGGCGTCGTTGCCGAGGCGGCGGGCCTGGGCGACGTTGGGCCGGACGATGCTGGCGCCACCGACGTTGCCGATCGAGCCACCGATCACGCAGGTGCGGATCTTGCCGGGCTCGACCTGGGAGACGAGCTGGGCGAGCTCGAAGAGCTCCGTCGGCCGGACGTTCGTGTGCAGGTGGGACATCACCGAGAGCACGCCGCGCTCCATGAAGCCCGGCCGGTCGGCGTTGGCGCGGATCTTGGCGTGGATGCCGCGCAGCACCCGCTGCTGGTTGGCCGAGCGGTCGAAGTCGCCGCCGGCGAGGTTCTTGCGGATCCGCGAGAACGCCATGGCGTCGTACCCGTTGAGGTGGATCCGGCCGCCCTTGAAGCCCTTGGGCCGCAGGTAGGGGTCGCTGAAGGGGCGCGGGTTGTTGACCTCGATGCCGCCGATCGCGGAGACCATGTCCTCGAAGAACGGGAAGCGGGTCACGAAGACGTAGTCGGGCTGGATCCCGACGAAGTTCCCGACGGTGCGGCCCTGGAGCTCGGGCCCGCCGAACGTCAGGGCGGCGTTGATCCGGTTGTAGCCGTGGCCCGGGATCGGGACCCACGAGTCGCGCGGGAAGCCGATGGCCGAGGCGGCACCGGTCCGGGTGTTGATGCCGACCAGCTGCAGCGCGTCGGCGCGCACCCGCAGCATGTTCTGCCCGGGCCGGGCGTCGGACCCGACGGCCAGGATCCAGACGACGGGGTCGTCGGCGTCGACGGCGGCTGCGCCGCGCAGCTTGACCAGCGACATCTCGGTCGACTTCACGGCCGAGTCGGGGACGACGAACGCCGCCGTCGCCAGGACGAGCGCCAGCACGGCCGAACGCATCACTCGGGTGGCCCTCATGCCACGGCCTCCTTCGTCACGTCGTAGCCGAACACCTTCCAGCCGCCTTCCTGGCGGGTCAGCATCAGCCGGCCCCGGACCCGAACCGTCCGCTCGATGTCGCCCTCGGTCCGGAAGGCGAGGCGGAAGCGGGCGGTGCCGGCGACGGCACGGCCGCCGGCGGCGAGCAGGTCGAGCTCGATCCGGCTCGCGGTCGGGGTGACACCGCTGATCTGGTCGCTGATCGGCTGGTTGGTCGTCAGCTTCCGGTCCCGGAAGGCGTCGGCACGGGCACCGCGGGTGAAGCCCGGGAAGGACTCGCGGAAACCGGTCCGCGGCCACTCTCCCCCGACGTACGCCTTGTCGAACCAGCGCTGGACCAGCCCGGTGACGGCCCGGGAGGCGCGCTGGCGCTGCTCCTTGTCGAGCCTGCCCGCCACGACGCCGACCGTCGTGCGGGTCTCGATCCGGAACTCCTCGGCGGTCTCCGTGGCCTGCGGCGACGCGGTCGGCGCGGGGTCCGCGGCGGGCTCGCCCCCGGAGCAGGCGCCGAGCGTCATCACCAGCGCCAGGCAGGCCACCACGAGCAGCCTCGGACGGGGTTGCGGGACGCCTCCCGGCACCCCGGATCGGCCGGTCGAACTCATGGTCTGGACTCCCTGTCGTGTCACGCTCGTTACACCCTGCCGGATCCGACCCCCTCCCCTGCGCATTTGCGCGGCGAGGGGACTAGCCTTGCGACTGACTCCAACCGCGCGCGTACCGGAAGAGGCGAACCAAGCCGTGCCGCAGCCCTCAGGCCACCAGTCCCCTTCAGAGCCTGCCCAGTCCTCCCCCGACTTCGGAGCCAACGAGTGGCTCGTCGAGGAGATGTACGAGCAGTACCGGAAGGACCCCGGAAGTGTCTCGCCCGAGTGGGCGCAGTACTTCAAGGCCAACGGTGCCGCGGCGAGCAGCAACGGTACGACGACACCCGACGCCGAGCAGAAGCCGGCCGCCACCGGGGCCGCGTCGGAGCAGCAGGCGGAGCAGAAGTCGGAGCAGAAGCCCGCCCCCTCGAAGGCCGCTGAGAAGGCGCCCGAGAAGTCCGCCGCGAAGGCCGCCGACAAGCCGGACACCGAGAGCCCCCGCCCGGTCGCCCGCCCCCGTCCCGCGGCCGCCGCCGCGGAGCCGGCCACCGGCGGCGGCAAGCCGGTCGCCAAGGACGCCCGACCCTCGGCCCCGGCCAAGGCCGACGACGAGCCGACGTACACGACGCTGCGCGGCATCCCCGCCGCCACTGCCAAGAACATGGACCTGTCGCTCAGCGTGCCCACCGCCACGTCGGTGCGGTCGCTGCCGGTCAAGCTGCTCTGGGACAACCGCACCGTCATCAACAACCACCTAGCCCGCGCCCGAGGCGGCAAGGTCTCCTTCACCCACCTCATCGGCTACGCGCTGGTGAAGGCGCTGCGGTCGATGCCGGAGATGAACAACTCCTACACCGAGAAGGACGGCAAGCCCACCATGGTGACGCCGGCCCACATCAACCTCGGTCTCGCCGTCGACCAGCAGAAGCCCGACGGCACCCGGCAGCTGGTCGTGCCGTCCATCAAGGGCTGCGAGTCCATGGACTTCGCCGGCTTCTGGACCGCCTACGAGGACCTGATCCGCAAGGCGCGCGACAACAAGCTGACGATGGACGACTACTCGGGCACCACGATGAGCCTGACGAACGTGGGCGGCCTGGGCACCAACCACCCGGTGCCGCGGCTGATGCCCGGGCAGGCCGTCATCGTCGGCGTGGGCGCCATGGAGTACCCCGCGGAGTGGCAGGGCGCCTCCCACGAGGCCATCGCCCGCAACGGCATCAGCAAGGTCATGACGCTGACGTCGACCTATGACCACCGCGTCATCCAGGGGGCGCAGTCCGGTGAGTTCCTCCGCAGGATCCACCAGCTGCTGCTCGGTGAGGACGGGTTCTACGACGAGATCTTCCGCTCGCTGCGGATCCCCTACGAGCCGATCCGCTGGGCGCAGGACATCGTCGCCAGCCACGACGACGACATCGTCAAGCAGGCCCGGATCCTCGAGCTGATCCACGCCTACCGGGTCCGCGGCCACATGATGGCCGACACCGACCCGCTGGAGTACCGCCAGCGCAGCCACCCCGACCTCGAGGTGGAGTCGCACGGCCTCACGCTGTGGGACCTCGACCGCGAGTTCGCGACCGGCTCGTTCGGTGGCGAGGGCCGCCGCTTCATGAAGCTGCGCAACATCCTCGGGATCCTGCGCGACTCCTACTGCCGCACCACCGGCATCGAGTACATGCACATCATGGACCCCGAGCAGCGCCGGTGGATCCAGGAGCGTGTCGAGCAGCCGCACACCAAGCCGCCCCGCGAGGAGCAGCTGCGGATCCTGCTGAAGCTCAACCAGGCCGAGGCCTTCGAGACCTTCCTGCAGACCAAGTTCGTCGGCCAGAAGCGCTTCAGCCTCGAGGGCGGCGAGACGACCATCCCGCTGATCGACGAGATCTGCGAGGCCGCCGCCGAGGCCGAGCTCGACGAGGTCACGATCGGCATGGCCCACCGCGGCCGCCTCAACGTGCTCGCCAACATCGTCGGCAAGAAGTACTCCCAGATCTTCCGGGAGTTCGAGGGCAACATCGACCCGCGCACCGTCCAGGGCTCTGGCGACGTGAAGTACCACCTCGGCGCCGAGGGCGAGTTCGTCGCGCAGACCGGCGACAAGATCAAGGTCTCCGTGGCCGCGAACCCGAGCCACCTCGAGGCCGTCGACCCGGTCCTCGAGGGCATCGCCCGGGCGAAGCAGGACATGCTCGACCGCGGCGTCGAGTACCCCGTCCTGCCGCTGCTCGTCCACGGTGACGCGGCCTTCGCGGGCCAGGGCGTGGTGGCCGAGACGCTGAACCTGTCGCAGCTGCGCGGCTACCGCACCGGCGGCACGATCCACGTGGTCGTCAACAACCAGGTCGGCTTCACCACCTCCCCCGGCTCGTCGCGCTCGTCGCTGTACTGCACCGACGTGGCCCGCATGGTCCAGGCGCCGATCTTCCACGTGAACGGCGACGACCCCGAGGCCTGCATCCGGGTGGCGCGGCTCGCGTTCGAGTACCGCCAGGCGTTCAACAAGGACGTCGTCATCGACCTCGTCTGCTACCGCCGCCGCGGCCACAACGAGGGCGACGACCCGTCGTACACCCAGCCGCTGATGTACGACCTCATCGAGCAGAAGCGCTCGGTCCGCAAGCTCTACACCGAGTCCCTCATCGGGCGTGGCGACATCACGCTCGAGGAGGCCGAGCAGGTGCTGAAGGACTACCAGCAGCAGCTCGAGCGGGTGTTCACCGAGGTCCGTGAGGCCAGCAACGAGGCGCCCACCGAGTGGACGACCGTCCCGGACTACCCGGAGAAGTCGGCCGCAGAGACCAGCACCGCTGTCGCGCCGGAGGTCCTCAAGCGGATCTCGGACGCCTACGTCACCCCGCCGGAGGGCTTCACTGTCCACCCGAAGGTGATGCCGCAGCTGCAGCGCCGCGCCGCCGCGATCACCGAGGGCCCGATCGACTGGGGCACCGCGGAGATCCTGGCGTTCGGCTCGCTGCTGATGGCCGGTCGTCCGGTCCGCCTCGCCGGCCAGGACTCGCGCCGCGGCACCTTCGTGCAGCGCTTCGCGACGATCATCGACCGCACGAACGCCGACGAGTGGACGCCGCTGGCCAACCTCTCCGAGGACCAGGCCAAGTTCTACGTCTACGACTCGCTGCTCTCCGAGTACGCCGCCCTCGGCTTCGAGTACGGCTACTCCGTGGCGCGTCCCGACGCGCTGGTGCTGTGGGAGGCCCAGTTCGGCGACTTCGTCAACGGCGCGCAGACCGTCATCGACGAGTTCATCACCTCCGGCGAGACGAAGTGGCGCCAGCAGTCCGGCGTGGTCCTGCTGCTCCCCCACGGCTACGAGGGCCAGGGCCCCGACCACTCGTCGGCCCGCATCGAGCGGTTCCTCACCATGGCCGCGGAGGACGCGTTCGTGGTGGCCCAGCCGTCGACCCCGGCGTCGTACTTCCACCTGCTGCGCCGCCACTCGCTCGGCGAGGAGCACAAGCCGCTGGTGGTGTTCACTCCGAAGTCGATGCTGAAGCGCAAGGAGGCCGCCTCGCAGCCGGCCGACTTCACCTCGGGCGACTTCCGGCCGCTGATCACCGACGCCCAGGCCGACCCGGAGAAGGTCGAGACGCTGCTGCTGTGCTCGGGCCGCGTCACCTGGGACCTCATGGTCGCCCGCAGCAAGCGCGACGACGCCGAGAAGTTCGCGATCGCCCGCGTCGAGCAGCTCTACCCGCGTCCGACCGAGGAGATCCACGACTACGTGGAGTCCTTCCCGAACCTCAAGCAGGTCCGGTGGGTCCAGGACGAGCCGCGCAACATGGGCCCGTGGCCGCACTACGCGCTCAACGTGTGGCCGGCGCTCGACGTGGACGTGGAGCCGGTGACCCGGCCGGCGTCGTCCTCGCCGTCGGTCGGCACGGTCAAGCGTCACCAGGAGGAGCAGAAGGCGCTGCTCGACCGCGCCTTCGCCCGTCCGACCGACCGGACCAGCACCGACTACTGAGCCGAAGGCACGACCGTGTACTTCACCGACCGCGGGATCGAGGAGCTCGAGAAGCGCCGGGGTGACGAGGAGGTCACCCTGGCGTGGGTCGCCGAGCGGCTGCAGGAGTTCACCGACACCCACCCGGAGTTCGAGGCGGCCGTGGAGCGGTTCGCCACGTGGCTGGCCCGTCTCGACGACCCCGAGGACTGAAGCGGGCCCGACCCCGGCCCCGGTCCGGGATCAGGGGTGAGGCACCGATCCCCCGGGGACCGGCGCCTCACGCTCACGCGATGGCGCGGACCTGCTGACTGGGTCGGCGCTGGTCGCGGGTCGTCCTTCGGCGGCGGGGTGCGGGGGGCCGCACGAAGGTGCCGGGATAGCAGGTGTTGCACAGGTGGACCAGCCGACCCAGGGTGTGTGCCTGGATGTCGTCGGCGTGGGTCAGGTCCACCGTGAGCAGGCACGCCGTGCGCCGGAACGCGCGGTCGACCTCCTCGATGATCCTGGGCCAACCGTTCTCGTCGAGCGCCCCCGTCAGCTCGAGAGTGCTCGTCCTCGCGTCGAAGTGCGAGTCGAAGGTCGTGTGCTCCATTGAGTCCTCGCTCGGTCGCTTCCCTCACCCATGACCCCCGAGGACTGTCACCTACCCGGGGCCACGTGACCCGAAACACACGCGGGCCAAAAAGGTCACGGCCTATCTGGACCAGTTGCGCCCCTCAACCTCCTGAAGGTGCTCGACCGGCCCGGCCCCGTGGTGGGCCCCGTGGTCGGCGGCGGCGCGGCGGGACGCGTCCCTGATCTCGTACAGCTCGGTCGCGAGCCCGCCGACCGCGCGCGCGACGTCGCGCACCGCGCCCGTCACGATCGAGGTCACCTGGCCGACCGTGACGGCTGCGGCCTCGACGGCGTCCTGGACGGCGTCCTTGCGGATCTCGCCGCGGGACAGGTGGTCGCGGCCGTGGGGCGGCGTACGTGCGTCGTCGTTCTGGCGCTCCATGTCCCCCATGGTCACGCAGCCCGCGAGGTCGCGGGAGCCGGGGCCGCGTCGCGGGACGGCCCGTCACCGCCGGCACCGCGGGTGGGCAGTGCCAGCCGGCAGATCTTGCGGGCCACGCTGCCGAGCTGGTGCCGCAGCGGCCCGGTGTTGTAGGCGAGCCCGTACCGCTCGCAGATCTCCCGCACCTCCGCGGCCACCTGCGGGTAGCGGCGGGCCGGCAGGTCCGGGAACAGGTGGTGCTCGACCTGGTGCGACAGGTTGCCGGTCAACACGTGGAAGAGCCGACCGCCGGTGATGTCGGCCGAGCCCAGCAGCTGCCGCAGGTACCACTGCCCCCGGGTCTCGTCGGCACACTCCTCCTCGGAGAAGGTCGCAACCCCCGCCGGGAAGTGGCCGCAGAAGATGATGTTGAACGCCCAGACGTTGCGGACGAGGTTGGCCAGGGCGTTGCCCGCGAGGGTCATGGGGAAGAGCGGCCCCGTGAGGGCCGGGAAGAGCAGGTAGTCCTTGAGCGCCTGCCGGCGGATCTTGCGGAGCAGCCCGCTGTGCAGGTGCCGGGTCTCCGCCCAGGTCTTCTCCCCCGCCCGGATCCGGTCGACCTCGAGGTCGTGCAGCGCGACGCCCCACTCGAAGAGCACCATCAGCAGGAATGCGTAGACCGGGTTGCCGAGGTAGTAGGGCCGCCATGGCTGGTCCTCGTCCATGCGGAGGACGCCGTAGCCGATGTCGCGGTCCTTGCCGAGGATGTTGGTGTAGGTGTGGTGGATGTAGTTGTGGGAGTACTTCCACTGCTCGCTGGGGCAGACCGTGTCCCACTCGTACATCCGCGAGCTCAGCGCCGGGTCGCCCATCCAGTCGTACTGGCCGTGCATCACGTTGTGGCCGATCTCCATGTTGTCGAGGATCTTGGAGACGCTGAGCGCTGCCACGGCCAGCGGCCAGGCGGGCGGCAGGTAGAACAGCGCCCGGCCGGCGACCTCGAGGCCGCGCTGGTACTTCACGACACGACGGATGTACGCCGCGTCCTCCTCGCCGAGGTCGTCGATGATCCGGCGCCGAAGGGCGTCCAGCTCCTCGCCGAAGGCCTCGAGCTGGTCGGGGGTGAGCACGGGTGTGGCAGTCATGGGGGTCCTCTCGGGTGTCGTGGGGCGCCGGCGCGGAGTCAGAGCTCGACGACGCAGTCGCCGACGGGGGCGGAGACGCAGATGCGGACGTCCTCGTCCGGCAGCGAGGACTCCTCGCCGGTGAGGACGTTGCGGACGGTTCCCTCGCGCTTGCGCGAGGTGCAGGAGAAGCAGATGCCCATGCGGCAGCCGGACTCGGGCGTGAGGCCGGCGGACTCGGCCTGCTCGAGCAGCGTGGCGCCGCTGTTGCCGGCCGAGTGACCGCTGCGGGCGAAGGAGACCCGCCCGCCGGCCTCGGTGGCTCCGGACCGGGGCGGCCGGAAGAGCTCCAGCCGCAGCGCGTCGGAGCCGTCGTACGCCGCGCGGAGGGCGTCGACCAGGGGCTCGGGCCCGCAGCCCCAGGCCGGCACGTCGCGGTAGCCGGGGACGTGGCGCTCCAGCCAGGCAGGCGACAACGCGGGGTCCCCGAGCTCGGGGCGGAGCAGGTGGACGTCGATGCCGTGCCCGGACCGCGCGATCGCCGCGAGCTCGTCGGCATAGATCTGGTGCCGGGGGCTGCGGGCGTAGTGGACGAACGTGACGCGCCCGCGGTGGGTTCGCCGCTGCAACGAGCGCAGCATCGACATCACGGGCGTGATGCCGGAGCCGCCGGACACGAGCAGGATGCGCTCGGGCACGTGGTCGGGCAGCACGAAGTCGCCCTGCGCCTGGGACAGGTGCAGCACGGTGCCGGGCCGGGCGCGCTCGGCGAGGAACCGCGAGACGCCCCGGCCCGGTGGCGCGTCCGGGTTGGCGCGGACCGTGAGCGTGAAGCGGTCCCCGGGGCCGGACTCGGGGCTGGAGATGCTGAAGACGCGGACGAGGCGGCGACCTCCGGTCCCGTCGTCGGGCTCGACGCCGACCTGGACGTGCTGCCCGGCGCGGTGCCCGCGCCAGGTCGACGACGGCTGCAGCGTCAGCGTGGTGACCACCGGCTCGCCGGGCACGGCCACCTCCCGGTGCGCGTCGACCACGCGGGCGCGCACCTCGTGGGCGGCCCACAGCGGGTTGAGCTGCTCCAGGTACCGGTCGACCCCGTGGGGCGACGTCAGCGCCGCCACCACCGGGGACCGCAGGATCGCACCGGCCAGACCCATCGCGCCTCCTCAGTTCGAGTGAACATTCGTTCACTCGCGAGTCTTCACGCGCCGCGTCCGTCCGTCAACAGCGACTCCACGTGATGCCAGCCACGCCTGACGCTGCGGTGCACGACCGTGCACCACTACGATCGACACGTGAGCCAGCCCGCGGAGCCAGCCGCCAGCCGCGTCGACCGCAAGGAGCGGACCCGTCGGGCGATCCTCGACGCCGCGCTGGCGCTGTCGCGCGAGGGCACCTTCGCGGCGCTCTCGCTGCGGCAGGTGGCCAAGCAGGTCGGCATCGTGCCCGCCGGCTTCTACCGGCACTTCGCCTCCCTCGACGACCTCGGCCTGGCGCTGGTCGACGAGTCGTTCGCCTCGCTGCGCGCGGTGCTCCGCGACGTACGCCGCCGCGGCCCCGCGTTCGAGGAGATGATCGACGCCTCGCTCGACGTCCTCGTCGAGCACGTCCGCGCCCGTCGCGACCACTTCGCGTTCATCGCGCGCGAGCGGCTCGCCGGACCACCCGTCGTGCGCGACGCGATCGCGCACCAGATCGAGCTCTTCGAGCGGGAGCTCGCCGTCGACCTGGCCCGGGTGCCGGGCACGGAGGAGTGGTCCGCGGAGGACCTCCACGTCCTGGCCGACCTGCTGGTCACCCAGGTGGTGGCGACGGCCGAGCAGATCGTGGCCGTCCGGCCGGGGGCCGAGCAGGAGCTGGTGGCGCGGGCCCGCACCCAGCTGCGGATGGTGCTGGTCGGCGCGCTCCACTGGAGGTCCCGGCCCTGACCTGCTGCTAGGTTCCCCGGCCATGGGTCTCGCCGAGCAGCTCGACTACCACCATGCCCCGCCGAACCCGTTCCAACGGGGCGTGCAGCGGTTTGCCTCGACCCGGGCGGGCGCATGGACCTTCTCGAAGTCGCTGCGCCACCTCGACCGGGCGGTGTCGCGCCTGACCGGCGGCCGGACCAGCGCGCCGCGGCTGCTCGCCGGGCTCCCCGTGCTGCGACTCACGACCACCGGCCGCAAGTCGGGGCAGCCGCGCGACACCTTCCTGATCTCGGTGCCGGTGGGCGACACGCTGGCGCTGCTCGGCACCAACTTCGGGCAGCCGTCGACGCCCGCCTGGGTCCTCAACCTCGAGGCCGAGCCGCGGGCCCGGGTGGTCCACCGCGGCCGGGTGCTCGACGTCGTCGCCCGACCCGCCGACGAGGCCGAGCGGGCCACCGTCGTGGCCAACGCGGCCGGCATCTACGGCGGCTACCTGAAGTACCAGGAGCGGATCACGACCCGCCGGCTGCGGATCTTCGTGCTCGACCCCGCCTGATCTGGCTCAGGGCACGTCAGCGCGGGCGCGGCCTCACCACGACCTCGGGGATGACCGAGTCGCCGGGCAGGTCGAGCACGTGCAGGATGCTGGCGGCCACCGTCGCGGGGTCGCTCCACTGCCCGGCGTCGTACTCCTTGCCCTCCTGGGCATGCACCTTCTCCTGCATCGAGGTGGCGGTGCGGCCCGGGTAGACCGTCGTCACCCGGAGGCCGTTCGCCTGCTCCTCGCCGCGCAGCGCGTCGGCCAGGGCGCGCAGCCCGAACTTGGAGGCGGCGTACGCCGACCAGCCGGGATGGGCGTTCAGGCCCGCCCCGGAGTTGACGAAGACGACCGTCCCACGGGCGGCGCGCAGCGCGGGCAGCGCGGCCTGCGTGAGCAGGGCCGGTGCCGTCAGGTTGACGTCGAGCTGACGCTGCCAGCGCTCGCGGTCGAGCTCGGCCACAGGCTCGAGATCGACCACCCCGGCGGCGTGGACCACCGAGTCGAGCCGGTCGGGCAGCTCGGTCGTGGCCAGCGCACGCTCGACGCCGGCGGGGGCCGCGAGGTCGGCGACGAGGCAGGACGCGCCCGGGAACGCGCGCTCGAGGTCGGCGGCGCGCTCGTGGCTGCGGGCGACGAGCAGCAGCCGGTCACCGCGCTCGTGCAGCACCCGCGCGAGCGCCTCGCCGATGCCGGAGCCGGCGCCGGTGATCAGGTGGGTGCGGGGCTGGTCGGCGCCACTCATCGGGTGAACACCACCTTCCCGAAGACGTCGCCCTCCGCCATGGCCGCGAAGCCCTCGCGGGCCCGGTCCATCGGCAGGGTGCGGTCGACCAGGGGCCGGGTGCCGGTGGCGTCGAGCATGGTCACCAGCGACGCGAGCTCGTCGCGGGTGCCCATGGTCGAGCCGATGACCTGGAGCTGGAGGAAGAAGATCCGGGTCAGCTCGGCGTCGTCGAGCTTCGGGCCCGACGTGGTGCCGCTGATGACGATCTTGCCGCCGGGACGCACCGACCGGATCGAGTGGGACCAGGTGGCCCGGCCGACGGTCTCCATGACGGCGTCGACCTTGACCGGCAGCCGCTCGCCCGACTCGAAGACGTCGTGCGCCCCGATCTCCAGCGCACGCTTGCGCTTGGTGTCGTCGCGACTGGTGGCGAGCACGCGCAGCCCGCCGGCCCGCGCCAGCGTGATCAGCGCCGTGGCGACGCCGCCGCCGGCCCCCTGGACGAGGACCGTGTCGCCGGCCTTGAGCCCGCCCTGGGTGAAGAGCATCCGGTAGGCGGTCAGCCACGCCGTCGGCAGGCAGGCCGCCTCCTCGAACGACATCGACGCCGGCTTCGGCACCACGTTGCGACGGGGTACCACGACCTTGTCGGCGAAGGTGCCCTGGTGGCGCTCCGAGAGCAGCGAGCGCCGCGGGTCGAGGGTCTCGTCGCCCACCCATGAGGGGTCGCTGATCACCGCGTGGACGACGACCTCGTTGCCGTCCTCGTCGAGCCCGGCCGCGTCGCAGCCGAGGATCATCGGCAGCGCCTCCTCGCGCAGCCCGACGCCCCGCAGCGACCACAGGTCGTGGTGGTTGAGGGAGGCCGCCTTCACGGTCACCGTGGTCCACCCGTCGGGGGCCTCCGGGTCCGGGCGCTCCCCCACCACCAGGCCGGCCAGCGGGTCGTCGGTCGAGAAGGACTCTGCGTAGACGGCGAACATGGAGCCGACCCTAGCGGCGCGCGACGCCGTCGCGACGGGCTGCCTCGGCGACCGCCCTCGACACCGCCGGGCCCACCCGCGGGTCGAACGGCGACGGGATGATCAGGTCCTCGGCGAGGTCGTCGCCGACCAGGTCCGCCAGCGCCTCCGCGGCCGCGATCTTCATGCCCTCGGTGATCGCCGTGGCATGGGTGTCGAACGCGCCCCGGAAGATGCCGGGGAACGCGAGCACGTTGTTGATCTGGTTGGGGAAGTCCGACCGGCCGGTGGCGACCACCCGTGCGTGGCGGTGAGCCACGTCGGGGTGCACCTCGGGGTTCGGGTTGGCGAGACCGAAGATGATCGCGTCGTCGGCCATCGAGGCGACGACCTCCTCCGGGACGGTGCCGCCGGAGACGCCGATGTAGACGTCGGCGCCGGCCATCACGTCGGCCAGCGAGCCGGTGCGGCCGAACTTGTCGGCGGTGTCGCGGGCGAGCGACTCCTTCACGGCCGTGAGGTCGGCGCGCTCGGTGTTGAGCACGCCCTTGCGGTCGAGCACGGCGATGTCGCGGACGCCGGCCTCGAGCAGGATCCGGGCGACGGCCACGCCGGCGGCGCCGGCGCCGGAGATCACGACCCGGGTCGTGGCTGCGTCGCGCCCGGTGAGCACCAGCGCGTTCTTGAGGGCCGCGAGCGCCACCACGGCGGTGCCGTGCTGGTCGTCGTGGAAGACGGGGATCGACAACCGCTCCTTGAGGCGGTCCTCGATCTCGAAGCAGCGCGGGGCCGAGATGTCCTCGAGGTTGATCCCGCCGAAGCTCGGCGCGAGCCGGGCCACGGTCTCGATGATCTCGTCGACATCGGTGGTGTCGAGGCAGATCGGGACGCCGTCGACGCCGCCGAACGCCTTGAACAGCACGGCCTTGCCCTCCATCACGGGCATGGCCGCGGCCGGGCCGATGTCACCCAGGCCGAGCACGGCGGTGCCGTCGGTGACGATCGCGACCGTGTTGGGCACCCAGGTGTAGTGCTGGGTCAGCGACGGGTCCTCGGCGATCGCCTCGCAGACCCGGGCGACGCCCGGGGTGTAGGCGAGCGAGAGCTCGTCGCGGCCGGTGAGAGCCACGGTCGCCCGCGTCTCCATCTTGCCGGCTACGTGGAGGTCGAACACGGGGTCCCCTGCGAAGGGGTGCACGCGGGCGTTCTCGGTCGCGGACGCAGCCGCGTCGCGGGGGGTCGTGCCGGAGAGGTCCGTGTCGTGCTCGGGGTCCACCATCACCTCCGTGTCAGTGCGACCCGATGGCCGCCGGATCACGAGCATGGCACAGCAGACCCGCTCAACTGCGGCCGTCCGAGCATGCGGACGAGTGACCCTTGTCGCTCCCCCGCGCGCCGCGGCGACCGCCGGATCCTCAGAGCAGCCGCGGACGCGGCCACACGCGTGCCAGCACCACGGCGAGCACGTCGGCGTCGGGCACCGGGCCGCGGTGGCGCGAGTCCACGCCGCGGTCGGGGTCGTCGCTCACCAGCCACCAGGCCGGGGCCCCGGTCCGCGTCGGACGGCGCTCGACGGCCCGCTTCACGGCGAGCGTGCCGTCGACGAAGCGGGCCAGAACCAGCGCGTCCTCGCGCACCGGCGCGGCGTACCGCACGAGAAGCCGGTCCCCCGGCGCCAGCGTGGGTCGCATCGAGTCCCCGGTGACCCGCGCGAGACCGACCGGACCGTGTGGCCGGGCTCCCGACGGGTACGACGAGCCCGCAGGTGGGGGGTGTGGCACGCGGAGTAGTGTCGCAGCCCTGACCCCCTGTTCCCCACACGAGAGGACTCACGGATGCTCGCGAACCTGTTCGCCCCGACCGTCGAGGTGTCCGCGCACTGCGACCTGCCGTGCGGCGTCTACGACCCCGCCCAGGCCCGCATCGAGGCCGAGTCGGTCAAGGCGATCATCGGCAAGCTCGCCGACAACGACGACCCCGACTTCCGCACCCGCGCGGTCCTGATCAAGGAGCAGCGCTCGGAGCTGGTCAAGCACCACCTGTGGGTGCTGTGGACCGACTACTTCAAGCCGCCGCACTTCGAGAAGTACCCGCAGCTCCACACGCTGTTCAACGAGGCCACGAAGCTCGCCGGCGCCGCCGGCACCAAGGGCTCGATGGACGCCTCGCAGGCCGACGAGCTCCTCGCGAAGATCGACGAGATCGCGGAGATCTTCTGGGAGACCAAGAAGGGCTGAACGAAGTGAAGCGCTTCGGGCCTCAGGAGGACTGAGCGAAGCGAAGTCTTCACCAGTCCACGGTGAGACATGACGGGTCGGCCGTCGGGTACACCACCTGACGGCCGACCCCGACTAGTCTCGGACCGCACCGCACGACCGACGAAGGGCAGCACCCCATGGCAGAGACCGCATCCCACGGCCAGCGCGCGGACGTCGAGCTGCGTCTGCCCGCGGACAGCGCCTTCGTGTCCGTGCTGCGCACCACCACAGCCGGCCTCGCGGCACGTCTCGACTTCCCGATCGACGACATCGAGGACCTGCGGATCGCCGTCGGTGAGGCGTGCGCGATGGTCCTGCCGGAGGCCGACCCGGGCTCCGACCTGGTGTGCAGCTTCTTCATGGCCCCGGGCTCGCTGACCGTCCGGGTCCAGGTCACCGCCGCGTCGCCGGCCACACCCGACTACGACAGCTTCGCGTGGCAGGTGCTCAGCACCCTCGCGACCCGCGCCGACGCCGACGCCGCCGGCGGTTCGTTCGCCGTCAGCATCACCATGCAGCCGCAGACCTCGGGCGCCGGCCTCTGAGATGGCCACCGACCTGACGCGGGACGACGGGTCTCTCGTCGAGGAGGCGCCGCCGCAGGGCATCGAGGCGACCCGGCGCCGCAGCGCCGAGCTCTTCGAGGCGCTGCACGACGACGCCCGCAGCCAGGCCGAGCGCGACCAGGCGCGCACCGACCTCATCCACCTCCACCTGCCGCTGGTCGAGCACTGCGCCCGACGCTTCCGCAACCGCGGGGAGCCGTTCGAGGACCTCGTCCAGGTCGGCACGATCGGGCTCATCAAGTCGATCGACCGGTTCGACGGCTCCCGCGGCGTCGAGTTCTCGACGTACGCGACGCCGACGATCATCGGCGAGATCAAGCGCTACTTCCGCGACAAGGGCTGGGCGATCCGCGTCCCGCGGCGGCTCCAGGAGCTGCGGATGCAGATCGGGACCGCCACCGCGGAGCTGACCCAGGCGCTGGGCCGCTCCCCCACGCCGCGCGAGCTGGCCGACAAGATCGGCGTCTCCGTGGAGGAGATCGTCGAGGGCATCGAGTCGAGCAACGCCTACTCCACGCTCTCGCTCGACGCGAGCGACGACCACGACGACAGCCCGACGACGATGCTCGACGCGCTCGGCGTCGAGGACGTCAACCTCGCCCACGTCGAGATCCGCGAGTCACTGAAGCCGCTGCTCGACAAGCTGCCGGCGCGGGAGAAGAAGATCCTGCTGCTGCGGTTCTTCCGCAACATGACGCAGTCCCAGATCGCCGAGGAGATCGGGGTCTCGCAGATGCACGTCTCCCGGCTGCTCAACCGCACCCTCGAGCAGCTGCGCGCCTCGCTCGAGGAAGCGCGCTAGCGCGCCGCCGGGTCCTCGTCGGCCGCCAGCGCCTCGACGCTCGCCGGGTGGAGCAGACCGGCCAGCACGACCAGCGCGACGACCGCCAGTGCCACCGCGATCAGGGTGGTCTCGCCGCCGCGGAAGTTCCACGCCACGCCGAGCTGGATCAGCTGTGCCAGGGCCAGCGGGCTGCGCGCCCACGACCGGCCCCGGGTGAGCTGCTGCGCGCAGACGAGCAGGCCGACGCCGTACACGGCGAAGAAGACCGTCGTGGTGAGCCCGACCATCAGCCGGTCAGTGTTCGTGCTCGCCCCCTCCAGCACCGCGAGCATCAGCAGCATCGCGCCCTCGACGGCGACCAGCGAGGCGGCCACGAGCAGGGGTGCGGGATTGTCGGCGGTACGCTGCGTCACGTCGTCCAGCCTACGGACCGGTCGCTGTGATGCATGTGACCACCCCAAGGGGTTGTTTCACGTTCCAAAAGTTGGGACGCTGAACCCTCGTTCGTGCCTGGTGTGCCCTCGGCCTGCCCCTGTGGTCTCGAACCTCAGTCCCCCGTGTGCCCAGCGAAGGAAAGTAGGGATCCCCCAGCCATGGATTGGCGCCACCGTTCCGCATGCCTCGAAGAGGACCCGGAGCTGTTCTTCCCGATCGGCAACACCGGTCCTGCCATCCTCCAGATCGAGGAGGCCAAGCAGGTGTGCCGTCGCTGTGAGGTGCGCGAGCAGTGCCTCGCGTGGGCGCTCGAGGCTGGTCAGGACCACGGCGTGTGGGGTGGCCTCAGCGAGGACGAGCGTCGTGCGCTGAAGCGCCGCAACGCCCGGGCCCGCGTCCGCACCGCCTGAGCCGCCCCCGCTCCCCGGGTACCCGGCTCACTCCGCCGGCACGTCCACGACGACCCGCGTCCCGCGTCCGCCGGGCGCGGCACCGATCTCCAGCAGGCCACCGAGCTCCGACTCCACCAGGGTCCGGACGATCGACAGTCCCAGCGTGCTCGAGGCCTCGAGGTCGAAACCGTCCGGCAACCCGCGGCCGTCGTCCTCGATGGTGACCCGGAGCCGGCCCACGAGCCGGATCGGGGACAGGCGGATGCTGCCGGTGCCGCCCCGGGTCCCTGCGTCGACGTCGCCCTCAGGGTAGCCGTGCTCGACGGCGTTCTGCAGCACCTCGGTCAGCACCATCGCGAGAGCGGTGGCGGAGTCGGAGGCGAGCACCCCGAAGGAGCCCTCCCTGCGGACCCGGACGCCACCGGCCACGGCGCTGACCTCGGTCACCATCTCGGCCAGCCGGTCGGCGACCTCGTCGAACTCGACGTGCTCGGCGACGGCCTGGCTGAGCATCTCGTGGACGATGGCGATCGAGCCGACGCGGCGTACGGCCTCCTCCAGCGCGGCGCGGGCCGTCCCCGAGTCGATCCGGCGCGCCTGGAGACGCAGCAACGCCGCCACCGTCTGCAGGTTGTTCTTGACCCGGTGGTGGATCTCCCGGATCGTCGCGTCCTTGGTCACCAGCTCGCGGTCCCGGCGCCGCAGGTCGGTGACGTCGCGGACCAGGACCAGCGCGCCGATCCGGTCGCCCTGGGGCCGCAGCGGGATCGAGCGGACGATGAGCGAGACCTCGTCGGTGCCGAGCTCGGTGTCGCGGTGCGCGCGACCGCCGAGGACCGCACTCAGCGTCTCCTCGTCAGGGCGGCGGCGCGGAGGCACCAGCGCCCGCGTGGTCTCCGCCAGGCCGAGCCCGGCGAGGTCGCCGGACAGGCCCAGCCGTCGGAACACCGAGAGCGCGTTGGGGCTGGCGTAGACCACCTTCCCCGCCGCGTCGACCCGCACGAAGCCGTCGCCCACGCGCGGTGAGTCGGCGTGGTCGCTGCGCTGGCCCGCGGCCGGAAAGAGGCCGTGCGCGATCATCTGGGTCAGGTCCGCGGCGGTCTGGAGGTAGGACAGCTCGAGACGGCTGGGCGTCCGCACCCCCAGCAGGTTGGTGTTGCGCGCCACCACCGCGATGACGCGGTCGCCGCGGCGGACCGGGATCATCTCCACCCGCACCGGGACGTGGTCACGCCACTCGGGGTCGCCCTCGCGGACCAGCCGACCCTGCGCCCAGGCCGCGTCGAGGAGCGGGCGCCGGCCGGCGGGCACGAAGGTGCCGACGATGTCGTCGACGAACGCCGTGGGGCCGGTGGTGGGACGCATCTGGCCGCCCGCCCAGAACCCGCGACCCTCGCTGTCGGGCAGCCACAGCACCAGGTCGGCGAACGACAGGTCGGCGATGATCTGCCAGTCCGCCTGGAGCAGCTGCAGCCACGCGACGTCCTCGTCGTCGAGGTCCGTGTGGCTGCGGACCAGCTCGGTCAGGGTGGGCACGGTGGCCAGCGTAGGCGGTGCGTCACAGCCGTCGCGGCGGCCCTCGGAACGCGCCCGGGGGCGGGTGCTGCGGGAGGCCTCGCGACGTCTCCGCAGGTCAGGCGGCATGGGGCCTCCGCGGTGGTCCCGCGGGCCCGACCAGCCTGCGCGACGCCCCGCGGCGGCTGGCAGGATGGAGCCATGTCCGGGTCGTACTGGAAGCAGGTGGTCGAGCGCGGCTTCGGCGTGCCTGCCGACCGCCCGCTGGACGACCTGACCGCCGAGCTGACCCGGATGCTCGGCTCGACCGACCCCCGGCTGCGCGACGAGACGGCCTACCCCGCCCTCGCCACCTGGACCGACCGGGGCGTCTACGACGACCTGCTGTCCGGCCTCGGTGACGGCATGGCCGCAGGACTCGACGTCGGCCTCGGTGAGCAGGGCACCGACACCGTGTTCCGGCGCAGCTTCTCGGTGCTGATCCTCGGAGAGTGCGTCGCCCGCGACAACAGCGCAGGCGGACTGGTGCCGCCCGACAAGCTGCTGGAGTGGGGCGACCACATCGCCACCTGGTACCTCCGTGAGAAGGACCTGCGCGGCTACGTCCCCGGCAAGGGGTGGGCGCACGCGGTCGCGCACGGCGCCGACGCGCTCGGGACGCTGGCCGAGTCCCCCCACCTGCGCACCCCCGAGCTGACCGTCATCCTCGACGTGATCGCCGACCGGCTGACGCTGCCGGTCGACGCGCTGTTCAGCCACGGCGAGCCCGACCGGATGGCGGCCGCCACCATGAGCGTGCTGCGGCGCAACCTCGTGCCGCTGCGGGTCCTCGAGCCCTGGGTGGCCCGGGTCGCCGGCGCGGCGCTGCGGCGGCGCCAGGAGGCCGACCAGGATCCCTTCCTGCTGACCGGCAACGCCCAAGCCTTCCTGCGGGCGCTCTACCTCCAGCTCGCGCTCGCCCCGCGCCCCCCGGAGGCGCGCTCCGACCTGCTGCTCGTTCTGGTCGACTCCCTCAAGCGGACCAACCGCCACTACCTCGCGCCCACCCCCTGACCCCGGCCTGACCCCGGCCGGAACGGGGTGCCGCGGCCGCGACGGCGTACCTGTGAGTAGCCTTCCGCGCATGAGCGAGGTCACACCAGCAGCCGCCCCGACCGACGCCCCTCAGGGGTCCACCCCGGCCGCGGAGGACGCGCTCAACGGCCACGCCGGCGAGCTCGCGGTCGCGGTCGCCCGGGCCCACGGCGTGGCGACGCTGTTCACCCTCTCGGGTGCCCACGTCTTCCCGATGTACGACGGTGCCGTGAAGGCGGACCCGCCGATGCGCATCCTCGACGTGCGCCACGAGCAGACCGCCGCGTTCGCCGCCGAGGCGACCGGCAAGCTCACCCGCGTGCCGGGCCTCGCGGTGCTCACCGCCGGGCCCGGCGTCACCAACGGGGTCAGCGCCATCGCCCAGGCCCAGTTCGCCGGCTCCCCCATGGTCGTCGTCGGCGGCCGCGCGCCGGCCAACCGCTGGGGAAGCGGCAGCCTCCAGGAGCTCGACCAGCCGCCGATCCTCGCGCCCGTCGCCAAGTCGGCGCGCACGCTGCACACCGCCGACGACGTCCTCGAGGGGATGGACGAGGCGTTCACCGTGGCCCGGTCGTCGCACCGCGGCCCGGTCTTCGTCGACGTGCCGATGGACGAGTTCTTCAACAGCGCCTCCGGGCAGCTGCCCGCCGCCGCCCGGCCGCGCGGCACCGAGCCGGACCCGGACGCGATCACCGAGATCGCCGAGCTGCTCGCCGCGGCGAAGCGGCCCGTCCTCGTGCTCGGCACCGACGTCTGGGCCGACGGCGCCGAGGACGCCGCGCTCCGTCTCGTCGAGGGCGCGGGCCTGCCGACCATCACCAACGGCATGGGCCGGGGCGTGGTCCCCGGCGGCCACCCGCTGCTCGTGACCAAGGCGCGCGGCCAGGCGCTCGGCGGCAGCGACCTCGTCGTGGTCGTCGGGACACCGCTCGACTTCCGGCTCGGCTACGGCGTCTTCGGCGGCAAGGACGGCGGCTCCCCCGCCCAGGTCGTCCACGTCGCCGACTCGGCCGCTCAGGTGTCCGGCCACGCCGACCTCGCCTCCTCGGTCCACGGCGATCTCACCACGGTCCTCGAGGGCCTGCAGGCCGCACTGGAGCAGGTAGTCCGGCGGCCCGACTGGTCGTCGTGGGTGGCCGACCTCCAGGCGACGGTCAAGCAGGCCGTCGACCGGGACGCCACGCTGCTCGGCGCCGAGGCCGACCCGATCCACCCCGCCCGGATCTACGGCGAGCTGGTCCCCCGGCTGGCCGACGACGCCGTGGTCATCGGCGACGGCGGCGACTTCGTCAGCTTCGCCGGCAAGTTCGTCGAGCCCAAGCGCCCAGGCGGCTGGCTCGACCCGGGCCCCTACGGCTGCCTCGGCGCCGGCCTGGGCTCCGCGATCGCGGCCCGGCTGGCACGACCCTCGTCGCAGGTGGTGCTGCTGCTCGGCGACGGCGCCGCCGGCTTCTCGCTCATGGACGTCGACACCCTCGTCCGCCACAACCTCCCGGTCGTGATGGTGATGGGCAACAACTCCGCCTGGGGCCTCGAGAAGGGCCCCATGCAGATGCTCTACGGGTACGACGTCGCCGCCGACCTCGCGCCACGCACGGCGTACGACGAGGTCGTGAAGGCGCTCGGTGGCGCCGGCGAGACGGTCACCGACCCGCGCCGCATCGGGGAGGCGCTCGACCGCGCGTTCGCGGCGAACGTGCCCTACCTCGTCAACGTGATCACCGACGTCGAGGCGGTCTACCCGCGCAACACCTTCGGGATCTGAGCCGGGACACGGAAGGGCACCACTGTGCTGCTGCGTCGCGCCACCCCGGACGACCACGCCCGCGCCGGCGAGGTCACCGTGGCGGCGTACGCCGACTTCACGCTCGGCCCGGACGACCCCTACGTCGAGCGGCTGCGCGACGCGGCCGCCCGCGACCGGGACGCCGAGCTGTGGGTCGCGGCGTCGGAGGCCGGCGAGCTCCTCGGCTGCGTGACGCTGTGCCCGGCCGGGTCGCCGTGGCGAGAGCTCGCAGCCGAGGACGAGGGCGAGTTCCGCATGCTCGCGGTCGCGCCGGAGGCGCGCGGCCGCGGCGTCGGCGAGGCGCTCGCGCGGCTGTGCCTCGACCGGTTCCGGTCCGAGGGCGCCCGCGCGGTCGTGCTGTCGAGCCTGCCCGAGATGGAGGCCGCCCACCGGCTCTACGCGAGGCTGGGCTTCCGGCGGCTGCCCGAGCGCGACTGGTCGCCCGTCCCCGGCGTCAGCCTCATCGCCTTCCGCCTCGACCTGCAGGAGAACCCGTGAGCACACCGAACGACTCCCCCGCCGGCGCACCTGCCGGCACCGCCACCCTGCGCTTCACCGTCGGCGACTCCGACACGGCCGAGGCGCTCGGGTCGGGGTCGCTGCCCGTCCTCGCCACGCCGCGGCTGCTCGCCTGGTGCGAGGCCGCGACGTGCGCGGCGATCGAGGCGGGGCTGGGGGACGGCGAGACCAGCGTCGGCACCCGCGTCTCGCTCGAGCACCTGGCCGCGAGCCCGGTGGGCCAGGAGGTGGCGGTCACCGCCGCGTCGTCGTACGTCGACGGACGGCTGCACCGCTTCACCGTCTCTGCGCGGCACGTCGGCGGGAACGGCAAGGTGGTCGGGGCCGGCGAGGTGACCCGCGTGGTCGTCGACGCCGAGCGGTTCCTCGGCCGCCTCTGAGGCCCAGCCGCCCCATCCGCACCACCGCTCGGGCACTCGCCCCACTTCTCGGGCACTCCAGTGGCCGAGAAGCGCCGCGATCCCCGGATATCCGGGGATCGCTACCGCCCCGGCCGGGGTGCGATTTCGTGGGCGAGGCGGCATTTGAGAGGATGGCGGCTGGCCCGCTGACGGGCTGACGACGTTCGATCAGGAGGACACCATGGGCAAGACCGGCCGCAAGCGCCGCGCTCGCAAGAAGAAGGGCGCGAACCACGGCAAGCGCCCCAACGCCTGAGCGCTGCTAGACGCACCGAACCCCCGGCCACCGGCCGGGGGTTCGTCGTCTGTCGGGCGCCTTCGAGCGAGGCCGGCGGGCTCAGCCCTCGGTGATGCGGACCTGGACCTCGCGGATGCGGAAGAGCACGCGGTCGCGCAGCTCGCGCGGGGCCGCCTCGGGGCAGGACCGGGCGACGAGCGCCTTGACGGTCCGCTGCAGGTCGTACTTCTCCAGGCACGGGGCGCACGCGTCGAGGTGGTGCTGCACCTCGGCACAGTCGGCGTCGTCGAGCTCGTTGTCGATGAGGTAGACGATGCGCTCGAGGAAGTCGGCGCACTCCCCCGGGCCGTGGTCGTCGTGGGTGCTCACGAGTCGGCTCCTTCCCGGGTGATGGGCAGCAGGTCGTTGGCGCGGACGTAGTCCGAGAGCATGTCGCGCAGCTGGCGCCGGCCGCGGTGCAGCCGGGACATGACGGTGCCGATCGGCGTGTCCATGATCTCTGCGATCTCCTTGTACGCGAACCCCTCGACGTCGGCGAGGTAGACCGCGAGCCGGAACTCCTCGGGGAGCCGCTGCAGCGCGTCCTTGACCTGTGAGTCGGGCAGGCGCTCGAGCGCCTCGGTCTCCGCCGACTTCAGGCCGCCCGAGGTGTGGGACTCGGCGCGCGCGAGCTGCCAGTCCTCGACGTCCTCGGACATCGACTGCTGCGGCTCGCGCTGCTTCTTGCGGTAGGAGTTGATGAAGGTGTTGGTCAGGATCCGGTAGAGCCAGGCCTTGAGGTTGGTCCCGGGCCGGAACTGGTGGAACGACGAGTACGCCTTCGCGAAGGTCTCCTGGACGAGGTCCTCGGCGTCCGCGGGGTTGCGGGTCATCCGCATGGCGGCCGAGTAGAGCTGGTCCAGGAACGGGAGGGCGTCACGCTCGAAGCGTGCGGAGCGCTCCTCGTCGGTCTCGGTGGCGACGTCGATCTCGCCGGGGTCGACCGGGGAGTCGAGGTCGTTGAGCTGGGAGTCGGTCATCGCCCCCCAGAGTACCGGTGATGCCGCCTTCTCCCCCTCGGTCGAGGGTCCGTCCAGCGGGGCCCGGTCTCCGTGGGCGTCGGGACGTTCGATCACTGCGAGCACGTCCGGCACAACAGATCAGGCGGCCGGCTGATTCCCGACCACTTCGCGCACCAGCCACTCGAGCGTCGCCTCGACCACGATGTCCATCGCCTCGTCCTGGGTGACCGGGCCGCGGGCGGGTACCTTGAGCCCGTGGTCGGCGCCGGGGACGACGCACAGGTCGGTGCCGGGCGGGAACGCCTCCGGGCGGCCCATCGCGTCGCGCTCGCCCTGCACCACCAGCAGCGGTACGCCGACCGCCTCGAGCTCGTGGGCCCGTGACTTCTCGGGCTTGCCCGGCGGGTGGAGCGGGAAGGCCAGCGCCAGCACGCCCTGGGCGTCGAGCGCGTCGGCGCAGCGCGCGGCGGAGCGGGCTCCGGCGGACCGGCCGCCCAGCACGAGCGGGGCGGTGCTCCGCAGCCGCCGCACCGCCGCCTGCAGCGCACCGTCGAGCGTGGGCGGTGGGGTGGCGATCCGGCGGCCGGCGACGCGCCACGGCTGCTCGAAGAGCATCACCGTGACCCCCTGCCTCGGCAGCGCCGCCGCGAGCACCTGCAGGTCGCGGGCCTCGATGCCGTCGCCTGCGCCGTGGCTCAGCAGCAGGTTGGCGATCGGCTTGCGCGCGCGGTAGGTGGACATCCGGCCCGGGCCGAACGCGGTCGGCACCTCCGCCACATGCGGGCTGGTCACGTCAGGGCCTCCTCGAGGGGCAAAGGCTCGATGAGCTCGGCACCGTTGTTGCGGACGTTGCTGACCAGCCGCGACACCGGGTAGGCCTCCAGCCGTCCCGGCGCCGCCGGCACCAGCAGCGACAGGAGGTCGTCACGACCCGACACGGTCGGGTCCAACCACTGGTCCCACCGGTCACGCTCCACGGTGAGGGGCATCCGGTCGTGGATGTGCCCCACGGCGTCCTCCGCCTCCGTGGTCAGCACGGTGCAGGTCCAGCGGAACCGGTCGGGGTCGTCGTCGGCCCGGGTGGGGTCCCGCCAGATCTCGTAGAGACCGGCCATCGCCAGCGGGTGGCCGTCGGTGGGCCGGATGAAGAAGGGCTGCTTCATCGGCTTGCCGGCCTTCGACAGCTGCGAGGTGGGATACCACTCGTAGTAGCCGTCGGCGGGCAGCAGGCACCGGCGCGAGGCGAAGGCCCGGCGGTACGCCGGCTTGTCGGCGACCGTCTCCATCCGCGCGTTGATCATCCGGTTCCCGATCGCCGGGTCCTTCGCCCACGACGGCACCAGACCCCAGCGCAGCACCCGCAGCTGCCGCTCGGCCGGCTCCACGGGCTCACCCTCGGCCTCCGGTCGGCGCGGCGGCCGCTCCAGGACGGCGTACACCTCCTTGGTGGGCGCCACGTTGTAGTCGGGCTCCAGCGGGCCCGGCGTGCGGTCGGCGACGACCTCGAACTCCTCGACGAGGTCCTCGGGGCGTCGACTCGACGCGTAGCGGCCGCACATGGCCTCAGGCTACGGCCCTGCGGCGGCGACGAGTGCCAGGAACCGCGGCACCCGGGCGTCAGACCCGGGCGAGCTCCGCCAGCAGCTCGGAGGCCTGCTCGTAGCGGCTCGGGAGCTCCTCGACGAGCACCCGGGCCCTCGGCGCGGTGTAGCCGAGGCCGTCGAGCATCCGACGGACCAGGCCGACCCGCCGGTCCAGGAGGTCGTCGCGCCGGCACAGCACCACCACCCGGCGGCGGGCCAGCCGACCGAAGGTCTCACCCCCGGCGAAGACCGTCCGCGCGACCTCGCCGAACCGGAGCACCAGCAGGTCCTCGACGATGCGCTCCTCCGGCCGGTCCTCGGGGTTCTCGACGCCCCCCGGCGCGTCGATCACCACCAGCGCCCAGTCCTCCCGGGCCCGGCGACGGAGCTGGCCCCTGTACAGCTCCGCGAACCGCGCCTGCAGGTGGGCCAGGCTGGCGAGGCCCGTGACGGGGTCCTCGCAGCTGATCCGGGAGACGTAGCCCAGCGTGGCGTCTCCCCACGCCACGCAGAGCGCCCGCAGCTCCGCGTAGGTCGGAGCCCGACCGCGGTCCCGCCTCGTGGTGCCCTCGAACGCGTCGAGCACCTCCGAGAGCGGGACCCCGTCGAGCGCGGCGTCGTGTCCCAGCGCCGCGCTCACGTCGACGGCGCCCATCCCGGAGCCAGGGACCTCCCCTGCTGCTCCACGCCCGGGCGGGGCCGCTGCTCCCCGACCGGACGTGGACAGGTCCTCCCGTGCTCCGGGATGGGCCGGAGGTACCGACTGCATTCCTGAGTCGAACGGCCCCATTCCGCACCTCCATTTCCGTCGTACAGTGGTGAGACGTGGCCCGGGTCCGTCCATGACGCGGTTCACGGGATTTTTTTCGACTTCCTGGTTGGACCCCATGTGAGCACCACGCTGCTGCGCAGGACCGAGGCCACGGACGCGGAGCTCATCTCGGCGGTCCGGGGCGGGGACGTCGACGCCTACGGCGAGCTCTTCGGCCGTCACGCGGACGCGGCGCGACGGCTGGCGCGGCAGATGGTGCCGGCGACGGACGTGGACGACCTCGTCTCCGAGGCGTTCACGAAGGTGCTCGACCTGCTGCGCCGCGGGGCAGGGCCGGACGAGGCGTTCCGCGCCTACCTGCTCACGGCCGTACGCCGCCTCCAGGTCGACCGCGTCCGGGCGGCCGCGCGCACCCAGCCCACCGACGACCTCGAGCCGTTCGACCCCGGCATCCCGTTCCGGGACACCGCGGTCGAGGGCTTCGACCAGTCCGCCGCGGCCCGTGCCTTCGCGGCGCTGCCGGAGCGGTGGCAGCTCGTCCTGTGGCACACCGAGGTCGAGGGCCAGCGGCCCGCCGAGGTCGCGCCGCTCCTCGGCATGACCCCGAACGCCGTCGCCGCGCTCGCCTACCGCGCCCGCGAGGGCCTGCGCCAGGCGTTCCTCGACATGCACGCCGCGGGCGCCGAGGAGGCGGAGTGCCGCTGGACCCAGCAGCGGCTCGGCGGGTACGTCCGCAACGGCCTGCCGCGGCGGGAGCACGGCAAGGTCGAGGAGCACGTCCGGTCCTGCCGCCCCTGCGCGGCGGTCTACCTCGAGCTCAGCGAGGTCAACTCCCGGCTGGCCGGCCTGCTGGCGCCGGCCCTGCTCGGCGCCGGGCTCGGCGCCGCCTACGCGTCGGCGAGCGCGGCCGCGTCGCCCGGCCTGGTGGCGGTCGCCTACGGCCGGACCCGCGACCTCGTGACCAGCCACGTGCCGGCAGCGGCGGCAGCGGCCGTCGCGACGGTGGCCGTGGTCGGCCTCGTGACCCTGCAGCTCGTCAACGACCCCCCGCGCACGCCCGACGTCGAGGTCCTCGGGGGCGTCCCGGACGCCCCCGGTGCGGGCGGTGACGACGAGGAAGGCGCTACGGAATCCGACGACGGCCCCTCCGCCGACGAAGAGGCCACCGACCCGGACGACCTCGTCACGGAGGAGGGCACGCTCGGCGAGTCGGGCGGCGACCAGGCCCCCGGGGACGCGGAGGAGGCACCCGCCGGTGACGAGCCCGCTGGTGGGCCGGGCGACCAGCCCGGCGATCCCGGCAGCGATGGCGAGCCGGGTGGTGGCTCCGGCGGCAACAGTGGCGGCTCCGGTGGAAACGGCGGCGGCTCGGACGGCAACGGTGACGGCTCCGGTGGAAACGGCGGCGGCTCGGGCGGAAACGGTGACGGCTCGGGCGGAAACGGTGACGGCTCCGGCGGAAACGGCGGCGGTGACGGCTCCGGCGGCAACGGTGGATCCGGCGGCAACGGCGGCGACGGCGGCTCCGGCGGCGGTGACGGCGGCTCCGGCGGCTCCGGCGGCTCCGGCGGCTCCGGCGGCAACGGGGGCGGCGGTGACGACGACCCGCCGCCCGGCAGCGACCTGGCCGTCTCCGCCTCGGTGACCGCCGGCCCGGGCGCGACGTACGAGGTCGTGGTGACCGTGACCGGCCTGGCCGACGACGAGGACGCCACGCTCTCGGTCTCCGCCTCCGGCCTGGCCTCGCTGCTCACCGCCAACGCCTCCTGCGACGTGGCCCGCACAGGCGGCAGCTGCTCGGTGGATGCGACCCCGGCCCGCTACGCGTTCAAGGCACTCGTGCCGAAGCCCGGCGTCGGCACGATCACGTTCCGGGTCACCGGCGACGGCGACGACCCGAACCCCGGCAACAACTCCACGACCGTGACGCTCGAGTCCTGACCCGGTCCCCCCGATCGTGTAGGAAAGGGGCATGACCGTCATCAGACTGATCGCTCGGCCCATGCTCGCCTCGATGTTCGTGGTCGGCGGCGCGACCGCCCTGAAGAACGCGCCCAAGCTGAAGGAGAAGGCCACCGAGGTCACCGAGCGTCTGGTGCCGAGGGTGCAGAAGGTCGCCCCGTCGCTGCCGATCCCCGAGGACCCGGTCACCCTGGTGCGGATCAACGGCGCCGTGCAGGTCGCCGCCGGGCTCGCGCTGGCCACCGGGCGCGCGCCGCGCCTGTCGTCGGCGACGCTCGCCGTGTCGCTGCTGCCCACGACGGTCGCCGGCCACCAGTTCTGGCGCGAGAGCGACCCTGCGAAGAAGCAGCACGAGCGGCTCCACTTCTTCAAGAACGTCTCCATGCTCGGCGGGCTGCTCATCGCGAGCGTCGACACCGAGGGCCGTCCCGGGATGGCGTGGCGGGCCCGCCGCGCCGCCAAGGACGTGCGCCGCGAGGCGCGCCACCTCGGCCGGGCCGCCCGTCGCGAGGCCAAGCTCGCCGCCGCCCAGGTGTCGTGACGGTGTCGTGACGGTGTCGTGACGGTGTCGTGACGGTGTCGTGACGGTGCCGTGACGGTGCCATGACGGTCCGTCGGGGATCGCCCCGGCCGCGGCGCGCGCCGGCCGCTAGCCTTGCCCGCGTGACGACGACGCGCATCGAGGACCCGTGGCCGGCGCCGCGCGCCCACGACCCGGTCGACGTGACCGTCTCGCTGCCCGGCAGCAAGTCGCTGGCCAACCGCGCGCTCGTGCTGGCCGCGATCGCCGACGGCCCCTCCGTCGTACGCCGTGCCCTGCGGTCGCGGGACACCCTGCTGATGGCGCTTGGGCTGACCCGCATCGGCGCCGCCGTCGACACCTCGGGCGAGGACTGGACGGTCACCCCCGGCGCCTTCGATCGCGACGCCGAGGTCGACTGCGGGCTGGCCGGCACCGTGATGCGGTTCGTGCCGCCAGTGGCAGGTCTCTCGTCCGGCCGGGTCGCTTTCGACGGTGACCCGCACATGCGCAGGCGCCCGATCGGCGAAGTTCTCGTCGCGCTGCGGGGGCTCGGGGTCGACATCGACGACGGCGGCCGTGGCGCGCTCCCGTTCACCGTGCACGGGACCGGGCGGGTGCCCGGGGGCGAGGTCGTCATCGACGCCTCCGCCTCGTCGCAGTTCGTCTCCGCGCTCCTCCTGGCCGGCGCCCGCTACGACGGTGGGGTCGACGTACGCCACGACGGCAAGCCGATCCCGTCGCTGCCCCACGTCGAGATGACGGTGGCGATGCTGCGGGAGCAGGGCGTCGAGGTCGACGACTCCGACGCCGACCGGTGGATCGTCGCGCCGGGGCCCGTCCGCCCCGTCGACCGCACGATCGAGCCCGACCTCTCCAACGCCGCGCCGTTCCTGGCGCTCGCCGCAGTCTCCGGCGGCACCGTCGTGGTCCGCGACTGGCCGGCGACGACCACGCAGGCCGGCGACCGGCTGCGCGAGATCCTCGGCTCGATGGGCTGCGAGGTCGACCGCGTGCCCGAGGGCCTGCGGGTGCGCGGCACGGGCACCCTGCAAGGCATCGACGTGGACCTGCACGACGTCGGTGAGCTGACCCCGGCGGTGGCGGCACTGTGCGCGCTGGCCGGTGGCCCGTCACACCTGCGGGGTGTCGCCCACATCCGTCACCACGAGACCGACCGGATCGCCGCGCTGGCCGCCGAGCTCGGCGCGCTCGGCGCCGACGTCACCGAGCACGACGACGGACTGTCGTTCCGTCCGGCACCGCTGCACGGCGGCGTGTTCCACACCTATGCCGACCACCGGATGGCCCACGCGGGGGTGATCGTGGGGGCGGCGGTGGACGACGTGCTCGTGGAGAACGTCGGCACCACGTCGAAGACCTTCCCCGACTTCGCGGACTTCTGGGCCGGCCTGCTGTGAGCGGCCGCTACACCGAGCACGACCACGAGCACTACGAGCGTCCCCGGCGACGCACCCGCCCCCGCACCAAGGAGCGGCCCACCTACGACGACGCCGTCGAGGGCGTCGTGGTCACCGTCGACCGCGGCCGGTTCACGCTGCTCGTCGACGGCGTCACGCTGTGGGCGGTCAAGGCACGTCCGCTCGGCCGCAAGGGCGTCGTCGTGGGCGACCGGGTGCGGGTCGTCGGCGACGTGACCGGCGACGAGGGGTCGCTGGCGCGCATCGTCGAGGTGCTCCCCCGCACCACCGTGCTGCGCCGCACCGCCGACGACGACGACCCGGTCGAGCGAGTGATCGTCGCCAACGCCGCCCAGCTCGTCGTGGTCACCGCCCTCGCCGACCCGGAGCCGCGGCCGCGCCTGATCGACCGCGCCCTCGTCGCGGCGTACGACGCCGGGATGGCGCCGCTGCTCTGCCTCACCAAGGCCGACCTGGCCGACCCCGAGACACTGCTGTCGACCTACCGCTCCCTCGGCGTCCCGTGGGTGGTCACGAGGAAGGGGGGCGAGCTCGCCGAGCTGCGCGAGCGGCTGCAGGGCCGCACCAGTGTGCTCGTCGGCCACAGCGGCGTCGGCAAGTCGACGCTCGTCAACGCGCTCGTGCCCGACGCGGACCGCGAGATCGGTGACGTCAACGCGGTGACCGGCCGGGGCCGCCACACCTCCACGTCGGCCTACATGCTGGAGCTCCCGGACGACGGCGGGTGGATCATCGACACGCCCGGCATCCGCTCCTTCGGGCTCGCTCACGTCGACCCCGAGCAGCTGATCGAGGCGTTCCCCGACCTCGACGAGATGACCGAGGAGTGCCCGCGCGGGTGCACCCACGGCGCCGAGGAGCCGGAGTGCGGCCTCGACGTCGCGGTCGCCGCGGGTGATGCCGATCCCGACCGGGTGGAGTCCTTCCGGCGGTTGCTCGCGGCGCGCAGCGAGCCGGCGTACTGAGTCTGAGCGGCGCCGGGGGCGGCGCGGTCAGCTGCCCCAGACCGCCTGCGACCCGGCGTCGCCGGCGAGCACGGTGATGACCAGCAGGGCGATCGCCGTCACCCCGAGCAGCGCCATGCTGGACGTGCCGACGAGACCGGTCCGGGTCTCGCGGGCACCGCGGCCCGAGGCGAGGGCGGTGCGACCGCCCAGCGACCACGCGGACAGGAGGCTGGCCACCAGGAACGCCAGCGCGAACCAGACCACCACCTCGCCGCGGTCCTGGTGCAGCAGCACCCGCTCGCGGAGCGGGTCGGACTGGAGCAGGAACGGCCGGTCGTCGAGCATGGCCTGCCCCGACAGCCGGGCGAGCAGGCTGAAGAAGACGGCGGCCGCGGCGAGCACGAGCAGCGGCCACCGCAGCAGCCACCGCCACCCCGGACGGGCGGCGTACGCGAGGCCGGCCAGCGCGGCGAGCGGGCAGAACACGACGGCCGCGTGGACGACGAGGACGTGGAGCGGGAGCCCGTTGACCTCCATGCCTGCACGGTAGTGCAGGAGGCTGGGAATACCCTGAGGCCGTGCCGACCTCCTCCACGCCCGACTACACCGACGACCTGCGGCTGGCGCACCTCCTCGCCGACGACGCCGACTCGCTGACGACGGCGCGGTTCCGGGCCCTCGATCTGCACGTCATGAGCAAGCCGGACCTCACCCCGGTGACCGACGCCGACGAGGCCGTGGAGGAGAGCATCCGCCGCACGCTCTCGCGCGCCCGGTCGCGCGACGCCGTCACCGGCGAGGAGCAGGGTTCGAGCGGCCACAGCCAGCGACGCTGGATCGTCGACCCGATCGACGGGACCAAGAACTTCGTCCGCGGCGTGCCCGTCTGGGCCACGCTGATCGCGCTCGCCGTCGACGGCGAGGTCGTCCTCGGCGTGGTGTCGGCCCCGCAGCTGCAGCGGCGCTGGTGGGCCTCGGCGGGCAACGGCGCCTGGACCGGCAAGTCGCTGCTCAAGGCGAACCGCTGCCAGGTCTCCGACGTACGACGGCTCGAGGACGCCTCGCTGTCCTACTCCTCGCTCGACGGGTGGGACGAGCGGGGCCGGCTCGAGGACTTCCTGTCGCTGTCGCGGCGCTGCTGGCGGACCCGCGCCTACGGCGACTTCTGGTCCTACATGCTGCTCGCCGAGGGCGCGGTCGACCTCGCGGCCGAGCCGGAGCTCGAGGAGTACGACATGGCCGCCCTCGACGTCATCGTCCGCGAGGCCGGCGGACGCTTCGGCGCACTCGACGGGACCGACGGCCCCTGGGGAGGCAACGCGCTCGCCAGCAACGGCCACCTGCACGACGCCGCACTGGCGTTCCTCGGCTCGCTGCACGACGACGACGGCGACGCGGACTGGCAGCCGGCGCGGCGCGGCTCCGTCCACGACCTGCGCGCCCGGCGGGCGGTGCTCGCGGAGGACGCCGAGCCGCCCCGGGACTGACACGCCCCACAGACAGGGGAAATCACCGGCCACGAGTCTCATCCGTGGCGCGCCTTGCTGGGCCGGAAGTTGCGGGCGGGGCTAGCGTGGACGTACGGCCCGTCAGCCGCGGGCCCGGTGAGGCACCGGAGGTGGAGCATGCGCATCGGCGACGTACTCAACGCGAAGTCGGTCAAGGAGATCGTCACCATCAGCCCGGACGCTGGCGTGCGAGAACTCATCGCGATGCTGGCCGAGCACAACGTGGGCGCCCTCATCGTGAGCCGCGACGGCGAGACCCTCGACGGGATCGTGAGCGAGCGGGACGTCGTGCGTCACCTCCACCACGACGGCACCGTCATCAACAACGTCGTCTCCGCGATCATGACCTCGGACGTGGAGACCTGCGACCCCGACACCCAGCTCGACGACCTGATGAAGGTCATGACCGAGCGCCGGGTCCGGCACGTCCCGGTGGTCGACGGTGGCCGACTGTCCGGCATCATCTCCATCGGCGACGTGGTCAAGCACCGCATCGACCAGCTCCAGTTCGAGCGCGACCAGCTCGACCACTACGTGCACCAGACCTGACCCGAGAGGACCGCCCATGACGGAGAAGCCCGAGATCGAGTTCTTCGACCCCGAGCCGCCCACCGACCTGGTCGTCACCGACCTGACCGAGGGCGACGGCGCCGAGGCCACCGCGGGCTCCACCGTAAGGGTCCACTACGTCGGCGTCGCCCACTCCACCGGCGAGGAGTTCGACGCGTCGTACAACCGCGGCGAGCCGCTGCAGTTCCGCCTCGGCATCGGCCAGGTCATCTCCGGCTGGGACCAGGGCGTGCAGGGGATGAAGGTCGGCGGCCGTCGCCAGCTCGTCATCCCGCCCCACCTCGGCTACGGCGACCGCGGCGCCGGCGGCGTCATCAAGCCGGGCGAGACCCTGATCTTCGTCGTGGACCTGCTCGCCGTCTCCTGACCCGCCGGTCCCGACGCGCGCTGCTCGACCGACGGCGCCGACCCGCCCGAAAGTTTCGGGCGGGTCGGCGCCTTTCTGGGCTGTTGCGGCGCTACCAGGGCAGGCCGTCGTCGTACGACGCCTCGTCGACGACGCGGGCGGAGCGGCCGGCGAGGGTGACGACGTCGCCCTGGCGCAGCTGGCGGCCGCGCCGGGTCTCGACCTCGCCGTTCACCGAGACGGCACCGTCGGCGATCAGGGGCTTCGCCTCCGCGCCCGTCTCGACGAGGTTGGCCAGCTTGAGGAACTGGCCGAGCCGGATCGACTCGTCACGGATCGGGACGTCCATCGGCTCGCTCATGCGGGGATTCTCCCGCACCGCCCCGAAGGGCTCAGAGGAACACCACCAGGGCGTGGATCACCACGCCGACGAGGCCGCCGACGATCGTGCCGTTGATGCGGATGAACTGCAGGTCGCGGCCGACGTGGAGCTCGATCCGGCGGGCGGCCTCGCGCCCGTCCCAGCGCTCGATGGTGTGGGTGATGACGGCGGTCAGCTCGGCGCCGTAGCGCTCCACGGCGAAGACCACCGCGTCCGCGAGCACGCCGTCGAGCCGGGCGCGGAGCCGCTCGTCGGCGACGACCTGGTCGGCGAACCCGACGAGCTCGCGCTGCAGCCGCTCCCGGAGCGGACCGTGCGGGTCCCGCAGCGCACCGAGGAGCGCCCGCCGCAGGGCGTTCCACAGCGAGATGCCGGTGGCGACGAACTGCGGGTGGTCGAGCAGCCGCTCCTTGAGGGCCTCCGCCCGCTGCTGGGTGCCCGGGTCGAAGAGCAGGTCCTGGCCGAGCTGCGCGAGCATGGAGTCGAGGGCCTCGCGGGCGTGGTGCCGCGGGTCGTCGCGGATCTCGGCCAGCCAGCGCACCGCCTCGGTGTGCAGCTTGCCGGTCACCGCCTCGTTGAGGCGCGGCGGCGCCCACCACGGGGCGCGCTCGCTGAGCACCTCGGCGAACGTGTCGGGGTTCTCGACGAGCCAGCGGTGGAGCTCGTCGAGGGCGAGGTCGACCAGGCCGTGGTGGAGGTCGTCACGCACGACCTCCACCAGGAAGCTGCCGAGCAGCGGCGAGATCGGCTCGTCGCGGAAACGCGGCACCAGCACGGACTCGACGAGGTCGGCGATGTGGTCGTCGCGCACCCGCCCCAGGCCGAGCGAGGCCACGTCGGAGATCTCGTCGACGACCCGGCGGGCGTGCTCCGGCTGCTGGAGCCACTCCCCCAGCCGCTGCGACACGCGCGCGGCGGAGACCCGGTCGCGGACCACGGCCTCCTGCAGGAAGTTCTCGCCGAAGAACTCCTCCAGGCTGCGACCGAGGTCGTCCTTGCGCTTCGGGACGAGGGCGGTGTGCGGGATCGGGATGCCGAGCGGGTGCTTGAAGAGCGCGGTCACGGCGAACCAGTCGGCGATGGCGCCGATCATCGACGCCTCCGCGCCCGCGTTGACGAAGCCGAGCACGCCGTCGCGGTCGAGGGTGAGGACGTAGACGACGGCGGCGAGCAGCAGCAGCCCGACGGCGACGCTGCGCATCCGCCGCAGCCCGCGTCGGCGTTCCTCGTCGGCGGCCGGGTTGGCGGTGATCATCGTCAGCGTGTCGCTCATCGCGGACGATTGTCCCCTACGCCGCACAAAGCGGCCGGGAGTGCCACAATGCCCGGCATGCCGCGCACCGTGATCACGTTCGGGACGTTCGACGTCTTCCACGTCGGGCACCTCCGGGTGATCGAGCGGGCAGCCGCACTCGGCGACCGGCTGGTCGTCGGTGTCTCCGCGGACGCCCTCAACCTGCGAAAGAAGGGCCGCGAGCCCGTCTTCAGCGAGGCCGAGCGGCTCGAGATCGTGGCGGCGCTGCGCGTCGTCGACGCGGTCTTCGTCGAGGAGAGCCTCGAGCTCAAGCGCGAGTACATCCAGACCTACTCGGCCGACGTCCTCGTCATGGGTGACGACTGGAAGGGCCGCTTCGACGAGTTCGCGGACATCTGCGAGGTCGTCTACCTGCCCCGCACCCCGGCCATCTCGACGACGGCCCTGATCGAGAAGATCTCCGCCACCTCCTGAGGTCCCAGGGGCTCGACGGCCCGGCCCGCCACGGCCGCCCCACGATTCCCGTCAGCCACCCGGGCCCCGGTTAGGGTGTCGGCGCGGGGGTGCAGCGGCCCCCGTGGCACACGGCCCCGGCGCCGCCGGGGCACGACGCCCGGCCCCCCTTCCCCTGGAGCAGCATGCGACGCAGCGTCGTCACCGCCGCGGTGGCCCTCGCCCTGTCCGTCACCTCCCTCCCTGGCGCCACCTCGGCCAGCCCGACCGGCGGCTCCACCAGCGACCCGGCCGACGTCCCGACAGCCGGGACGGAGCCGGGCCTGCCCGCCCTGCCGCCGCAGGCGGCCGGCGAGGCGCTGGCCGAGGCGACGGCCGTCCTCGAGGGCGAGCCGGCCCCCGAGGGGGTTTCGGCGACCCTGGCACTGCGGGACCTGGCCGTGGCCCTCCCGTCGCTGTCGCCCACGGAGAAGGAGGAGGCCCGGGGCCTGCTGGCCCGTCCGACCCAGGGTGCCAACGACCCCGAGGGCTTCGGCTACTCCGTGCCGTCGGTGAAGGACTGCTCGAGGCACCTGTGCATCCACTGGGTCGAGTCGACGGCCGACGCGCCGCCCGGCCGCGCCTGGGTCAACCGCACCATGCGGGTGCTCAAGAAGGTGTGGAAGCGCGAGGTCGGCGAGCTCGGCTACCGGCGGCCCCTGCGCGACGGCGACCGCGGCGGCAACGCCAAGTTCGACGTCTACCTCAAGGACGTCGGCTCGCAGGGCCTCTACGGCTACTGCGCGCCCGAGCCCAATCAGGGAGAGTGGTCGTCGCAGGGCTACTGCGTGCTCGACGACGACTTCGCGCGCCAGCAGTTCCAGGCCCCGCCGCGGCAGAGCCTCAAGGTGACCGCGGCCCACGAGTTCTTCCACGCCATCCAGTTCGCCTACGACTACGGCGAGGACCGCTGGCTCATGGAGGGCACCGCCACCTGGGTCGAGGAGCGCGTCTACGACGACATCGACGACAACCGGCAGTACCTCCCCTACGGCCAGGTCGCCCGGCCCGAGCGGCCGCTCGACAAGTTCGTGTCCAGCGGCTTCGGCCAGTACGGCAACTGGGCGTTCTTCGAGTACCTCACCGAGCGCTTCGGCCCCGGCATCGTCCGCGAGATCTGGGAGGGTGCCGACGGGCACTGGCGCAACCACTCGGTCAAGGCCGTCAAGCGGGCCCTCCCGGGCAAGCAGCGCCTCACCCGCGTCTTCCGCGACTACGCCGCGGCCAACACGGTGCCGGCCCGGACCTACCCCGAGGGCGACGCCTGGCCGAAGCCGGCGTACGCCGCGGCTCACCGTCTCGGTGCCGACGACCGGCAGACCGCCGGGGCTGTCAACGTCGACCACCTCGCGGCCCGTCACGTGGTGGTCCGACCGCGCGACGACCTGCAGGCGCGGTCCTGGTTCCTCGAGGTCGCGGTCGACGGGCCCGGCGCCCGCACGGCTCCCGGCGCCGTCCTGGTCGTCCACCGCCGCGACGGTCGCGTCGTGACCCGGCCGGTGCCGCTCGACGACGCCGGCGACGGCTCGCTGACGGTGCGCTTCGGCGCGCGCACGGCGAAGAAGGCCACGGTGACGCTCGCCAACGCCTCCACGCGCTACGACTGCTGGGAGAAGACCTGGCGGTGGGCCTGCCAGGGGAAGCCGCGCGACCAGCGCAAGGCGTTCGACTACCGGCTGCGGCTCGTGCGCCGCTGACGCCCCGCTGACCTCCCTGGGCCGCGGGCTCAGTCCTGCTGCGCGGTCCCGGCGTCACGGTGCCGGGGGCCGAAGTGGTGGGTCGTGGCGTGGGCCAGCAGCACCGGGCACTCCGCGTCACGGAGCAGCGCCTTGGAGACCGGTCCCAGGTGCGAGCCGAAGGGGATCAGCGGGTCGTGACGGCCCACGACCAGCAGGTCGGCGTCCTTGGAGGCCTCGACGAGCGCGTCCGCGGGCAGGTGATGCCGTGCGCCGATCCGGACCTCGAGCCCGGTGAAGAGGTCACCGAGGCCGTCCAGCTCCGCCTGGATCTCCTTCCGGGCGCGCTCGGCCCAGTCGTCCTTCTCGACCCGGGACATGATGATGTCGTCGTACGCGCCCGGGAAATACCAGGTGTGCAGCACGTCGAGCCGCGCTCCGCGGCTGCGTGCAGCCTCCGCGGCCGCGGCCAGCACCGGGGCGGAGCGGTCGGGGACGTCGACGCCCACGACGACCCGAGGTGGCTTGCCCTCGCGACCGGCGCCGGTCCATCCCTCGGGCACCGAGACGACCGGGACGTCGGTCCGGGCCGCCACCCCGTTGGTGACCGAGCGCGTCGCCACGCGCTCGAGCCGGCTCAAGTGGCGCCGCTGCAGGACCACGACGCGGGCGTCGCGGGACGCCTGGACGAGCGACGACACCACGGCGCCGAGCACCGCCTCGCCGGAGACGGGCATCCCCGCCGGGGCCAGGTGGCGGGCCCGGGTCATCGCGGCGTTCAACGTGTCCCGGGCGACGCGTTCGTAGTCGCTGGTGTCGACGAGCACCATCTCGGCGCTCATCGGGACCAGATGGAGCACGTGCACGAGGTGGACGCCGCAGCCGTGGCGGGCCGCCTCCGCCACCGCGAAGCCGAGCGCGCTGTCGGCCCCCGACGTCCCCACGGCGACCATGACGGGTGCCGTCTCGTGCCTCGTCGAGTGCGTCGGCGCTGTGGTCGGTTCGGTCATCGCACGTTCCCTCCGCTCGGCCGTCCCCCGGGCGGCTGCCTGATGCCACCAGCGTGGCCACGGCCGGCGCCCACCTCCTAGGGACCAACGACCCCGCCGCGGCCGTCCGACGCCCCTGATGACCGACCCGCGGGTGAACCAGCCTGAAGTCGTCCGGAGGGAGTCGGGGCAGGAGGAGACATGCAGGCACTGCGACTGATGGAGTGGAAGAGCGACCCGGTGCTCGACGAGGTTCCCGACCCCGAGCCGGGTCCGGGCGAGGTGGTCGTCCAGGTCGGCGCGGCCGGGGCCTGCCACTCCGACCTGCACCTGATGCACGAGTTCGAGCCAGGACTGCTGCCCTGGGGGCCGCCCTTCACCCTCGGTCACGAGAACGCCGGCTGGGTGCACGCGGTGGGCGCCGGCGTCAGGGGCCTGGAGCCCGGCCAGCCCGTGGCGGTGGTCGGTGCCTGGGGCTGCGGCACCTGCCGGCACTGCCTCGACGGCCTCGAGACCTACTGCGAGCGACCCGACCTAGCGCCGGTCCCCGGCGGGGGCGGCGGGCTGGGCCTCGACGGCGGCATGGCCGAGTACCTGTGGGTGCCGGCCGCCCGTCACGTCGTCCCGCTGCCCGACGGCCTCGAGCCCGTGGACGCCGCGCCGCTGACGGACGCCGGGCTCACGCCGTACCACGCCGTACGCCGCTCCGCGGCCAAGCTGGGCCCCGGCGCCACGGCCGTGATGATGGGCGTCGGCGGGCTCGGCCACCTCGGCGTCCAGGTCCTCAAGGCGACCACCGCCGCCCGTGTCGTCGCCGTCGACAGCCGGGAGTCGGCGCGCGACCTCGCCGTCCGGTGCGGCGCGGACCTCGCGCTGCCGCCGAGCGAGGAGCTCGCGCCGAGGATCCGGGAGTACACCGGCGGTCGCGGCGCGGACGTCGTCATCGACTGCGTCGGCTCCGACGAGACCCTCGCTGCAGCGGCCGCCTGCGCGCGTCAGCTCGGCGACGTGACCATCGTGGGACTGGGCGGTGGAACGCTGCCGGTGTCGTTCTTCGGCGTGCCGTACGAGGTGAGCGTCCAGACGACGTACTGGGGCAACCGGAGCGAGCTCGTCGAGGTGCTCGACCTCGGCGTCCGCGGCCTGCTGCACGCCGAGACCGAGATCTACACCCTCGCCGACGCGGCCCGCGCCTACGAGGACCTCGCACACGGCACCGTGAGCGGCCGGGCGGTCGTGGTGCCCAGCGACAGCTACCACGCCTGACCCAGACCTGGAGGACACCGTGCGAGCAGTGATCGTGTTCGAGTCCATGTTCGGCAACACCGAAGCGCTCGCCCGGGAGATCGCTGACGGCCTGGCTGCGGAGGACACCGAGGTCGGCTTCTGCGACGTGCGGCACGTGCAGCCCCCCGACCTGCGCGGCTGCGACCTGCTGGTGCTCGGCGCGCCCACGCACGCGTTCTCGCTGAGTCGGACCGCGACCCGCGAGGACGCGGTCCGTCAGGGCGCGCCGCCCGCGGTGGCGTCGCTCGGGCTCAGGGAGTGGCTGCCGCAGCTCGAGGAGGCCTTCGCCGACAGTGACCACCGGCCCGCGGTCGCGGTGTTCGACACCCGGGTCGACAAGGCCCGCCACCTGCCGGGTTCGGCTGCCCGCCGCGCGGCGCGCACCGTGCGCGGCATGGGCTTCCGGGTCGTCGACCGCCCGACGAGCTTCTACGTCGGCGGGGTCGCGGGCCCGCCCTCGGCCGACGAGCCGGCGCGGGCGCGTGCCTGGGCCGGGCGGCTGCGGGCCTCGGTGACCGAACCACTCGCCTCCTGACCCGCCACGCACGTCCAGCGGGAACGGCTCAGCCGAGCTGTCCCGCGAGCTCGGCCAGCTCGGCGACCTCGTGGTCCGGTTGCCGGAAGTGGGCCGGCCAGGACGCGCCGTCGCGATTCAGCCAGGCCGTCCGGAGCCCGGCCCGGGAGGCGCCGTCGACGTCCCAGGGGTGGACGGCGACGAGCACCGCCTCGTGGCCCTCGACCCCACAGACGTCGAGGGCGTGCTCGTAGGCCGCGCGGGCCGGCTTCCAGACTCCCGCGTCGTCGACGGAGAGCACGTGGGCGAACATCTCCCGCAGGCCCGCCCCGGCGAGCAGGTCCTCGGCGATGCCCGCGCTGCCGTTGCTGAGGGTGGCCAGGGTCCGGCCGGACCCGGCGAGCGCCCGCACCCCGGGGGCGACGTCGCGGTGGGGCGCGAGCCCCTTGATGGTCTCCATGACGTGCGCGACCGCTACGTCGCGCGGCCGGTCGAGGCCGTCGCCGGGCAGCATCGCCGTGAGAAGGTCGCGGGCAATGTCGGCGAACGGCGCGCTCGTGCCGCCGACCGCCAGGGCGAACCCGTCGCGCAGCACGGAGGCGAACCACGCGCGGCCGAGGCCGAAGGACCCGCCGACCTCCTCCACGGCCCGCCAGACGGGGGCCATGTCGGAGAGCGTCTCGTTCACGTCGAGGAGCACCAGCCGGACAGCCATGCTGCGACCGTACCCAGTTCGCCCGGTCAGGCGGCCCGGCGCTCCTCCAGGGCCTCGGTGAGCAGCGAGACCAGGGCCTCGAGCTGCACGTCGGCGGAGGACCCGACCTCATCGTCGGAGCCGTCCAGCGCGCGGGCCGCGAGCCCGGCCTTGCTGTCGATCAGCTCGGCGATCCGGGTGTCGATCGTCTGCGCCGCGATCACGCGCCAGGCGGTGACCGGCTCGGACTGCCCGATCCGGTGCACCCGGTCGATCGCCTGGGTCTGCTCGGCGTCGGTCCACGACAGCTCGGCCAGCACCATGTTGGAGGCGACCTGCAGGTTGAGCCCGACCCCGGCGGCGGTGAGCGAGCACACGACGACGGCGACGTCGGGGTCGTTGACGAAGGCGTCGATGTTCTTCTGCCGCGACGCGGTGGTCTGGTCGCCTCGGATCGAGGAGTAGCGCAGCCCGCGGCGCGCGAAGGTCTCCTCGGCCGCGTCCATCACGTCGACGTGCTTGGCGAAGAAGACCACCTTGCCGACGCTGCGGGCCAGCTGGGCGGCGTAGTCCGCTGCCAGGCCCGCCTTGGCCTGGCCGATGCGCCGCATCATCGTGAAGACGTTCTCGCCGGTCGGGGTCGAGGTGTCCTCGCGCTCCCACGTCGCGACCCGGCGCACCAGCTCGTGGTCGATGCCGTCCACGACGGCACCCGACTTGCGCGTGGCGAGCGCGCTCTCGTAGCGCGCGACCAGGCGACGGGCCAGCTCCTGCTCGGCCTCCCGGATGGAGCGGCCGGCCTCGTCGTCGAGCTCGACCGGCAGGTCCGCGACCCGGCGGGCCGGGATGTCGGCGGCCACGTCGACCTTGCGCCGGCGCACGATACCGAGGTCCACGACGCAGCGGCGGGCCGCGGGGTAGAACCCCGGGTCCTGCGGCGTCAGTCCGGTCTCCTCGAGCGTCTCCATGAGCTCAGCTAGCGGCTTCTTCGCGTCGATCCAGCCCAGGAACTCCCAGATCGCCTGGAAGTCCTCGATGTCGTTGATGAGCGGGGTGCCCGTCAGCGCCATCAGCAGCGGTCGGCCGATCCGCGAGCGGATCCGCTCCGAGAGCTGGAGCACGTGCTGCGAGCGCTGCGAGGTCTTGTTCTTGATGAAGTGGGCCTCGTCCACGACCATGCCGCGGAAGCCGTGGTTCCCGATCCAGCCGACGTGGCGGTCGAGGACCTCGTAGTTGACGACGACGACGTCGGCGAACCCGTCGATGTCGTGGCCGTCGCCGTGGATCACGGTCGCCGTGCGGCCCGGGATCCACAGCCCGGCCTCACGCGCCCAGTTCATCTTGACGACGTTGGGCACGACCACCAGCAGCGGGAACGCGTCCGCTGCCTGGGCGGCGAGCAGCGCCTGCGCGGTCTTCCCGAGGCCCGGCTCGTCGGCCAGCAGGAAGGTCCGGTGACCGGCTGCCGCGGCCGCGACCAGCCGCGCCTGGTGCGGCATCAGCTCGAGGCCGTCGATGCCGTGCACCTCGCGCGACAGCAGGTCCGGGGCCGGCAGGTCCATGCAGGACACCGCCCCGCTCCCACCGAGCTCGAACGAACGGAAGAGCGGGCCGAGCAGCTCCCAGCCGGCGAGCCGGCGCGGCTGTGCGGTCGTCCGGCGCGCCGCGGAGAAGTCGGGGGTCAGGAAGGGGTTGGCCAGCTGCCGGGCGAGGACCGACTGCGGCACGACCCGGCGCTGGGTGGAGGCGAGGTCGGGCTCGGGCTGCTCGGGCTCGGGCTCCTCCTCCTCGACCTCGACGCCGGCCTTCTCGAGCATCTGCCTCCGCAGGTCGCGGGCGGCGTCGGTGACCTCCGCGTCCTCGCCGAGCAGCTCGAAGAGGGACGGCGCGCGCGCCGCGGTCTGGGCGAGGATCGTCGCGATCCCGTCGAGCCGCTTGAGGTGGCCCTCGCGCGCCTGCGACGTCATCGAGTCGTCCGTCTTGACGCGGGTCCGCTCCTCACGCGCGAGCAGGGCGATGACCTGGAACTTGGTGCGCACCGAGATGGCCTGGCCGCGCGAGACGGCGCCCTCGACCTCCCGGACGGCCTTCGCGAGAACCGGGATGATCCCCTCGTTGTCGAGCGGGCGGGTGCGGCCGCGGCGCTGCTGGCGCGCGGCGGGACGGCGGGCGCCGGACTGGCGCTGGCCTCCTCGTGCCAAGAAGTCCTCCTCCAGGGTCCCGGCGTCCACGCGACGCCCCTGGCGGGACGACCGCGCCCACCGGGACGGGCAACGTCAGTGCCGGGACCGTCGGTCCCGGCCTTGTGAGCCGGCTCCACGCTGCTGCAGACGACGGACCGTCATGGCGGGCATGGCGGGCATGGCCGGTCTCGGCGTGGAGCGCTCGCACCGCCTCTCGGCGGCCTGTGATCCTCCGGTCGTGGACGCCCGTCGTAGCGGCGTCCGGAGGCTTCACCACGATGGTACCGCGCCGCTGCGCGCGTCGTGGCCCGACCTCCCAGACCGGGTCGAGTCACGCGGTCGCCACAGGTCAGGCGAGGGACAGGAAGAGCTTCTCCATCTTCTTGACGTCGACGCTCTCGACGCCGTCGCCCGAGGCCAGGCACTGCTGCAGGCCGCTGGCGACGATCGCGAAACCGGCGCGGTCGAGCGCGCGGGAGACCGCGGCGAGCTGCGTGACCACGTCCTCGCACTCGCGCCCCTCCTCCAGCATGCGCAGCACGCCCGCCAGCTGCCCCTGGGCGCGCTTGATCCGGTTGATCACCGGCGCCATGGTGTCGGGGTCCAGCTCCATCGGTCTCCTCCTCGTTCCGGCTCGGGTCGCTCAGGCGTCGCCGCGCTCGGCGGCCTCGGCGCGGGCCTTCTCGATGTCCAGCTCGCGCACGGCGGTGATGACCTGCTCGAGGGCCGGGGCCGGCAGGGCGCCCGGCTGGGCGAACACCAGCGAGCCGTCCTTGAACGCCATCAGGGTGGGGATCGACGTGATCTGCGCAGCGGCGGCGAGCTGCTGCTCGGCCTCGGTGTCGACCTTGCCGAAGACGATGTCGGGGTGCTCGGCGGACGCGGCCTCGTAGATCGGCGCGAACATCCGGCAAGGCCCGCACCACGAGGCCCAGAAGTCGACCAGGACGATCTCGTTCCCGGTGACGGCGCTCTCGAAGTCCGCGGCGGTGAGGTTGACGGTGGCCATGGGATCTCCTTGCGGGTCGGGTCTCGACCGGACGTGTTGGACGGTACCCCTGGGGGTGTTATCGTCCCAACGCCTGATACCCCAGAGGGTATTCCCCCACGCGAGAGGATGTCTCCAGCGATGACTCAGCCCACTCCGGAGATCGACATCGAGGCCTTCGCCGCGTCCCGCGACGGCGCGACGGTCGTGGACGTCCGCGAGCCCGGCGAGTACGTCGCCGGCCATGTCCCCGGCGCGCGGCTGATGCCGATGGGCCAGCTCGCCGCACGCATGGACGAGCTCGACCGGGGAACACCCGTCTACGTGATCTGCGCATCGGGCAACCGCTCCCTCGCCATGACCGACCTGCTGCGCGCGTCGGGCTTCGACGCGACGTCGGTGGCCGGTGGGACGAAGGCCTGGGCGAGTTCGGGACGACCCGTGGAGGAGGGCATGCGGTGAGCAGCACCCACAGCACCGACGAGGCCGGGGACGAGGTCCGCCGGGTACGCGGCATCACCGTCGTCCCGATCGAGACGCCGACCCTCGGCGACCGGACGTACGTCGTCCACGACGGCGAGGTGGCCCTCGTCGTCGACCCGCAGCGGGACATCGACCGGGTGCTCTCGGTGCTCGAGGACGCCGGCATCCGCCTCACCCACGTGCTCGAGACGCACGTGCACAACGACTACCTGACCGGCGGACTGGCCCTCTCCCGCCGTACCGGCGCGGCGTACCTCGTCAACGCCGACGACGACGTGTCCTTCGAGCGCACGCCCGTCAAGGACGGCGAGGCGATCGACGTCGGCAGCATGCGGGTCACGGCCGTCGCGACCCCTGGCCACACCTTCACCCACCTGTCCTACCTGCTGGCCGACGGCTCCGGCGTGCAGGTCGGCGCCTTCACCGGCGGGTCGCTGCTCTTCGGCTCCACCGGTCGGCCCGACCTCCTCGGTCCCGAGCACACCGACACGCTCGCGCGCCACCAGCACGCCTCGGCGCACCGCCTGGCCGAGCTGGTGCCCGACGACACCGAGGTCTTCCCGACGCACGGCTTCGGCTCGTTCTGCTCCTCGTCGCAGTCCGACGCGACCGCGTCGACGATGGGCGAGGAGAAGCGTTCGAATCCCGCGCTGACGCAGGACGAGGAGACCTACGTCCGCGAGCTGCTGGACGGCCTCGGCGCCTACCCCGCCTACTACGCGCACATGGCCCCCCGGAACGCCGAGGGCCCCTCCGAGCCCGACCTGTCGCCGCCGAGCGAGGCCGACCCGGCCGAGCTGCGCCGCCGCATCGAGGCCGGCGAGTGGGTCGTCGACCTGCGCAACCGCACCGCCTTCGCCGCCGGGCACGCACCCGGCTCGCTGAACTTCGGCCTCGACGGCGGCTTCGCCACCTACCTCGGCTGGCTCATCACCTGGGGCACCCCGGTCACGCTATTGGGCGAGACCACCGAGGACGTCGCGGAGGCGCAGCGCGAGCTGGTCCGCATCGGCATCGACCGGCCGGCGGCCCACGCGACCGGGTCGCCGGAGGACTGGACGGACGGCGAGCTCGGGTCGTTCCCGACCGGCACCTTCGCCGACCTCGAGCAGGTGCGCCGGCACCGGCCGGTGGTGATCCTCGACGTGCGCCGCGAGGAGGAGCACGGGGCCGCGCGCATCGAGGGCGCGGTCAACATCCCCATCCACGAGCTGCCCCGCCGGCTCGACGAGCTGCCGGACGGCGAGGTGTGGGTCCACTGCGCCAGCGGCTACCGCGCCTCGGTGGCGGCGTCGTTCGTCGCCACGACCGGGCGCCCCCTCGTCGCGGTCGACGACAGCTTCGAGAACGCCGAGAAGGTGGGGCTCCACCTGGTCGGCCCCGACGCCTGACCTCCCGGGAGGACCACCATGTGCCGAGCAGTGACCTGCAAGAAGTGCGGCAAGACCACGTGGGCCGGCTGCGGCCAGCACGTCGACCAGGTGCTGGCCGGCGTGCCCCGGGCCGACCGCTGCCCCGGGCATGCCGCCGAGGGCGGCTGGCTGCAGCGGCTGCTCGGCCGCGGCTGAGCGCCGCCGGTTCAGCCTGCAGCGCTGAGCAGGGCCGCCGGCAGCCACTCCTCGACGACGACCCAGCCGGCGCCGTCACGCACCGGGCGCACGACGCGTCCCCGCCACTCCCCCTCGACCCGGCGCCACTCGAGCAGCAGCGCCGGCAGGCGGTCGGCGCCGTCGACCACCCAGCAGTGCTTCAGAGGGGCCTCCCCGGCCGGCGCGGTGGCGGCAGCCGGCTCGGGAACCTGCTCCGGTCCGGGGCGCGAGCGCGCCACCCGCTCGGCCATGGAGCCGTAGACGCCTCGCTTGTTCATGCCTCCCGCCACGTCTCCCATGATGCCGCATCATCGAACACCTGTTCGACTCCGGTCCGGTCGGGTCGGCAAGGTGAAATCTCCACGGCATGCAGTGACGCCCCCCTCCCCCGGCCCTACGCTGGCGACGGCCGCACGAGGGGGAGCCGGACCATGGACCACCACATGGATCACCACATGGAGCACCGCCCGACGCCGACGGACGCGCGCGCGATCGGCGCCGCCGGCGACATCACGACCATCGGGGAGGTGGTCCGCTCCATGGCACGCAGGGTCGCCGGTGCCGACGGGGCGACGTTCGTCCTCCGCGAGGGCGAACGCTGCTACTACGCCGACGAGGACGCCATCGCACCGCTGTGGAAGGGGCAGCGCTTCCCGATGAGCGACTGCATCAGCGGCTGGGCGATGAGCCGTGGAGTCCCCGCGGTCGTCGCCGACATCGAGATCGACGAGCGGATCCCCATCGAGGCCTACCGCCCGACCTTCGTGCGCAGCCTGGTGATGGTGCCCGTCGGAGACCCGGCCACGGCCGCGATCGGCGCCTACTGGAAGACCCACGGGACGCCCCCCGACTACGCACTCGAAGGGCTGCTGGAGCTCGCCCACCTCGTCGAGGTGGCGATCGCCATGATCGGCACCGAGGGCGCGCCCTGGGCGCCCAGCTTCGGTCCCGACGCCCGGACCTGACGCGGCCGCGTCCGCCGGTCAGCGGCGCTCGCAGAGCACCAGGACCTCCTGGTGCGCGGTGTGCGGGAACATGTCGAACACGCGCGCACGCACCGGCCACAGCGACGGCATCGCGGCGAGGTCGCGCGCCAGGGTGACCGGGTTGCAGCTCGAGTAGAGGAGGCCGGCCGCGCTCCCCCGCTCGAGGACCGCGGCGAGGTCGGCGCCTATCCCCCGCCGCGGCGGGTTCACGACGACCAGGTCGGGGTGCTCCTGCTGTGCACCCGCCCAGGCGGTGGCGTCCCCGGCCTCGAACGAGACGTCGGCGAGCCCCGCCTCCGCGGCGCTGCGGCGGGCGGCCGCCACCGCGTCCGCGCTGACCTCGACGCCGTGCACCCGCCGCCCGTCCCCGGCCAGGTGCAGCGCGAAGCCGCCGACGCCGCAGTAGAGGTCCCACACGCTGCCCGGCCGCGCCTCGGCCGCCCACGCCGCGGCCTGCCGGTAGAGGGCAGCGGCCACGTCGGTGTTGGTCTGGAAGAAGCCCTGCGGCCCGAGGTGCAGGGTGACGCCGTCGAGGCGCACGGGCAGCGTCTCCCCCAGCAGCGCCACCTCCTCGGGGCCCTCCAGCAGCGCGGCGTGCTGCGGCTGGAGGTTGACCGACGCGACCCGCAGCCCCGGCAGCCGCTCCGCGAGCGCCGGCAGGTGCTTGCGCACCCGGGGCAGGGCCTCCGTGGAGCGCAGCACGAAGCGGACCATCAGCTCGCCGTCGGGCGACACGGTCGCGATCACGTGCTTCAGCTCGCCCGCGCGCGCCGGCACGTCGTACGGCGTGAGCCCCGCCAGCGTCACGAAGTCGGCGAGCACCGGCAGCGCGGCCGCCAGCACCGGCTCGTGGAGGCCGCACTCGCGCAGGTCGGTGCCGCGCCCGTCGCCGTCGAGGATCCCGAGCGTCGGTCGCTCCACCGTCCCGCCGACCACCATCTTCGCCTTGTTGCGGAAGCCGGCCTCCGCGCTCCTCACCGGCGGCAGCCACGCGAGATCGGGCCAGGGCGCGAGCAGGTCGGCGGCGTACGCCTGCTTGGCCTCCAGCTGGGCGTCGTACGCCGTCGGGAGCCACGCGCACGACCGGCAGGCGCCGGCGTCGTAGTAGTCGCACTCCACAGCGGACAAGCCTCCCCCACCAGGCGCCCCGACGCACGTCCGCGGGACGCCGTCCGAGCCGCGGGGGGCTCGACGAGGGTGCCGTCGGCGGCGAGGCTGGGGCCGTGGCGCTCGCGGTCTGCCTGCTCTTCGACACCCGGTCCGAGCTGCTCGTCCGGGAGCTGTGGGCACGGCTGGAGCGGCTCGGCGTCCCGACGCTGGCCTCCCACACCCACCGGCAGCACCACCCGCACCTCTCCTACGCCGTGCTGCGCGAGTGGGACCTGCCCGGCGTCGAGGGCGCGCTCGGGGCGCTGCCGGACCACGGCCCGGTCACGCTCGGCTGCCACGGCACCGTGCTGTTCCCGCGCGGCCGGGTGTCTCTCGCCGTCGCGGTGGACGCCGACGTGGCCGCCCGGCAGGACGCGGTGGTGCGCGCCCTGGCCGCGACGGGGGCCGACCTGCACCGCAACTACCTCCCGGGGCGGTGGGTGCCCCACGTGTCAGTCGCGACCCGGGCCAAGGGGCCGGTCCTCCGTGCCGCGGTGCGGGCCGTGACCGACTCGCTGCCCCTTCCGCTCGTGGCCGACCGGGCCGCACTGGTCGACACCGCCACGGGGTGGACCAGGCGGCTTCCGACCATCCCCTGACGGGCCCGTGACCGGCCGGACAACACCGGAGGCCCGATAACCACAGTTGGGGAAATACCCCTCCCAGAGGGGGCGATCCTTGCCCGGCCCCTCGGCAGGACCCGCCCACGGCAGGTAGAGGTGGAGGGTGACCCGGTCCGGGACGGGCCCACCGACGCCCCCCAGGGGGACCCCGGGAGAGCACTGGAGAGATCCCGTGAGACGAGCAGCGGTCCTGTCCACCGTCGTGGCCCTCGTGCTCGCTGTCCTCGGCATGCCGGGGGCGGGCGTGGCAGACGGGCCCGGCCACACCTCGCTGCCGACCGAGGTGCCGGGGCAGACGCCCGGTCTCGGCAACGGCAAGGTCACCTCCATCACCCAGGTGGGCGACACCGTGGTGGTCGGCGGCACCTTCAGCTCGATCACGCCACCGGCCGGCAGCCCGGTCGCCGCCGACCGGGTCGCGGCGTTCGACGCCAGCACCGGCCAGCTCGTCCCCGGTTTCCACCCCGACCTCAACGGCGCGGTGGAGGACGTCATGCCCGGCCCGCTGCCCGACACCGTCTACCTCGCCGGTCGCTTCACCCGGGTCGACGGCCAGAAGCAGAGCCGCGTCACGCTCATGGACCTCGGCACCGGGCAGGTCGTGCCGGGCTTCTCCCCTCCCGCCATGAACAGTCGCGTCAACGCGATCGACATGGCCGGCGGCCGGCTGGTCGTCGGTGGCTACTTCACGACGGCCGGCGGCCAGCCGCACGGCGGGCTCGCCATGCTCGACCCGCTCACCGGCGCCCTCGACCCGGTCATGGACATCGACGTCAGCGGCCACCACAACTACGACGGCTCCGGTGCTCAGGGGAGCGTCGGCGTCCGCGGCCTCGCGGCCACCTCCAGCGGCGACCGGATCGCGGTGATCGGCAACTTCACCGACGCCGAGGGGCTGCCGCGCGACCAGGCGATGGTGCTCGACGTCACCGCCGGCGACCCCGGCGACGTGGTCGTCGACCCGGACTGGCGCACCCGCAGGTTCGAGCCGGCATGCTTCTCGTGGGCCTTCGACAGCTACGTCCGCGGGATCTCGATGTCCCCCGACGACTCCTACTTCGTGGTCGCGACGACGGGCGGGGGCAACCAGGGGACCCTGTGCGACGCCGTGTCGCGGTTCGCGGTCGACGACACCGGCCAGGACATCCAGCCGACGTGGGTCTCCTACTCGGGCGGCGACACGCTGTGGGGCATCGAGGCGACCGAGAACGCCGTCTACGTCGGCGGCCACCAGCGCTGGATGAACAACCCCTTCGGGCGCGACTGGAACGCCGCGGGCTCGGTGCCCCGGGCGGGCCTCGCGGCGCTCGACCCGGACTCCGGCGTGCCGCTCAGCTGGAACCCCGGCCGCCACCCGCGCGGCAAGGCGGCGTTCGCGATCCACGCGACCCCGGACGGCGTCTGGGTCGGCAGCGACACCGAGTGGGTCGGCAACCAGGAGTTCTTCCGGCCGCGGCTGGCGTTCTTCCCCCTCAGCGGGTTCGGGCCCGCCAGCGAGGCCGCGCCCACGCTGCCGGGCGAGGTGCAGCTGGCGCAGTCGACCACCTCGCTGACGCGGGTGCCCTTCGACGGCGCGACCGTCGGCACACCGGTGGCCGGCGACCCGCGCGGCATCGCCTGGGACGACGTCAACGACGCCTTCCTGCTCGGCGACACGCTGTTCTACGCGTCCGACGACAACTACCTGTACCGGCGCACCTACACCGAGACCCAGACGGGCCCCGCGGAGCGGCTCGACCCCTACACCGACCCGGAGTGGAACGACGTCCCGACCGGTTCCGGCAGCAGCACCTACGGCGGGCGGCACCCCGACCTGTACCGGCACCTCGACGAGCTGACCGGGCTCTTCTACGCCGACGACCGGATCTACTACACCCGCCAGGGCCGCAGCTCCCTCTACTGGCGCTGGTTCAACGCCGACAGCGGCATCGTCCACCCCGAGGTGCAGACCGCCGACGGCGGCCTCGACTGGAGCGACACCGAGGGCATGTTCCTCGACGGCACGACGCTGTACGTCGTCGACGGCTCGTCCGGCGACCTCCAGGCAGTGCCGTTCGACGGCGGCCCCACCGGGCCGGCCAGCACGGTCGACGACACCCTCGACTGGCGCGGGGAGGCGATCTTCATCGGTCCCGGCGCGGACGCCCCACCGCCCCCGACCAACGACCTGGCCTTCTCGGCGTCGGCGTCGAAGGCAGGCAACAACGTCAACCCGCGGGTGACGATCCCGGCCGCGGTCCAGGCGGGCGACCTGCTGGTGCTGGTCGGCAGCTACCAGGCGAACGGCAACGCCACGGACCCGCCGGGGTGGACCCGTCTCGACCAGGCCTCGATGCAGGGCATGGACAGTGTCGTGTGGACCCGCCGCGCCACCGCCTCGGACGCCGGCACCGACGTCGTGACACCGCTGGCGACGCGCCGGAAGTTCACACTGGTCCTCGGCGCCTACGCCGGCGTCGCAGACCCCGGCCCGGTGGCTGCGATCGCCAGCGCCACCGCCAGCCAGACGGACCAGCACCGCAGCCCGGTGGTCACCGCACCCGACGGCGCCTGGGTGGTGCAGGTGTGGACGGACAAGTCCTCCACGACGACCGCGTGGACGGCCCCGGGAGGCGTCATGGAACGCGAGCAGGCAGTCGGCAACGGCGGCGGACGCATCGGCGCCCTGGCGGCCGACTCCGACGCTCCGGTCGCGGCCGGCAGCCACGGCGGGCAGACTGCCACCACCGACGACATCTCGGGGCGGAGCATCGCCTGGACGCTGGCGCTCGCCCCGGCGCCGTGACGCCCGGGGAGGCGCACGCTCGCGCGACACGCCGCTCCCCGCGCGGACGGGTGCGCCACCCCCTGCGGAGGGACACCATGGAGTCATGAGCGAGCCCGCAGCCGCCCCGACCGCGACCGGAGTCGACGACCGAAGCCTCTCGTCGCTCCGCACCTGGAACCTGGGGCTGACGGTGCTCCACGCCGTTCAGGCCGTCGTGGTCCTGGTGCTGGCCAGCGACTTCGCCATCACGGTGACCCGGACGCTTCCGACCGGTCCGCCGGGCACCGACCCGGCCGCCCCCGAGTCCGTGGTCGACGTGCCGATCGGCCTGGCGATCGCCGTCTTCCTGGGGCTGGCGGCGCTCGACCACCTGGTGACCGCGACGGCCGGGCGCGGGCGCTACGAGGCAGACCTCCGGGCCGGGATCAACCGGTTCCGGTGGGTCGAGTACTCCGCGAGCGCCACGATCATGGTCCTGCTCATCGGGTTCTACGCAGGGGTCACCGGCATCACGGCCGTGATCGCCATCGCCGGGGCGAACGTCGCGATGATCCTCCTCGGCTGGCTGCAGGAGTCGGCGAACCCGCCCGGTCGCGCGACCACGACCATGAAGCCGTTCTGGTTCGGCTGTGTCGCCGGCGCCGCGCCCTGGCTGGCCGTCGGCCACAACATCCTGCTGGCCGAGACGGTGCCGGGGTTCGTCTACGGCATCTTCTTCTCGCTGTTCGTGCTGTTCTTCAGCTTTGCCCTCAACCAGTGGCTGCAGTACCGCCAGGTCGGCCCGTGGCGCAGCTACGCCTTCGGCGAGAGGGCGTACCTGGTGCTGAGCCTCGTCGCGAAGTCCGCGCTGGCCTGGCAGATCTTCGGCGGCTCGCTGGCCGGGTAGCGGGCCCGCCCACTCCCGTAGCGGGCACGAAGGCGCGCCCCGGGGTGCCCGACCACGCCCGACCATCTCCGCCTCTGCCTGCTTTGTGGACGCGCTCTCACAAATTGGTGACACACCATTGACGGTGGTGACCGTCACATGCCACTCTCTCAAGGACATCAGAGTGAGAGCGCTCTCACATGACTCTCACCGTTTCACTCACCCCTTGGAGCGACCGTGCGTCACCTGCCCAGCAAGTCCGCCGCGACCCTCGCGGCCCTCGCCGTCCTCGGGGCCGGCGCCCTCACCTCCTGCGGTTCCGACTCGACCGCCGACTCCGACGGCAAGATCACGCTGTCGGTGGCCACCTTCAACGAGTTCGGCTACGAGGAGCTCTTCGAGGAGTACGAGGAGCTCAACCCGAACATCGAGATCGAGCACCGCAAGGCCGGCACCGCCCCCGAGCACCAGGACAACCTGTACACCAAGCTCGCCGCGGGCTCGGGCCTCTCCGACATCGAGGCCGTCGAGGTCGACTGGCTCGCCGCCCTGGTCGAGCAGTCCGACGCCTTCGTGGACCTCTCCGACCCGGAGCTCGAGGGCCGCTGGCTGGACTGGAAGACCGAGGCCGCGACCACCGCCGACGGCAAGCTGATCGGCTACGGCACCGACATCGGCCCCGAGGGCATCTGCTACCGCGCCGACCTGTTCGAGAAGGCCGGCCTCCCGAGCGACCGCGAGAAGGTCGCCGAGCTCTTCACCACCTGGGACGACTACTTCGAGACCGGCCGGGAGTTCGTCAAGGAGGTGCCGGACACCGCCTGGTACGACGCGTCGGGCGGCATCGCCCAGGCGATGGTCCAGCAGATCGAGTACTCCTTCGAGGACGCCGAGAACAACGTGATCGCGGCGGAGAACCCCGAGGTCAAGGAGGTCTTCGACACGGTCACCGCGCTGTCCGAGGAGGGCCTGTCCACCGGCCTGACCCAGTGGAGCGAGGACTGGACCGCGGCCTTCCAGAACGACGGCTTCGCCACGATGGCCTGCCCGGGCTGGATGCTCGGCGTCATCGAGGGCAACGCGGCCGGCGTCAAGGGCTGGGACATCGCCAACGTCTTCCCCGGCGGCGGCGGCAACTGGGGCGGCTCGTACCTGACCGTCCCGACCCAGTCGGACCACCCGGAGGAGGCCAAGGAGCTCGCCGCGTGGCTGACCGCCCCGGAGCAGCAGATCAAGGCGTTCCAGTCGAAGGGCACCTTCCCGAGCCAGGTCGACGCCCTGTCCGACCCGGTGCTGACCGAGACGACCAACAAGTTCTTCAACAACGCGCCGACCGGTGAGATCCTCGCCGACCGCGCCGAGGCCGTCGAGTTCATCCAGCACAAGGGCCCGCGCTACGCCGACGTCAACACCGCCTTCCAGCAGGCCATCCAGCGTGTGGACGAGGGCAAGGAGTCGCCGGACGAGGCGTGGGAGTCCTTCCTCGCCGACCTCGAGCGGATCCGCTGATCCCTCATGGCCACGGTCCTGCACGACACCCGCTCCGGGGGCCCCGACCAGGGGTCCCCGGGGCGGGGGCGGCGTAACGGCCGCTTCCTCTCCCCCGAACGACGCTCCCGCTGGGACGTCAAGTTCTCGCCCTACCTCTACATCTCGCCGTTCTTCATCCTCTTCGCCGTGGTGGGCGTCTTCCCGCTGCTCTACACGGCGTACGTCTCGGTCCACGACTGGGACCTGCTCGGCGGCCAGGGCGAGTTCGTCGGCTTCGGCAACTTCGCCACCGTGCTCGAGGACCGCTTCTTCTGGAGGGCCCTGCGCAACACCTTCAGCATCTTCCTGCTGTCGTCGGTCCCGCAGATCCTGATCGCGATCTGGCTGGCGTTCCTGCTCGACTCGCAGCTCCGCGCCCGCACGTTCTGGCGGATGAGCATCCTGGTCCCGTTCGTCGTGGCCCCCGTCGCCGTGTCGCTGATCTTCGGCAACCTCTTCGGCGACCGCTACGGCCTCGTCAACGAGGTCATCCAGCTCATCGGCCTCGACCCCATCGCCTGGCACGTGGACACGCTGCCGAGCCACCTGGCGATCGCGACCATGGTCAACTGGCGGTGGACCGGCTACAACGCCCTGATCTTCCTCGCCGCGATGCAGGCGATCCCGCGCGACCTGTACGAGGCCGCCGCCATCGACGGCGCCTCGAAGTTCCGCCAGTTCCTGCACATCACCGTGCCGATGCTGCGGCCCACGATCATCTTCGTCGTCATCACCTCGACGATCGGCGGCCTGCAGATCTTCGCGGAGCCCCGGCTCTTCGACAACCAGGGCCTCGGCGGCTCCGACCGGCAGTACCAGACCGTGACGATGTACCTCTGGGAGCTCGGCTGGCGGGTCCGTGACCTCGGCACCGCCGCGTCCGTGGCCTGGCTGCTGTTCCTCATCATCGTCGGCTTCGCAGTGATCAACCTGCTGCTCACCCGGCGCATCGCGAGCAGTGGAGGTGCCCGATGACCCGTCGCCCCGGCTTCCTGACCTACGGACTCCTCGCCGCGTTCGTCCTCGGCTCGGTGTTCCCGCTCTACTGGTCCTTCCTCGTCGGCTCGCACGACGCGGAGGTCATGACGCAGCGCCTGCCACCGCTGGTGCCCGGCGGCAACTTCTTCGAGAACGCCTCGCGCGTTTTCGAGACGGTGGCCTTCTGGAAGGCGCTGGCCAACAGCGTGATCGTGTCGTCGGTGGTGACCGCCTCGGTGGTCTTCTTCTCCACCCTGGCCGGCTTCGCGTTCGCCAAGCTCCGGTTCCGCGGGCGCGACCCGCTGATGATCTTCGTGGTGGCGACGCTCGCCGTCCCGACCCAGCTGGGCGTCATCCCGCTGTTCATCATGATGTCCAAGCTCGGCTGGACCGGGTCCCTGCTGGCGGTCATCGTCCCGGGCCTCGTGACGGCGTTCGGCGTGTTCTTCATGCGCCAGTACCTCGTCGACGCGCTGCCCTACGAGCTGATCGAGTCCGCCCGCGTGGACGGCTGCTCCATGATCCGGACCTTCTGGCACGTGGCCGTCCCGGCCGCGCGGCCGGCGGCCGCGGTGCTCGGCCTGTTCACCTTCATGTTCACCTGGACCGACTTCTTCTGGCCGCTGATCGTGCTGCCGGCCAGCAACCCGACCGTGCAGATCGCCCTGCAGCAGCTGCAGAGCGGCTACTACGTCGACTTCAGCCTGGTCCTCGCGGGGGCGGTGCTCTCCACCATCCCGCTGCTCGCCCTCTTCGTCGTCGCCGGCCGCCACCTCGTGGCCGGCATCATGCAAGGAGCTGTCAAGGGATGACCCCCGACCCCACGACCCCCCTCTCCCCTGCGGCCGCCCTGGCTGCCGGGACCCGGGAGCCGGTCACCTTCCCGTCCGGCTTCGTCTGGGGCGCCGCCACCGCGGCGTTCCAGATCGAGGGCGCCACGGACGCCGACGGCCGCACCGACAGCATCTGGGACGCGTTCTGCCGCATCCCCGGCGCCGTCATCGGTGGCGACACCGGCGAGCGCGCCTGCGACCACTACCACCGGGTCGACGAGGACGTGGAGCTCATGTCCTCGCTGAACCTCGGCTCCTACCGGTTCTCCGTCGCCTGGCCCCGGGTGCGCCCGGACGCCGGCCCGGTCAACGCGGCCGGCCTGGCGTTCTACGACCGCCTGGTCGACCGGCTGCTGGAGCGCGACATCATGCCGTGGGTCACGCTCTACCACTGGGACCTGCCGCAGGCGCTCGAGGACCGGGGCGGCTGGACCGACCGCGACACGGCGTACCGGTTCGCGGAGTACGCCGTGTCGGTCCACGACGCCCTCAGCGACCGGGTCGACCTGTGGACCACGCTCAACGAGCCGTGGTGCTCGGCCTTCCTCGGCTACACCGGCGGCCAGCACGCCCCGGGCCGGCAGGACGAGGCCGCCGGCCTGGTCGCCGCGCACCACCTGCTGCTGGCGCACGGGCTGGCGACCGAGGAGATCCGTCGCCGGCAGCCGGGCGCCCGCACCGGGATCACGCTGAACCTGTCCCCGGTCTCGGCCGCCGACCCGGACGACGCCGCCGACCTCGACGCCGCACGCCGCATCGACGGCTTCCAGAACCGGGTCTTCCTCGATCCGCTGCTGCGGGGCGCCTACCCCAAGGACCTGCTCGAGGACACCGCCCACCTGGACTGGCAGGACGCCGTGCACCCGGGCGACCTCGAGACGATCGCGGCTCCGATCGACGTCCTCGGCATCAACTACTACACGGGCGCCCACGTGTCGGGACGGCCGGACGCTGGCGAGCCCGCGCCGGCGGCGGCGGTACCCGAGCGGCCGACCCGGTCGCCGTTCCCGGTGTCCGACGACATCACCTTCCCGGGGCGTGGCCTGCCCACCACCGCCATGGGCTGGGAGGTGCAACCCTGGGGGCTGCGCGACCTGCTGGTCCGCCTCAAGGACGACTACCCGACCCTCCCGCAGATCTACATCACGGAGAACGGCGCCGCCTACGACGACACCGTCGACGAGGACGGCGAGGTGCGCGACCAGGACCGCATCGACTACGTCGACGCGCACCTGCGGGCCCTCAAGGAGGCCATGGACGAGGGTGTCGACGTCGGCGGCTACTTCGTCTGGTCGCTGCTCGACAACTTCGAGTGGGCGTACGGCTACGAGAAGCGCTTCGGCGTCGTCCACGTCGACTACGAGACGTTCCAGCGCACGCCGAAGTCGAGCGCCCTCTGGTACGCCCGCGTGGCAGCGAGCGGAACCCTCTCCGGCGAGTAGCGTGAGACCGATGACCAAGACCGATCGACGTCCCGCGGGGGCGGCGCCGACGCTGGAGGAGGTGGCGCGCGCGGCCGGGGTCTCGCGTGCCACCGCCTCCCGCGCGATCAACGGTGGGACCCGGGTGAGCCCACGGGCCCAGGCGGCCGTGGCCGCCGCCGTGCGGTCGCTGGGCTACTCGCCCAACCCGGCCGCGCGGTCGCTGGTCACCCGGCGCACCGACTCGGTCGCGGTCGTCGTCCCCGAGCCGGACGAGCGGGTCTTCTCCGACCCGTTCTTCTCGCTCACCCTGCGCAGCGTGCACCGGGTCCTCGACGAGCACGGCCTGCAGATGGTCCTGCTGCTCGCGCGTCGCGGCACCGCCGCCAAGCAGACCCTGCGCTACCTCAGCGGCCGACCGGTCGACGGCGCGCTCATCACGTCGCACCACCGCGACGACGGGCTGGCCGGCCACCTGGCCGACATCGGGCTCCCCTGCGTCTTCGGCGGCCGGCCGTGGGACCACGCCGACCGGGTGTCGTGGGTGGACGTGGACCAGGCCGAGGGTGGCCGGCTGGCCGCGGAGGCGCTGCTCCAGCGCGGGCGCCGGGTGCTGGCCACCATCAGCGGCCCCGACGACATGACCGCAGCGGCGGACCGTCTCGCCGGCTGGCAGCAGGCCCTGGCCACCGCGGGCGTCGACGCGAGCCGGGTCGCGAGCGGCGACTTCACCGAGGAGGGCGGCGAGGCGGCGGCCCGTCGCCTGCTCGCCGACCACCCCGACATCGACGGCATCTTCGCCGCCTCCGACCTGATGGCTGCGGGGGCGCTTCGAGTGCTGGCCGAGCTCGGCAGGCGGGTGCCGGAGGACGTCGCCGTGGTCGGCTTCGACGACGTCGGCGGCGCCGAGCACACGAGGCCGCCGCTCACCACGCTGCGCAATCCCGTGGCCGAGATGGCCGAGGAGGCGACCCGGATGCTGCTGCGCCAGATCAATGGTGAGGGACCCGAGACCCCGGTGCGCCTGGTGATGCCGACGCGACTGGTGCGGCGCGAGAGCTGCTGAACCCGGCTCAAACGGGTACACCCACGGCCCAGGGTCCGGACCGTGGCCACCGCGAGCGTCCGGGTGGACAATGGGACCGCCTACACATCCGATCAGCTGGGGGCAGCGTGGACTGGTACCTCACCCGGGAAGACCCGGCGGCCGTGACTGCCCTGCGCCACCAGGTCACCGACTACCTCACCCGCCACGCCGACCCCGGCAGCGACATCGGGGACGCGGAGCTGGTCTTCCAGGAGCTCGTGGTCAACGCGCTGCGGCACACGGACGGTCCGGCGTGGGTCCAGCTGACCTGGGTCGAGGAGCAGCCCGACGTGGTCATCCGCGACCTCGGGTCCGGCTTCGACCTCGACTCGGACCTCACCGGCCGCGCGGTGGCGGCTTCCGACCTCGACCCCTCGGACACCGGCGGCGCGCCGTACGACGAGGACCTGCCCGACCTGATGTCCGAGGGCGGCCGCGGTCTGTTCCTGGTCAGCCACCTCGCCGAGGAGCTGGCGGTCGCCGTCCGGGACGGCGGGGGCAGCCGGGTCCAGGCCCGGCTCCCGGTCCGCCGCGCCGCCTCGCGCAGCATCCACCCGCCCCGCCCGCTCACCGGTGCGCTCCCGGCCCTCGACGAGGCGCAGCCGAACGGCGGCTTCGACAAGGAGTCGTTCCTGCGGGCGCTGGTGGTGCAGCTCTCGCAAGCGGTCGAGCACGCCGGCGGGCCGGAGATGGGCGAGGAGACCGTGGCCGAGGTCGGGATCGCCGTCGGCGGCCAGATGGAGGCGGAGTTCCGCGCCGCACGCCAGGTGCTGGACCGGCTCTCCCCCGAGCAGATGGCCGAGTGCTTCGTGCGCCTGAAGCACGCCATCGACGGCCGCTTCTACGTGATCGAGGTCAGCGAGGACCGGATCGTCCTGGGCAACGAGCGCTGCCCGTTCGGCAACGCGGTTCGCAAGTCGCCGGCGTTGTGCCGGATGACCAGCGCGGTGTTCGGCGGCATCGCCGCCCGCAACCACCCCGAGGGCTCGGCGGTCGTGCTCGAGGAACGCATCGCGGTCGGGGACCCGGGCTGCCGGGTGGTCGTCCACCTCGGCGAGGCGCCGGAGTCGTCGAGACGGTTCGCCCACCGCTACCAGGCGCCGTCGTCGGAGCCTGCTGCCCCGTAGCCCGACGCGGTCAGCCCCCGGCCGCGAGATCCAGCTTCACGACGAGCATGGCGACGTCGTCCTCGGAGCGCTCCGGCAGCATCTTCTCGAGCAGCACGTCGCGGACCGTGTCCGCGTCACACCCGCGCAGCTCGCCGAGAGTTTGCTGCAACCGGTCGATGCCGTCCTCGGCCGCCTGGTCGCGGCGCTCGACGAGCCCGTCGGTGTAGAGCACCAGGACGGCGCCGTCCTCGAGCACGCACTCGTGGCGCTCGCGACCCTCGTGGCCGATGCCGAGCAGCGGGTCGACCGGGTCCGGCTCCAGCAGCTCGACCCAGCCGTCGGTGTGCAGCACCAGCGGCGGCGGGTGGCCGGCGACGGCGTAGGCCAGGGCCAGCCCCGAGGCCCCGGGACCGGTCGGGCGCAGGTGTCCGACGAAGACCGTGGCGATGGTGTCCAGATCGAGCTGGCGCATCACCCGCTCCGTGTCGTCCAGGGTGCGGGCCGGGTCGCCGTGGTGCTGGGCGGCGACGCTGCGCAGCAACGTCCGGGTCTCGCCCATGGCCGCCGCCGCGAGCAGGTCGTGGCCCATCACGTCGCCGATGATGAGCGTGGTCGAGCCGTCCGGCTGGTTGAAGGCGTCGTACCAGTCGCCCCCGACCTGGGCCACCTCCGCCGCGGGGACGTAGGCCACCGCCATGCTGACCCCGGCTCGGGCCTGCGGCTCCCGCAGCAGCGACCGCTGCAGCGTCTCGGCCACGGCCCGTTGCTGGCGGTAGAGCCGGGCCCGGTCGAGGACCAGGCCGGCCCGAGCCGCCATCTCGCGCAGCACGCGCAGGTCGTCATCGTCGAACGCACCGCGCGCTGAGCCGTTCACCACGGTGAGCATGCCGACTGGCTGCTCCTGCCCGGCCAGTGGCAGCACGACGGCGGAGTCGACGTCGAGCTCGCGCAGCAGCGCCAGATGCCGGGAGCCCGCCTCGTACATGCTCTCGGCGGTGGCCATCGCGGTCCCGTTGAGCACCTGCGGCTCGGCGATCTCGACCGCCCTCTGGACGACGGCGTGGTCGGTCATGTGCTCCAGGCGGTTCTCGGCGTACTGCTGGGTGAGCCCTCGCAACCGGGGGTCGCTGTGCCACCCGAGGGACTCACCGAGGCCCTTGCGCGTCCCCGCGCTCCGATCGTCCTCGATCAGGCTGACGACGCACCAGTCACAGATCGCCGGCACCACGATCTGCGCGAGCCTGCGCATCGCCTCGTGACGCTCCATGGTCCCGGCGAGCTCCTCCCCGACCCTCGCGAGGAGACCTGCCTGACGGATGGCCCGCTCCGCCACCTCCTGAGCGGCCTTGCGCTCGGTGATGTCGAGGAAGTAGACGGCCAGCCCGTCCGGCCCCGGCCAGGCCCGGACCTCGTACCAAGCGTTGAAGGGCGCCGGGTAGTACGCCTCGAAGTCGACGGGTTCGCCCGTCTCCATCGCGCGACGGTAGTTGCGCTCGAACTCGCTCCCCGCCGACTCCGGGAACTCGTCCCAGAAGGACCGACCCAGCAGGTCGGCGCGCGACCGGCCGGCGATGCGCTCCGCCTCGCCGTTGACGAACCTGAACCGCCACTCGGTGTCGACGAAGAAGAACCCGGTGGACAACGAGTCCAGGATCCGCGCGACCTGCGCCTGCGCGTCCCGCACGCTGGTCGTGTCCTGGGCGGCACCGAGCATCCGCGCCGCCGTGCCGGTCCGGTCGGTGACGCACCGGCCCCGCGCGGCCACCCAGCGCAGCCGGCCGTCGGGGAGGACGATGCGGTACTCCGCCTCGTAGCCGACCCCCTCCTCGACCGCGCGGTCGAGGAGCCCGCCCACGCGCTCGCGGTCGCCGGGGTGCACCGACGCGAAGAAGTCGTCGATGGTCATGGCCCGGTCCCGGTCCTCGATCCCGAAGATGTCCAGCAGCTGCTCGTCGTACACAAGCGCGCCAGTGCGCAGGTCCCAGTCCCACGTGCCGACACCGGCCGCGTCCACGGCGAGCTCGAGACCGAGCCGTCGCGCCGCCTCGTTCTGCAGGCGCAGGCCGAGGGCGTCGGCACGGCTCCGGTCGATGAGCAGCGCCACGGTCCCGGCCAGGACGTCGACCATCGCGAGATCTGCCGCGCTGGGCGAGTGCGGAGTGCGGTAGTAGAAGGCGAAGGTGCCGAGGAGCTCCCCGACGCTGCCGAGGATGGGGGTGGACCAGCAGGCCCGCACCCCCGCCTGGCGGGCGAGCTGGCGGAACGGCGCCCACAAGGGGTCCCGCTCGATGTCGGAGACCACGACGCGCGTGCGACGGTGCGCCGCCGTCCCGCACGACCCCGCCACCGGCCCGATCGGCAGCCCGTCGACCGCGGCGTTGTACTCCGGCGGCAGGCTGGGCGCCGCGCCGTGACGCAGGTGGGCACCGTCCTCGTCGAGCAGCAGGACCGACGCCAGCACGCCGTGCGGTGAGGCCTCCTCGACCGCGCGGAGCAGGGTCTCGAGAACACGGACCAGCGGCTCCCCGGAGATCACGGAGGCCAGGGCGTCGGCCTGCGCCGTGACGAGCGCGAGCTCGCGGCGCCGCTGCGTCTCGACCAGCGTGGTGGCCCGGTCCCGCTCGATGGCCTGAGCCAGGGTGTCCGCGATGGCGGTCACGAACTCGCGTTGCGCGGAGTCGGCGAGCGTTCCCGGCTCGAACGCGAGAGAAAGCAACCCGATCACGTTGTCCTGGATGCGCAGCGGGACGAGGTGCAGGCTCTGGTCGGACGGGTACGGCGCCACCGCCGCGTAGTCGGGGAAGCGCGCGTAGAGCTCGGCGAAGGCGACCGCGTGGATGGGCACTCCGGTCCGGATGGACTCCGCGGCCGGGAGGTCTGCGTCCAGCGGGAACTCCTCGAAGGCCTGGGTGACAGCCGGCGCGCCGTACCAGGCGACCGACCGCACCCGGTCGCTCTCACGCAGGAAGACCCGGGCGCTCGCGACACCGGGCTGGCTCATGGCGGTCGACGCGACCACGTCGGCCATCTCGTCGGCGCTGCGCAGCGACACGAGCTCGTGGGCGATCACCTGGAGCAGCCGCAGCCGGGAACCGCTGTCGGCCGCGGCCCGTATGCCGATGCTCTTGCCCACGTCTCGCGCGGTCACGGGCTCTCCTTCTCTGGTCGCGCCAGTGCGACCCCGCGCACGTCACCGGCGGAGACACCGGCCCCGAGCCCCTCCCGTGCGCGCACCACGGCCTCCTGGTTCCCCTGCATTGTGCACTGCTCGTCGCCCCTGCGACAGCAGAACTTTGGAGCCGGTTGCGACCCGCAACCGTACCGCCTCCGCGGCGAGTCGCAGGCCAGGACACTCGCCCCTGGGGCCGGCGAGAACTTCAGTCTTGATCGAGTCAAGAAAAGACGGCATAGTGCGCCGCGTGACCTCCACCCCGGACTTCGAGGGCATGCTGCGTGCGGCCACCCTCCGCGTGACGCGTCCGAGGCTGGCGGTGCTGGCTGCCGTGCACGGGCACGCGCACGCCGACACCGACGCGATCATCGGCGCCGTGCGCCGCGACCTGCCCACCGTCTCGCACCAGGCCGTCTACGACGTGCTACGCGCGCTGACGGAGGCGGGACTGGTCCGTCGCATCCAGCCGTCGGGCTCGGTAGCACGCTACGAGGCCCGGGTGGGCGACAACCACCACCACGTCGTCTGCCGGTCCTGCGGGACCATTGCCGACGTCGACTGCGCCGTCGGCGGGGCCCCCTGCCTGACGGCGTCCGAGGACCACGGCTTCGCCATCGACGAGGCCGAGGTCATCTACTGGGGCCGGTGCGCCCGCTGTGCCGCCACCCCGGTCAGCCCGTGAACTGCCCCCCCACCGAACAGGAGAAGCACCGACGTGTCCGCACCCGGCAGCGAGAGCGAAAACCCGGTCATCGACGCCCCCACGCCGACCGCTCACCGGCCCCGCACCAACCGTGACTGGTGGCCCAACCAGCTGAACCTGAACGTCCTGCACCAGAACTCCCCGCGCGGCAACCCGATGGGTGAGGACTTCGACTACGCCGAGGAGTTCGAGAAGCTCGACGTCGAGGAGCTCCGCAAGGACGTCCTCGCCCTCATGACGGACACCCAGGACTGGTGGCCGGCCGACTACGGCCACTACGGCCCGCTGTTCATCCGCATGAGCTGGCACGCCGCCGGCACCTACCGCATCGAGGACGGCCGCGGCGGCGGCAGCGACGGCTCGCAGCGGTTCGCCCCGCTCAACAGCTGGCCCGACAACGCCAACCTCGACAAGGCCCGCCGCCTGCTGTGGCCGATCAAGAAGAAGTACGGCAAGAAGATCTCGTGGGCCGACCTGCTGGTCTTCACCGGCAACGTCGCGCTGGAGTCGATGGGCTTCAAGACGTTCGGCTTCGGCTTCGGACGCCCGGACATCTACGAGCCCGAGGAGATCTTCTGGGGCACCGAGGAGACCTGGGTCGGCGACGAGCGCTACAGCGGCGACGCGCCGCTCGACCTCGAGGGCACGCCGTTCGGCAACGTCACGATGGGGCTCATCTACGTCAACCCGGAGGGCCCGCAGGGCAGGCCGGACCCGCTCGCCGCCGCCCACGACATCCGGCTCACCTTCGGCCGGATGGCGATGAACGACGAGGAGACCGTCGCGCTGATCGCCGGCGGCCACACCTTCGGCAAGGCCCACGGCGCCGGCAACCCGGACCTCGTCGGCCCCGAGCCCGAGGGCTGCCCGATCGACCACCAGGGCCTCGGCTGGATCAGCAGCCACGGCACCGGCAAGGGCAAGGACACCATCACCAGCGGCCTCGAGGGCGCCTGGACCCCGACCCCGATCGAGTGGGACAACTCCTACTTCGAGACCCTGTTCGCCTACGAGTGGGAGCTCACCGAGAGCCCTGCGGGCGCCAAGCAGTGGCGACCCAAGGACGGTGCCGGCGCGGACACCGTGCCGGACGCCCACGACCCGTCGGTGCGCCACGCGCCGATGATGGCGACCACCGACCTCGCACTGCTGGCCGACCCGGAGTACGCCAGGATCTCGCGCCGGTTCATGGAGAACCCCGACGAGCTGGCCGACGCCTTCGCCCGCGCGTGGTTCAAGCTGCTCCACCGCGACATGGGCCCGGTGGCCCGCTACCTCGGTCCCTGGGTCCCCGAGCCGCAGATCTGGATGGACCCGGTCCCGGCGGTCGACCACGAGCTGGTCAGCGACGACGACGTCGCGGCCCTCAAGGCGAAGGTCCTCGAGTCGGGCCTGTCCGTCCAGCAGTTGGTGACCACGGCATGGGCCTCGGCCTCCACCTTCCGCGGCACCGACAAGCGGGGCGGCGCCAACGGCGCCCGCATCCGCCTCGAGCCGCAGCGCGGCTGGGCGGCGAACGACCCGGAGACCCTCGCCACGGTCCTCGAGACCCTCGAGGGGATCCAGCGGGACTTCAACGACGCCCAGACCGGCGGCAGGAAGGTCTCGCTGGCCGACCTGATCGTCCTGGCCGGCGGCGCCGCGGTCGAGAAGGCCGCGAAGGACGCCGGGGTGGACGTCACCGTCCCGTTCACGCCGGGCCGGACCGACGCCACGCAGGAGCAGACCGACGTCGACTCGTTCGCGGTGCTCGAGCCGCGGGCCGACGGGTTCCGGAACTACGTGCGGCCGGGCGAGAAGCAGCACCTCGAGACGCTGCTCCTCGACAAGGCCAACCTGCTGACGCTGACGGCGCCGGAGATGACGGTGCTCGTGGGCGGCATGCGCGCCCTCGGCGCCAACGCCGGCGGCTCGCAGCACGGCGTCCTCACCGATCGGCCGGGCATCCTGACGAACGACTTCTTCGTCAACCTGCTCGCGCCGGGCGCCGAGTGGAAGGCCTCGGCCGACGTCGAGAACGTCTTCGACATCAAGGACGTGGCCTCCGGTGAGACCCGCTGGACCGCGACGGCAGCCGACCTCGTGTTCGGCGCCAACTCGCAGCTGCGAGGCATCGCGGAGGTCTACGCGGCCGACGACGCGCAGGAGAAGCTCGTGCGTGACTTCGTCGGCGCCTGGGTGAAGGTCATGGAGCTCGACCGCTTCGACCTCGCCTGAGCCCGACCCGGCAGCAAGCAGGCCCCGGCCGCCCACGAGGCGGCCGGGGCCTCGCCCATTTCGGGCCGATTGCCGGGCCGGCTCGGGACCGGCGCCGGGTGTCAGTCGGCCAGGGCCCCGAGCAGCTCGCCGATTCGGTGGTGGGCCTCCAGCGGATGGCGCAGGTGGCGCTCCGGGTCGATGTCGTAGCGGTTGCGCCGCCCGACCTTGGTCTTCTGGAGGTACCCGGCCTCGACGAGGTCGTTGAGGATGCTCTGGGTGGCGCGCTCGCCGATGCCCACCCGGTCGGCGATCTCGCTGATGCGGAGGTCGCCGTTGCCGGCGATGCAGATCAGCACGTGCGCGTGGTTGGTCAGGAACGTCCACCCGGGCTGCTCCACGGTCGTGGTCATCGACGCTCCTTTCTCTCGGTCGCAGTACGCGTCACCCAGCGTACAAAACATGCACTACAAACCATGCTTTGTCGGCCACGTCACATTGACAGCGGCCACCGGCGACCGGTGGAATGCATGCAGCGCAAACCATGCTTTCGGACGCAGGCTTCCTGAGCTGCCGACCCAGGGGCCTCCCCGGAACGGACTCCTCCATGTCAAGCATCGACCTGGCCCTGGCCAACCTCACCCACCCGGCGATCCTGGCTTTCCTGCTCGGCATCCTCGCCGTGCTGGTCCGCAGCGACCTGCACATCCCGACGAACGCGGCACGGCTGCTCTCGGCGTACCTGCTCCTCGCGATCGGCCTCAAGGGCGGGGCCGCCCTGGTGGATGCCTCCCCCGGCGAGCTGGCCGGTCCGATCGCCGCCACGCTCGCCCTCGGCGCCGTGATCCCCATCGTGGCCTTCCTGGTCCTCGAGCGGTGGGGCAAGTTCTCCGTCGTCGACGCCGCCGGGATCGCGGCCCACTACGGCTCGGTCTCCGCGGTGACCTTCGCCGCCGCGCTGGCCTTCGCCACCACGGTCGGGGTCGGCCCGGCCCCCGAGGCGTTCCTCCCGGCCCTGTTGGCCGTGCTCGAGGTGCCCGGCATCCTGATCGCGCTCGCCCTCGCCCAGCGGGCCCGCGAGGGCGGCGGCAGCCTCCGGGCAGCGGTGGGCGAGGTGCTGGCCGGCTCGAGCATGCTGCTGCTCCTCGGCGGGATCGTGATCGGCGCCGTGGCGGGCGACGCGAACCGCGCGCTGGTCGAGCCGGTCTTCGTCACCCCGTTCGCCGGCGTGCTGGTCATCTTCCTGCTGCACCTGGGCATCACCGCAGGTCACCGGCTGCGCGAGGTCCGGGAGTCCGGGGTCTTCCTGCTGGGCTTCGCCATCCTCATGCCGCTGGCGGCGGGAAGCCTGGGCGCCGTGATCGGCACGATGGCGGGACTGTCGGTGGGCGGAGCAGCGGTCTTCGGTGCGATGGCCGGCAGCGCGTCCTACATCGCGGCTCCGGCGGCGGTCGAGGTCTCGCTGCCGGAGGCCAACCTCGGCCACGCGCTGACGGCCTCCCTCGGGATCACCTTCCCGTTCAACCTCGCGCTGGGCATCCCGCTCTACCACTCGTTGGCGAGCGCGCTGGCCTGACGCCGGTCAGGCGCTGCCCCACCATCCCGGAAGGTCGGCGACCGAGTCGAGGACGGCGTCGGGCACGACGGCGCCGTCCAGGTCGGCGGACGAGAACTTGCCGGTCCGGACCAGGACGCCCACCAGGCCGGCCGCCTGGGCGCCACCGACGTCGCCGCGGACGTCGTCACCCACCATGACGGTGGCTGCGGCGGTGCCAGGGCCCTCGAGCCCGAGCGCGGACACCGCGGAGCGGTAGAACCCGGCGTCGGGCTTGCCCAGCACGACGGCCTCGCGACCGGTGGCGTACTCCAGCGCCCGGACGTAGGGGCCGGCGTCGAGCCGCAACCCGTCCTCGGCGCGCCAGTAGCGGGTGAGGCCCAGGGCGACCAGCGGCACGGCCGGGTCCGCCATCAGCAGCCGGAACGCCCGGTTGAGCGTGTCGAAGTCCCAGCCCCGGCCGAGGTCGCCGACGACGACCGCCCCAGCTCCCCCGGCGGTCCCGTCGAGACCGTCCGGCAGCGGCGACAGCATCGCGAACTCCGCCGCGGTCGCGCCGGGCACGAACAGCGCCGGCCGTTCGATCGCGCGCTCCCGCAGCCACGCCACGGCCGCGACCGCCGGGGTGATCACCTCGTCGGCCCCGACCTCGAGCCCCATGCTCGCCAGCTTCGCGACGATCGCCTCGCGCGGGCGGGAGGTCGTGTTGGTGAGGAACCGGTGCGGTACGTCGTGCTCGCGGAACCAGCCGACCGCCTGAGCGGCACCGGCGACCGGCTCGTCACCGACGTACAGCACGCCGTCGAGGTCCAGCAGCAGGCCGCGCACACGGTCCATGATGCCGCGGCGGGGCCACGCAGGTCAGCGGGCCAGCAGCCCCGCCTCCCGGTCGGCGACGATCTCCGTAGCGTCAGCCGCGAGGGCGTCCACGACGGCCTCCACCACGCGCGAGGCCGGCATGGGCGCCGGCAACCGCGGCGGCTCGCCACCGAGGGCGCGCTGGTCGAGGCCGGTGTCGAGGTGCGGCGGACGTACGTCGAGCACCCGCAGCCGCCGCCGGTTCTCGCGCCGCAGCACGCCGAGCCAGGTCGACAGCGCGGTCTTCGCCGCCGAGTAGTCGGCCATCCCCGCCGTGGGCAGGTCCGCCAGGACGGCGGACAGCACGCAGATCGTGGCGCCCTCCGAGAGGTGTGGCGCCGCGGCCCTCACCAGCGACATCGGGCCGAGCACGTTGACGGCGAACAGCTCCTCCGTCAGCGCGGCCGAGGTCTCGAGCGCCTTGCCGAAGCCGGCGGCGCCGACCGTGACGACCAGCAGGTCGAGCCCGTCGAGCTGCTCCACCGCCTGCTTCGTGGCGGCCTCGCAGGAGTCGACGTCGACGGCGTCGAACATGACCCCGGTGGTGCCGCAGCGCCCGGCGACCTCGGCGAGCCGGTCGGCGTCCCGCCCGCCCGGCACGACGCGGGCACCGCGCTCGAGCAGGGCGTCGGTCAGTGACCCGCCGAGGGCGCCCGTGGCGCCGGCGACGAAGGTGCGCGCTCCCTGGAGTTCCATTTCCCCATTGTCCGGGGCGACTCAACGTCCCGCCGTCGCTAGCGTGCGAGGAGGCGCACAGCGACCTGGGAGGCCTGATGACCAGGAGACACCTGCGACACCGCACGGCCGTGGTCTCGGGACTGGTGGTGGGGCTGTGTCTCACCGGGTGCGGCGGGGGCGACGGCACCGGCGACACCGGCGCCACCGCCGACGGCGGCGAGACCACTGCCTCGGAGGAGTCACCGCCGGCCGACCAGGCTGCGGGGGACGTCCGGGAGGGTGAGCCGACCCTGACGGCGGATCCGGCGACCGCTTGGGCCGACGTCGACGACGGCCGGCTCGACTACGAGGCGGCCGGGTCGGTGTCCCACGTGTGTGACATCGGCCCCGACCGGATCCAGGTCGGCTTCCAGACCGCCGAGGGGCAGGACCTGCTGCTGCAGGTCGTCCGCCAGGGCGACAGCTGGACCGGCAGGCTGGCCTTCCAGCAGGGCGGCGGCGCCAACCTGCAGTACTCCGCGACCCTGCCGGCGGACGCCGCACCGCTCGTGATCGGCGAGGACTCGCTCAGCTTCGAGGGCACCGTGAGCCGGGTCGAGGACTTCGACGCGGCCGGAGCCACGCGGGTCCCCGCCGCGGTCGCGGTGAGCTGCGCCCTGCCCGGAGGCGTGCCGACCGCGACGGTCGGCGGGACGACCTACTCCTTCGCTCCCGGCGGCGCGCAGAGCTTCGACTGCTCGGTGACGGACGACGCCATCGAGGTGCGGGTCAACCGGCTCGCCGTCGACGGACTGCAGCTCGAGCTGAGCGCCCGGCGGGAGGGTGGCGACTGGGTCGGCGCGGCGGTCGTCACCACCCCCGACGCGACGTTTACGTCGACGCTGCCCCCCGACGGCACCGGCCTCTCGCTCGACGGCACCGCCGTCGACTACGAGGGCACCTTCAGCAGCGAAGACGAGGAGCAGCCGGGCACGGTGTCGGTCACCTGCCCGTGACGCCGGCCGGGGTCTCCAGCAGGTGCTCGGCGAACCAGTCGGTGGCGTGTCCCGCCGCCTCGGAGAGGGTTCCGGGCTCCTCGAAGAGGTGCGTCGCCCCGGGGACCACCGCCAGCCGGCTCGGGCAGCGCAGCAGCGCCTGCGCCTCCCGGTTGAGGTCGAGGACCAGCTCGTCCCGGCCACCCACCACCAGCAGCGTCGGCGCCGTCACCTCGGCGAGGCGCTCGCGGGCGAGGTCGGGCCGGCCGCCGCGCGAGACGACCGCGGCGACCACCGGCCCCAGCTCGGCGGCAGCCACCAATGCGGCCGCGGCGCCGGTGCTGGCCCCGAAGTAGCCGACCCGGGCGCCCGCGACCTCCGGCCGCGAGCGCAGCCAGGCGGTCGCTGCGACCAGCCGCGACGCCAGCAGGTCGATGTCGAAGACGCGGCGTCGGTCGTGCTCCTCCTCGGGCGTGAGCAGGTCCATCTGCAGCGTGCCGCAGCCGGCCTGCTGCAGCACCGAGGCGACGTACCGGTTGCGGGGGCTGTGCCGGCTGCTGCCGCTCCCGTGCGCGAAGACGACGACCCCGCGCGCCCCGGCCGGCAGGTGCAGCCGCCCCGGCAGGACGACGCCGCCCGCGGGCACCTCGACCTCGAGGTCGTGCTCGAGCGTGAGCCGCTCCTCGGCCACGCGCCGGTCCGCCGCGTCCAGCAGGACGACCACCTCGTCGTCGCTGGTGGGAGCGAAGTCGTCGTAGTGCTGGCCCACCGAGCCGAACGGCTCCGGCGTCCCGACGCAGACGAAGCGGTCGACGTCCGCGAACATGCCCGACGCGTCCACGGGGGCGACCGGCACGGCGAGCACCACGCGGGCGGCCCCGAGGTGGCGCGCGACATCACAGGCGACGCGCGCGGTCGCTCCGGTCGCCACCCCGTCGTCGACGACCACCGCGACCCGACCGTGCAGGTCGACCCGGTCGCGGCCGCGCCGGAACCGGGCGACCCGTTTGGCCAGCTCCTGGCGCTCCCGCTCCTCGACGACCCGCCACTCGCCGGCATCGATGCCGGCCCTGTTCACCAGGTCGCGGTTCTCGACGGTGAAGCCGCCCTCGCCGATGGCGCCCATCGCCAGCTCCGGCTGGAAGGGCACCCCCAGCTTCCGGACGACGATGACGTCGAGCGGGGCGTGCAGGGCGGCGGCCACCTCGGCCGCCACCGGCACCCCGCCGCGCGGCAGGCCGAGGACGACGACGTCGTCGTTCCGCAGGTCCTCGAGTCGTCGGGCGAGCTGTCGACCCGCGTCGGGCCGGTCACGGAGCACCATCCACCCCACGATGGGCGTGCGCCGACCAGTGCGACAGGGACCTAGGGACCGGGCCGCACGGGCCGAGGGCCCGGCCCGTGCCGCGTCACCCGGCGTCGCAGCTGCGGGGCAGGCTCAGGGTCACCGTGGTCCCCTCCCCGGGTCGGCTGGTGATGTCCACGCAGCCGTGGTGCGCCGAGACGATGTCCTGCACCAGGGTCAGCCCGATCCCGAACCCCTGGATCGCCTCGCGGTGGGCCCGTTCGGAGCGCCAGAAGCTGTTGAAGGCCTGCGCCACCTCGTCCTCGGCCATGCCGACCCCCGTGTCGGTGACCAGGACCCCGATGGTGTCGCCCTTCGTGAGGACGGAGACCGTCACGTGCCCGCCGGACGGGGTGTACTTGAGCGCGTTCGACACGAGGTTCTCGAGGGCCTGCTCGATCCGGCGCGCGTCGACGACGGCCCAGTGGGGGTCGGCGGCCTCCACACGCAGCGCGACACCGGCGGTCCGCGCCTGCTTGCGGAAGGTCGACGCCAGCCGCTGCGCCAGCAGCGAGACGTCGGTCGAGCGCAGGTCGAGGTGCCTCCGCCGGTCTGCGGTGTCGAGCAGCTCCCCGATCCGCTCCTGCAGCTGGACGCCGCCGCGCCTCATCGTCTCCAGCGCCTTGGCCACGAGCGGACCCGGCGCCTCGAGCTCGTCCTCGAGCAGCTCGAGGTAGCCGAGGACCGAGGTGAGCGGCGTGCGCAGCTCGTGGGACACGGTGGCCACGAACTCGTCCTTGACCTGCAGGGACCTGGCGAGGTCCGTGACGTCGTGGGCCGCGACGAGTGTGCCCCACGGCACCCCGTCGGCCCGCACGACCTGCTGCGAGGACGCGACCACGGCTGTCTGACGCCCCGGCGGCCCGACCCACTCCATCTCGTGGCCCACCAGGTCGCCGCGCAGCGCCCGCGGGATGATCTGGTCCGGCGGCGGGATCGGGGTCCGGTTGTCCGCCCGGCGCACGTGCGCCCCGGCGTACGGCGGCTCGTCGAGCCGGAAGCCGGCCCGATCGGCGAGGCGCTCGGCCAGCTCGTTGGCGAGGACGAGGTCGTGCTTCTCGTCGTAGAAGATCATGGCCACGTCGACGGCGCCGAAGATGGTCCGGGCCAGCTGCTCGCTGTCCTCGCGCAGCCGCTGGGCCTGCCGGAGCTCGGCGGAGCAGGCGAGGGCGAGGTCCTGCAGCACCTGGAGGTCCTCGTCGGTCCACGCCCGCGGCTCGCTGTCGATCGCGCACAGCGAGCCGACCACCCGGCCCGTCCCGTCGCGGAGCGGCCAGCCGGCGTAGGCGATCACGTCGAGCTCGCTGACCGCGGGGCTGTCCGCCAGCCGGGTGTCGCACCGGGCGTCGGGGACGATCAGCGGCTGCTGGTCCCCCACGACGTGCTTGCAGAAGGAGTACGAGAGCGGGGTCTCCCGGGTCGCGGCGAACCGCTCGGCGAGCCCGACGGCGCCCGGGAAGACCTGCCGGTGCGTCTCGACGATGGAGACCAGCGCGGTCGGCACCTGCAGCAGGCGGCACACGAGGCGCGCGTAGTGGTCGAACGACCTGTCCTCGCCACACAGTCCACTCTCGACCATGCCATCCCCCCGAATGACTCCCCCGAGCCGATCCTTGAAGGGACTGTAGCTCCGGGTGGCCCCGGTTCTGCGGCTTTCGGACGAGCGCGCGCCCCCCACTCGAGCGACCGGGGTCGAGACGCAACCTTGTGACCGCGGTCACGCCTGTGCCAAGGTGGCCGCTCAGTGTGAGAGCGCTCTCATGCACGACTCGGCGACAGGAGAAGCCATGCCCCGCACCCCCCACGACCCGATGCCCGGACGCGCCCGGACACCGTTCGTCGGTGCCGCCGCCCTGGGAACCGCCGGCCTGCTGCTGGCGGCCCTCTCCCCCGCGACCGGCGCGACCGGCGGGACCGGCAGGTCCGCGCCACCGCCGTCCGGTGCGCCCGACCTCGGCGGCAACGTGGTCGTCTTCGACCCCTCGATGCCCACCAGCCGGATCCAGGCCGTCGCCGACGAGATCCATGCGCAGCAGGTCGACGCGGAGATGGGCTCCGACGGCTACAGCCTGCTCTTCCTGCCCGGCGAGTACGGCAGCCCGGCCGTGCCCCTGCAGATCAAGCTCGGCTACTACACCGAGGTCGCCGGGCTGGGGGCGTCGCCGGCCGACGTCCGGATCAACGGCAAGGTCGAGGTCTACAACCGCTGCTTCGACGGGGAGGGCCGGCCGGCGGAGCCGGGCGGCGAGAGCGTCGAGTGCTTCGCGCTGAACAACTTCTGGCGGAGCCTGTCCAACCTGACCATCGACGTGAACGGCGCCGGCCAGGACGGCTGCCGCGGCGGGAACAACTTCTGGGCGGTCTCGCAGGCCTCCTCGATGCGCCGGGTCGACGTCACCGGTGGCGGCCTCACCCTCATGGACTACTGCTCCAACCCCGCCTTCGCCAGCGGTGGCTTCATCGCCGACAGCCGGGCCGAGACCGTCATCAACGGCTCGCAGCAGCAGTGGCTGACCCGCAACAGCGAGGTCGGCACCTGGACCAACGCGGTGTGGAACCAGGTCTTCTCCGGCGTCGACGGCGCGCCCGACGACGCGACGTTCCCCGACCCGCCGTACACCACGCTGGAGCAGACGCCGCTGAGCCGGGAGAAGCCCTACCTGTACGTCGGCGACGACGACGGCTGGCAGGTCCGGGTCCCCGCCGCCCAGCGCGGGACGGCGGGCGTCAGCTGGGCCGACGGCCCCACCGCCGGCCGGTCGGTCTCGCTGGACCGCTTCTTCGTGGCGCGGCCCGGTGACTCGGTGGAGAAGATCAACGAGGCGCTCGCCCGGGGCCGGCACCTGCTCCTCACGCCCGGTGTCTACGACATCGGCGAGACGATCCACGTCGGCCGCCCGAACACGGTGGTGCTCGGGCTCGGCCACGCGACGCTGACCGCGACCGGCGGCGCCGTGCCGCTCGAGGTGGCCGACCGTCCGGGCATCGTGGTCGCCGGCGTGACCGTCGACGCCGGCCTCGAGGAGTCGCCGGTGCTGCTGCAGGTGGGCGGCGGCGACTCGGGCAAGGGCCGGTCCCGCTCGTCGGCGGGCAACCCGCTGACCCTGAGCGACGTCTACTTCCGGGTCGGCGGCCCCCACGTCGGCAAGGTCGACACCGCCCTCCGCGTCGAGAGCGACCACGTCCTCATCGACCACACCTGGGTGTGGCGGGCCGACCACGGAGTCGAGGACTTCGACCTCGAGGACGGGTTCCTCGGCGACAACGAGCGCTGGCGCACCAACGTCGGCCGCACCGGGGTCGTCGTCGACGGCGACGACGTCACGGCCACCGGCCTGTTCGTCGAGCACTTCCAGGAGCACAACACGATCTGGAACGGCGAGCGCGGCCGCGTCGTGCTCTACCAGAACGAGCTGCCCTACGACCCGCCCACGCAGGCCGAGTGGACGGCCTCGGACGGCAGCCTGGGCTGGGCGGCGTACGTCGTCGGCGAGGACGTCCGGCAGCACCGGCTGTGGGGCGGCGGGGTCTACGTCTACAACCGCAACAACCCCGACATCGTGACCGAGAACGGCTACCTGGTGCCGCGGCGGCCGGGGGTCCGGCTGGAGCACGTGATGACCAAGAACCTCAGTGGGCCGGGCACGATCCGCCACGTCGTCAACGGGGTCGGCGCGACCGTGGACGGCGTCCCGGACGAGGGCGACCCCGACAACTACGAGGACCCGAGCTACGTGGTCGGCTACCCCTGATCCCCAGGTGCGTGATGCGTGGGCCCCAGCGGCTGCCGGGGCCCACGGCGCTTACTCGGTGAGGATGCCGAGGCGGTAGCGCGATGCCGCCTCGAGCAGTCGCTCGACGTCGACCTCGCCCGGCGGCGGGATCACCAGCTCGGGCGCCGGCTCCCCCACTTCCCGTGCGAAGTGGTCGAACTGCCCGGGGGACGTGAGGTGGATGAATCGCGCCGGCGCCTCCCAGGGCACCACGAAGCCGTGCGGGATGCCCTTGGGCAGAAGCACGAAGTCCCCAGGTCCCACCACGCCCTGCACGTCACCAGCGGTCACGTGCATGGTGCCGTCGAGCATGTAGAAGGCCTCGGTCTCGTCGTAGTGGACGTGCGGTGGTGGGGCGAAGCCGGGCGGGCAGTGCTGCTCCATGAACGTGAATGCCCCCTCGGCCTCGTCGGCCCCGGCCTTCACCGTGAAGAGGGTGTTCAGGAACCAGATGCCCTCGCCCTCCCCCGCGCGGCGGATCAGCGGGCTCACCTTCAGGTCGGTCATGTCGTGCGTCCTCTCGCGTCTGGACCGGTTCGGAGGTGTCGACGCTAGGAACTCGGAGCCGTCCCTCCCAGACCAGAAAAGTGGGTAGCGCAGACCGGGGCAGGCGGGCGTACCGTCGAAGCGTGCTGATCGAGGACCGTCGCCGCCTGGTGCGGGACAAGGTCGAACACCTGGCGCGCGCCGGGCACTCCACCGAGCGGTTCTGGCAGGAGGCCGCGAACGCGCTCCGCCTCGTCGTGCCGTTCGACTTCCACCCCTGCTGGTTCACGCTCGACCCCGAGCACCTCGTGATCACGGGGCACTTCAATCCCGGGATGACCGAGACCCCGCACGAGATCGTGCGCAGCCAGTACGCAGAGACCGACGTCAACGCGTTCACCGACCTGGCCCGGCGACGGGTGCCGGCTGCCACGGTGACCGGCGAGACCGGAGGCGACCCGGCGGCGAGCTGGCGGTGGCAGCACCTCCTCGCACCCCGGGGCTTCGACGACGCGCTGGACGCCGTGCTGCGGGTCCGCGGGACGGCGTGGGGCGCCCTGTCCCTGCTCCGCGCCGCCGGCGAGCAGCCGTTCCGCGACGCCGACGTGCGGTTCGTCGCCCAGCTCTCCCCCGCACTCGCGGCCGGGACCAGGCTCGGGCTGATGCTCCACCCGGCCCAGTCCCCGGCCGACGACACCTCGCCGGCCGTCCTGCTGGTCGCGGGTGACCTGTCCCTGACCTCGGCGACCCCGGGCGCCGAGCGGTGGCTGGCCGACCTCCCCGACACCTCCCCCCACCGCCCCGGGCGGCTTCCCGTACCGGTGCAGGTGGCCGTGGTCCGGGCCGTGACCGCGGCGGACGGCGAGACCGCGCTGCGGCTGCGCGCCCGCAGCGGCACCTGGGTGCGGATCCACGCGGCCACGCTCACCGGCGACCAGGCCGGTCAGGTCGCGGTGGTCGTGGAGCCTGCCCAACCCGGGCTGGTGGCGCCACTGGTGCTCCGCGCGCACGGGCTGTCCGAGCGCGAGCGCGACGTCGTCACCCTCGTGCTCCGCGGGCTGTCGACCGAGCAGATCGCTCGCGCCCTCTTCGTGTCGCCCTACACCGTGCAGGACCGGCTGAAGTCGGTCTTCGAGAAGGTGGGCGTCCGCAGCCGACGGGACCTCGTCGCCCGCCTGCGTCTCGAGTGGGCCGGTCAGGCGCTGTCTACGTCGGAGCCCCGGGAGCCCTGACCTGGCGGATCGGGACGCCGAACGGGTCAGCTGATCCATGACGCTGGGACGCAGGGAGCCCTCCTCGGGTGACCACCCCGATCGCGTGACGGGCCTTGCCGTCGAGCGTGGCTCTGGACAGGGTGGAGTGACCATGCCTCCCACGTCGCCGGCCCTCCTGCTGCTCGCTGCCCTGAACCTCGCGGTTGCCGGCTGCTCGACGGGGACCGTATCGGCTGGACCGGACCCCTCGGCAGCGTCGACCTCGACCGCCCCGACTGTGGCCGCGTCACCGCCTGAGGCCGCCGGGGCACCGACCAGGAAGCCCGGCGGGAAGGACCAGTCCTTGCCTCCGAGGCTCACCGCGGCCGAGCAGGCCGCACTCGACGAGAAGCTCCGGGACGCTGCCTGGGCGAACCGCGTGCGGCGGGCCGCCGCACTCATCGAGCGCGGTGCGGACGTGAACGCGAAGGACGGGACCCAGCAGTCGGCGTACCTGATCGCCACCAGCGAGGGCTACCTCGACCTGCTCCGGCTCACCCTGGAGCGCGGCGCCGACGTCCGGTCCCGCGACAGCTTCGACGGCACCGGGCTCATCCGGGCCGCCGAGCGCGGGCACCACCTCGTCGTGGGCGAACTGCTGCAGGCCGGCGTCGAGCGGGACCACGTCAACCGGCTCGGCTGGACGGCGATCCACGAGGCCGTGTGGCTCGGCGAGGACACTCTCAGCTACGAGGACACGGTGCGCGTCCTGGTGGCCGGGGGCGTCGCCCTCGACCTCCCCTCGGTGCGGGAGGGGCTCACCCCGCTGCAGATGGCCCGCAGCAGAGGCTTCACCCGCCTCGAGACGGTCCTCGAACCAGCCCTGACCGCGCGTCGGCCCGCGGAGCCCGACGCCGCGTTGCTGCGGGCGGCGCGCACGGGAGACGCCGACCACGCCGCCCGCGCCCTGCGGGCAGGTGCTGACCTGGAGGCACGCAACGCGCGGGGCCAGACCGCGCTCCTGCTCGCCGCGACCCACGACCACCTCGCCGTCGCCCGGCTCCTGGTCGCCCTCGGCGCCGACCCCGACGCCCGCGACCACCAGCAGGACACCCCGTGGCTGGTCACGGGCGTGACCGGCAGTGTCGCGATGCTCGAGGCACTGCTGCCCGCCGACCCCGACCTCGCCCTGCTCAACCGGTTCGGCGGCACCTCCCTCATCCCGGCCAGCGAACGGGGCCACGTCGGCTACGTACGCCGCGTGCTCACCACCGGCATCGACGTCGACCACGTCAACCGGCTCGGCTGGACCGCCCTCCTCGAGGCGGTGATCCTCGGCGACGGCGGCCGCGACCACCAGCGGATCGTGCGGCTGCTCCTCGACGCCGGCGCCGACCCGTCGATCCCCGACGCTGACGGCGTGGCCGCCCTCGAGCACGCCCGGGCCAGGGGCCAGGACGAGGTGGCGCGGCTGCTCACCGGCTGACTCGGTCTCCAGGCGCCGTGCACAAGTGCCAGTTCGCCGGACACGTGTCGGCGGCGCCTGCGATCGTCGTTGCATGCGTTCCACCTGCTCCCTGTACGTCGATGCCGGCTACCTCCTCGCCTCCGCTGCAACCCGAGTGACGGGGACCTCGCTACGCAACGGAGTCCACGTCGAGTACGGACGGCTGATCGCCTCGCTCATCGCGGAGGCCGAGGAACGCACAGGACTTCCGGTCCTCCGAGTCCACTGGTACGACTCGGCCCGCAACGGTGTGCCCGACGCGCAGCAGGAGCGCATCGGCGAGCTTTCGAAGGTGAAGCTGCGGCTCGGCAGGTTCGGCGTGGACGGACAGCAGAAGGGCGTCGACCTACGCATTGGTCTCGATCTGGTCGCCCATGCACGCAACGGCGCAGCCGACGTCTTCTTCCTGGTGTCGGGCGACGACGACTTGACCGAGGCAGTCGAGGAAGCACAGGTCCACGGCGTCCAGGTGGTTGTCCTGGCCGTGCCGAGCGCCAACGGCAGGCCACACGGCGTCAGTCGACACCTGATCCGCGCAGCCGATGAGCTGGACGTACTCTCCCCTGGGGCGATCGACGACGCGGTCATGAAGATCGAGGTGCCACGCCAACCGGAGCCGGCCGTCGCCGTCAGCGTGCCCCAGCCGCCGACGCGCACGTCATCCGGCGCCAACGGGCTCCCCATGCCGTCGCCGCTCGACCTCGCCGCCATCCCCCGGCCCGGCCAGCCGACCGCCCCGGCCGCCGTGCTGGCCTATAGGGCGACGACAGGCGAGCAGCCGGTCGCCATGCCGGGCTACGAAGACCTGTCGGACCACGACGACCAGATCAGCGCGGTCGTCACCAAGGTGCTGTCCTCCTTCCGCCAGAGCGCGTCGCCAGAGGACCTCGCTGCGCTGAAGTCTGCGAGGCCGTCGATCCCGCGTGACATCGACCGCGCGCTGCTGGTCGACATGAGCGACGCACTCGGCGTCTACGACCTCAACGAGCAGATCCGCTACCGCCTTCGTGAGCGCTTCTGGGACCAGCTCGACTGAGCGTCCCCGGTTGACCCGGTCGCTGGCCCACTCTGCGCCAGTCCAACGTCGGCCCGGCTCGGGGCTCACCGCGAATAGACTGCCCACGTGAGCGGGACCGGCGCCTCGAGGCGGGTCCGGCAGCGGGTCGAGGCCGCGGCCGCGGCCCCCCTGGTCGGCCGGGCGGAGGAGCGGCAGCGGCTGCTCGATCTGGTCCGCGGCGACCCCGCCGTGGTCTTCGTGACGGGCCCCGGCGGCATCGGGAAGTCGGCGCTGGTGCACGGCACGCTCGGTGGCGCCGGGCTAGGTGCCGTCGTCGTACGGGGCCGCGAGACCGCGCCGACCGTGCCGGGCTTCCTGGCGGCGCTGGCCGAGGACCTGGGCGCGCCGGTGCCGAGCTCCCCGGACGAGGCGGCCGACCGGCTCGACCGGTCCGGCGCCGACGTCCTGGTGCTGGAGAGCTACGAGCGGCTGGCCCCCATCGACGACTGGGTGCGGGGATCGCTCGTCCCCGCCCTGCCCGACCGCGTGACCACGGTCGTGGCCAGCCGCCGCGCTCCCGAGCTCGGCTGGCGCACCGCTGCCGGGTGGCGGCACCTCGTCGGCGAGCTCGCCCTCGGCCCGATGTCAGCGGCCGACGTCGACGCCCTCCTGGCCCGGCGCGGAGCGACCGAGGTCGTGGCCGAGCGCGTGCGGGCCTTCGCACGCGGCCACCCGCTGGCGATCGAGCTCGCGGTGGAGGCGTTCGGACGTCGTCCGGGCCTGGCCGTCGGCCCGGGGCCGCTCCCCGACGTCGTCGAGGAGCTCTTCGAGGTGCTCCTCGACGACCTCACGCCCGCGGAGCGGGAGGTCGTGGAGGCGGCCTCGGTGCTGCCGGTCGTCACGCGACCGGGGCTCGCGGGGGTGCTCGGCGGGCTCGCAGGAGCCGCCGTGGAGGACGCGTGGCAGACGCTGCGCCGGCTCCCCTTCACCGAGGTCACGCCGCGAGGCCTCGAGCTGAACGGGATCGCCGGGACGGTGGTTCGCGAGGCCGTGGCGGCCCGCGACCCCGACCGGGTTGCCGCACCGCCCGGCGCGCAGGGCCCGTTGGCGTCGCTGACTCCTCGGGAGCGTGAGGTCCTGCTGCTGCTGGCAGAGGGCCGCACGAACCGGCAGCTCGCCGCCGAGCTGTTCATCAGCGAGCGGACGGCCAACCGGCACGTCACCAACATCTTCGCCAAGCTCGGGGTCGGGAGCCGGGCAGCGGCCGCCCGGACAGCGGCCGAGGCCGGGCTGTCCCGGGGCTGACCCGACCGCTCGCCACCCCGGCGCTCCATGATCCCGATGCCACGGATGGAGCGGCACGTGGAGCGTTCGCCCGATGAGGAGCGGCCGCCCCGCGCCTAGCGTCGGTTCCATGACCGAGACCCCCCTCGCCCGCCTCCTCGGCGACCCGAGCGGCCTCGTGGCACAGCAGCGTGCCCGCTTGCTGGCCCTGGGCATCGACGTCGCCGGGATGGCCGCGAGCCACCTCGCCTTCCGGACCTCGACGGCTGACGAGTACGTCGCGGTCCGCACGGCCCTGGAGCGCTTCAGCACCGCGAACGTCGAGAACGTCTGGAACGGGCGCCCCATCTCGAAGCTCCTGCTCACCGAGCCGCTCCGGGTCGCGGACGACCTGACCGTGCCGATGGTCGAGCTGATCCCGCCGCCGCACCAGAGCGTCTACCGGATGGGGCTCGAGCACGTCGGTTTCGTGGTCGGCCCGGGCTTCGACGAGTTCGCCTCCCGGCACCGGGAGGCCTTCACGGGTCGGCAGGACCAGGGGCCGTGGTGCCGGCCCTGGTACGTCACGTTCGACGACCACACCAACGTGAAGTTCTACCGGCGGTCCTTGCGCCGGGTCTGTGTCCTGGAGGGCCGACGCTTCGACGGCTTCCACCACGCCTCCGCCGCGGCCCGATGACCGCCACGACCGCCCTGACCGCCGTGACCGCCCTGACCACGCCGGCCGCGGACCGACTGCTGGACCTCAGCGGCGAGGTCGCCGTGGTCACCGGCGCCTCGCAGGGCATCGGAGCGGCCGTGGCCCGTCGACTGGCCGAGGCCGGCGCCGCGGTGGTCGTGCACCACCGGCGCAACCGCGCCGGTGCCGAGCGGGTGGTCCACGCGATCGACGCAGCCGGAGGCCGGGCCGTCGCCGCGCCCGCCGAGCTGACCGACCCCGACGCCGTCCGCACGCTGCTGACCGAGGCCCCCGACCGTCTCGGTGGGCTCAGCGTGCTCGTGAACTGCGCCGGCACCTACCCGAGCCGGGCGCTCGCGGACCTCGACCCGGACGCGTGGGTCGCCACGCTGTCCGACAGCCTCACCTCCACCTTCCTGACCACGCGTGCGGCGATCGCGCCGATGCGACGGCGAGGGGGCGGCTCGATCGTGAACGTCGCGTCCCTGTCCGCCCTGGTCCCCGGCCCGGCCCACAGCCACTACAACAGCGCCAAGGCGGCGGTCGTGATGCTCACCCGGTCGAGCGCGCAGGAGCTCGGCGCCGACGGCATCCGGGTCAATGCCGTCTCCCCCGGCCTCGTATCCCGCCCCGGCCTCGAGGACGAGTGGCCCGACGGCGTCGCCCGCTGGCGGGCGCGGGCTCCGCTGGTCCGGGTGGGCGACCCTGCCGACGTGGCCGACGCGGTCCTCTTCCTCGCCTCCCGGGCCGCCCGGTGGATCACCGGGCACAACCTCGTCGTCGACGGCGGGATGACCGCGGCGCCGCCGTACTGAGCAACCGGCGAGCCCGCGGCGTCCGTCAGCCGCGGCGGACGAGCCGGCGGACGGATCGCGTGGCGCTCGTCCGCACCAGCCGCGGATCGACGGAGAAGAGGATCGGCAGGCTGACCCCGTCGCGCCACTCGGGGTTGAGCTCCTCGTAGCGGCGGACGAGGGCCCGGGCGTCGGCCGAGCGCGGCAGCGACTCGCTGTCGGCGACGTTCCCGCCGCGCACGACGCCGCCCTCCGGGTCGAACGACATCGGGTAGAAGGTCTCGGCGAAGGCCACCAGCGCCTCCCGCGCCCAGGCCGGCGCGGCCTCGTCGCGCAGCGACCAGGTGCGGCCCGAGGTGCGGGTCAGGGAGACGTAGCTCTGCGGGTAGGCCGTGGTGACGAAGTGCAGGCTGCGCACCCCGAAGCGGCGTACGGCGACCGGCAGCAGCCGCCACGGCGCCAGGATGGTCTTCGGGTGGCCACGGTAGGCACGGCGGAAGTAGAAGTACTTCGAGAACATCAGGAGCATCCGCCGCCGGCCGAGGTCGACCGGCAGCATCGCGATGGTGAAGAAGCCCTGCGCCGTGTCCTGCGGGTCGACGAAGACGAACACGAAGCGGTCCGGTCCGACCACGGCGCTGCGGAACTCCTCCCAGTCCTGCTCCTCGGGACGGGTCAGGGTGAGCATCTCCAGGCGCAGTCGCCAGATCTCGCGCAGGCGCGCCTCGTCGAGCTCCTCGCTGGGGACCATCAGGGCGCGGAGGGGACGGCTCACGGTGGGGCTCCTGGGGCAGGAGGGGCGGGGCACCGGAATGTACCGACGACTCCCCTAGGCTCGTGCCCGTACCCGTGGCTGGAGGTGTCGGTGATGTCCGGGGTGACGGACAGGTGGCGTCCCACGCTCGCCTCGCTGAGCCGTCCGGACGTGCAGACCGACCTGCTCCAGGTCGCCAAGGCGTCGATCGCGACCGTGGTCGCCTGGCTGCTGGCGGCGCGGGTCCTCGGCCTCGAGCAGGGCTTCCTCGCGGCCTGGGCGGCCCTCCTCACCATCCACGCCACCGTCTACCGGACGTTCTGGCGGGGCGCCCAGTCGGTCGTGGCGACGCTGCTCGGCATCGTCCTGTCGTACGCCGCGACCTCCCTGATGGGGTACGGCGCGGCGAGCCTCGGGGTCGCCGTCCTCGTCGGCCTGCTGCTCGCCCGGACCCCGTTGATCAAGGCGGAGGGCGTCGCGGTCGCGACCACGGCGCTGTTCGTCATCACCTCCGGCTACCAGCGGGACGAGGTGCTGCTGGTGGACCGGTTCCTCGACACGCTGATCGGCGTCGCCGTGGGCGTCGTCGTCAACGTCGTCCTGCTCCCGCCGCTCGACGACCGGATCGCCGAGCGCGCCCTCGACCGGGCGACCGTCGACCTCGGACGCCTCCTGGAGGAGATGGCCGACGGCCTCGGCGAGGACCTGGAGCCGGAGACCCCGAAGCAATGGATCGAGCAGACCCGCGGCGTCGATGCCCGGCTCGACGCAGCCCAGGAGCAGCTCAGCTTCACCCAGGAGAGCCAGTGGGCCAACCTGCGCCGGCACCGGTCGTGGCGCACCGCCGACGTGGACCGGGAGACCGAGCTCCTGGTCCGGCTCGAGGAGGGCGTGGCCCAGGCCCGGGCGATCGCCCGCGTCGTCGACGAGTCCGTCGTGCAGTCGACGACGTGGGACGAGGAGTTCCGCGAGCGGTGGACCGACCTGCTGCGCCGCGTCGGCAGGCGCGTCGCCGACCCCGAAGGAGAGGTGGAGGACCTCGTGCCCGAGCTCGACCGGCTCGTCCACGACCTCTCCCACGAGGAGCTGCCCAGTCGGCACTGGCCGGTCTACGGCTCCCTCATCACCTCGCTGCGCCACATCACGACCGTGGTCGACGACGTCGCCTCCCACCGCGACGCGCTGCGCCCGGCCGCCGAGTGAGACACGAACCCGAACCACCGTTTGGTAACGGATGACCAATCGGTAGCATGCGGGCATGCCCAGGCCGCGGACCGTCGAGGACGATCAGATCCTCGTGGCTGCCGCACAGGCAGTCGGCGAGGTGGGCCCGGGCGGTCTGACGCTCGCCCAGGTAGGCGAGAAGGTCGGGCTGTCGCCAGCCACGCTGGTTCAGCGGTTCGGCTCCAAGCGCGGCCTGCTGCTGGCGCTGGCGGTGCACGACGCCGATGCCATGCCGAGCAGGATCCGGTCCGCCGCGCAGGCCGAGGAGCCCTTGACGGCGCTCGTCGAGGTCCTTGCCGGATTCGCCTCCTCGATCGGCTCCGCGCGTAGCTTCGCCAACCACCTGTCGTTCCTCCTCATGGACCTCTCGGACCCCGACTTCCAGGAGGTGAGCCGGAGGCACGCCACGGCGATCCAGCAGGCGACTGCCGAAGTTCTGGCAGCTGCGGTCGACCGCGGCACGGCGAACCTCCACCTCCCCGTGACCGAGACCGCCAGACTCGTGCACACGGTCTACAGCGGGGCGCTGGTGACCTGGGGCATGGATCCTCGAGGTTCTGCGCGGAGCGCCGTGTCCTCAGCCCTGTCCGCCGTGCTCGGCTCGCTGACGCGGTGAAGGCTGGTCTTCAGTACCCGACGGGCTCGTCGATGAGGATGATCTGCGTGCGACCCGGCGTCGGCTCACCGAAGACCGTGAGGACCTTGTTGACGGCGCTCCCCTGCCCGTACGCCGCACGGGCCCGGGCGTCCTCCAGGGGCAGGCAGTGCTCCCGGATCCTCAGCATGCCGTCGGCAAGGTCAGGGACGAGCTTCTGCATGCCCACCAGCCAGATGACCCGGTCCGCCCCGTAGCTGTAGCCGGCCAGCTGGCTTCCGCTCGAGGAGGCGACCAGTACCTCGCCGTCGTGCGTCACCGCGTTGACACTGCCGATGAGGACGGACGGCGCCCCCGCCAGCTCCTTCATCCGCCGCCGGTCACGCTCGTAGTCCATGGACCCGAATGCCTGCCGGACGGACCGGTGTCCAGCGGCGACCAGCCGATCCTCGAGGCCGGCCAGTCGCACCGTCTCCGAGGAGGCCGTGAAGAAGTCGGCGGGGTCAGGGAGGAGCTCGAGGGCGAGGTCGGCTCCCGCCCCGACCGTGGCGACGCGGTGCACCTCGTGCCCTCTCCTCCGCAGGGCCGTGACGGTCTTCGTGGCCGGATTGTCATGCTGGGCGAGCAGCGACGTAGCGGTCATTCTGGTTCCTCCTGAGGATCTGGGTGGTGGCGGCAGAGGACGGGCGGCAGCGCCCACAGGAGCGTGGGCGCCACCGCGTGCCGTGCACTCACTCGACGAGGTAGCGGGCCGCGGCGATCACGCGGCGGGGATCATGGCGTTCGACCACCGCCGTGAGCCGACGGAGGGTCTCAGGGCGATACGCCCGGGCCGCCGTGTCGCGGTCGTGGGGAGGCCCGAAGTTCGGCCAAACACCACCCGTGTCCCATGGGGCCAGAGCCTGACGAAGCCGCTCGTGGCTCTCCCGTACCCCGGGTTGTGCCAGCCCGACCGTCAGAAGGCTGTACCGCGCGGCGCGGTGGTCGAAGGCGTCGGGGACGTCGGGCGGGGCGGCGTAGGCGCCACCGAGGTGGCGGATCTCGACCATCACCTGCGGACAGTCGGCTCCGGGCCCGGCCTGGGCCAGAAGGCTCGCAGCCGCTTCATCCGTGAACTCGTGCAGCAATCCACCGAGGTCGATCATCGGCATGGGGTCCACCGGGTCGGCGTGCACCGAGTCGACGGCGGCGAACGGCTTCGGCCCGGCGTCGTCGAGGATCACCGGGGCGACGCCCCGGAGCTCGTCGAGCCAACGGCGTCCCTCGGCGGGGTCCCCCGCCCACAGGAAGCGCACGCCGAGCGTCAGCCTTCCGCGGAGCTCGTCCGGCACGCTGTCGAGCGGAGGGAGCCGCAGGAGCACGAATGAGGTGTTGCCACCGTCCGGCAGCCGGTCGGCCCAGCGTCGCCAGACGTCGATGACTCGCGGGGCATCGTCGCCGTCGAAGTAGAGCGCGCCACCGTAGAAGGAGGAGAGCCGGACGAGGTCGATGTCGACGGACGTGACGATGCCGGCGGCGCCCTTGCCGCCCCGGAGGGCCGTGAAGAGGTCCTGGCCCTCGACCGCGGAGACTCGCCGCAACCGACCGTCGCCCGTCACGACCTCGAATGCCCGGACGTGGTCGGACGCCAGACCGTAGGTACGCGCCAGAGGACCCGCGCCACCCCCGGTGATGAACCCCACCGCTCCCACGCCGCTCGAGGACCCGGTGAGCGGTGCCAACCCGTGTGGGGCGGCCTCGTCGATGACCCGGGCCCAGGATGCTCCCGCGCCGATCCGCGCCCATCCCTCGGGGTTCACCGACACCTCACGCAGTCGAGACGTGTTGACGAGCAGGTCCCCCGCGAGACCGGACTGCGTCCCGTGTCCGGTGGCCATCACTCCGACGGTGAGCCGGTGCTCGCCGGCGTACCGGACGGCCAGCGAGACGTCCTCGGCGGTCCTGGGATCGACCACGGCACGCGGGCGAAGGTCTGTGGCGAGGTTCCAGGCTTTCCGCAGGCGCTCGTGGTCCGAGTCGCCGGGGAGACAGGTGATGGCCGCGAGCTCGGGTGGCATCGGCGGGAGGGCGCCAGGTTGTGCAGTCCGTGCGGACGCTTCGGGGGCGGTGGTCATGTGGTGCAACCTTCGTTCTGGGATCGTCGTGCTGGCTGGCGGAGTCAGATGATGGGTCGGATGATGGAGTCGCACGGTCACTGCGGAACCAGTGCCGGCCCGCTGTCCTCGATGTCATCCGCATCGCGCCCCTCCTCGCTCCGGTCCGGGACACGGCCGAGCGCTCGAGGAACGCGTAGGGCCACCAGCAGGCCGGCGGCGGTGAGTGCGGCGGACACCAGTAGGCCGGTTCGGTAGCCCGCCACCAGGTCGCCGGCCGCCCCCACGCCTCCGACGAACGCCGTGGCCGTCGAGGCGATGGCGGCCAGCCCGATGGCCGGACCGAGCTCCTGGGAGGTGTTCAGCAGACCGGAGGCCGCGCCCTGGTCCTCGGGCCGGACCCCAGCGGTGGCGGCGATGTAGGTGGGTACGTAAGTCAGCGCACTTCCCACTGCCACGAGGAGGAGCGCCGGGAGCACGTCGCTCCAGTAGGACCCGTCGGTGGACATGCGGCTCAGCAGCAGCATCCCGAGCGCGCCGGTGGCCAGTCCCAGCAGCAACGGGTCGCGCGCGCCGCGACGACTGACGAGCTTCCCACTGAGCGGCGCCAGACCCATGATCAGCAGCGTGATGGGAGCGAAGGCCAGTCCGACCATCATCGCCGAGTGCCCCAGCACGAGCTGGAGGTAGAGGGTGGTGAAGAACAGGCTGGCGGTCACCGTGGCGGCCGACAGCGCGATCAGCGCGTTGGCCGGGCGAACACCGGCGGCGCCCAGCAGCGTGGGCGGCACGAGGCGATCGGTCGTCCGGCGCTGCTGGAGCATGAACACGGCGAGACAGCTGAGGGCGACACCGAGGCACCCGATGACGAATCCGCTCGTTCCGCGGTCCGGAAGCCAGGCCAGGGCCAGCACGGTCGGGGCGAGGGCCCCGACGAGCAGCAGGGAACCGAACGGGTCCAGCCTCCGCGCCTCACCGACGGACCGGTGAAGGGTGGCCGCCGCAGCCACCAGGGCGACGACCCCGATGGGCACGTTGAGGAGGAAGACCCAGCGCCAGCCGAGTGTGCTGACGACAACACCTCCCAGCACCTGACCCGCGATCGCTCCGCCTGCACCGACGGCACCCCACACACCCATCGCCCGGTTGCGCGTCACAGTGTCCTCGAAGCGGCTGAGCAGCAGCGCCAGGGCGTTGGGGCTGACCATGGCAGCACCGACTCCCTGCACGGCCCTGGCGGCGAAGAACTGCCACGGCTCCTGAGCCAGTCCGGCGACGAGGGAGGCGGCGGTGAAGACAGCGATTCCGGCGAGGAACACTGGTCGACGTCCCCAGACGTCACCAGCCCGGCCGGCGGTGATGAGAAGGGCACCGAAAGTGGCGGTGTACGCCACGGCTGTCAGGAAGAGCTGCGCGTCGGCGAGCCCGAGAGAGGCTCTCAGGGTGGGCAACGCGACGTTCACGATGACGACGTCGACGATCAGCATGAACTGTGCGACGCACAGCACCGCGACAGCGATCTTGTCCCCGGGGCCCATGCCCTGGGGTCGGGCGATACTCATGGAAGTCTCCTGGAGGTGAGTGATGGTCAGGCTTTCGTGGCGAAGCCCGCGATGTGGCGGCCCCAGTGGGGACGCCGACCGTCGACGTCGGTGAACCCGTACTCGTCGCTCAGGTCCCAGCTGGTGAGGACCGCTCCCGACTTCGAGAGCAGGTCGGGATCGGCGGCCAGGGCCGCCACGGCGCGGCCCACGAAGCGTGGTGTCTCCGAGGCGAGGAAGTGGGGGTCGCGCGACGCCCCGTCGCGCCAGTTGGCCTCGGTGACGCCGAAGATGTCGAGCATGGCCTCGGACCTGAGGAAGCCTGGCGTCACGGCGACCGAGGCGACGCCGTGGCTCCGCAGCTCGTGCGCCATGGCGTAGGCGAGGCGGCTCGTTGCGGTCTTGACCAGGTCGTAGCCCAGACTTCCGCGGTAGTGCTCACCGGTCCCGTCGGTCACTTCGACGACCAGTCCGCGGCCAGGGCGCTCGATCAGGAGGGGCACCAGGTGCCGGCTGGTCACGATGTGCGTGCGCACCGCCTGCTGCCACAGGCGGTCCAGTTTGCCTCCGTCCAGCTCCCAGAAGGGCGTGCCCCACTGCGTCAGGCGGTCGCCGCCCCAGATGTCGTTGACGAGGACGTCGAGTCCCCCGAGCTCTGCTCGTACCGTCTCGGCCAGACGCACGACCTGCGCGTCGTCCTCGTGGTCCGTCACGAGCGCCAGCCCTCGTCCGCCGGCTGCGGTGACGAGGTCGGCCGTCTGCTCGATGGTCTCCGGCCGGTCCATGTCGGACCGGCGGCCTCGATGCGACCTCCCGGTCACGACGACGGTGGCACCGGCAGCGCCGAGCTCGACCGCGATACCTCGCCCGGCGCCGCGCGTTGCTCCGGCGACCAGCGCGACGCTGTTGCGAAGAGGCAGTTCCTTGGACATGCCGTAAACATAAACGACTGTTCATTTATAGTCAAACGGATAGAGATGCCATGGGCACCGGTCCGCAGCGGGCGGCAAGCCCAGGGTCAGATCACCGCGCCCGAGTCCTCGGGGTCGCGCTGCGTGCGCCGCCTGACCGGAGCGGTCCTCGGCAGCGGCCAGCGCTCGTGGAGCAGCAGCGAGAGCGGCGCGGCGGTGAAGACGGACGAGTAGGTGCCGATCCCCAGCCCCAGCAGCAGCGCGATCGCGAAGTCGCGCAGCGAGTCGCCGCCGAGCACCGCCAGCGCGGCGAGGATGAACATCGCGCCGAGGCCGGTGTTGACGGTGCGGGGCAGGGTGTCGAGGACGGCCCGGTTGGCGACGGCGGTCATGTCCTCCTCGCGACTGGCGCGCCACTGCTCGCGGATGCGGTCGAAGACCACGACGGAGTCGTTGACCGAGAGGCCGATGATCGTCAGCGCGGCGGCGAGGAAGACGCCGTCGATGGGCTTGCCGAGCCACGCGAAGATGCCGACCACCAGCACGACGTCGTGGAACATCGCCAGGACGGCGGAGGCGCCGATCGTCCACTTGAACCTGATCGCCAGGTAGATCATCTGCATCAGCAGGGCGATGCCGAACGCGATCAGCGCCTTCTGCCGCAGCTCGTCGCCGAGGCTGGGGCCGATCAGCTCGTCGCGCTCCTTGGTGGCTCCCCCTGCCTCCTCGGCGAGCGCCTCCTCGATGGTGACGACGTCCTGGTTGCTGATGGTGCCGGTGCGCACGGCGATCTGGCCGCGGTCCGCCTCCTGCACGACGGCAGTGGGGAAGCCGGCGTCGGAGACCGCCTCGCGGGCCTGGTCCACGGTGATCGGCTGGCTGGTGGAGTACTGGATCAGCCGGCCGCCGGTGAACTCCACCCCGAGGTTGAGCCCGTTGACGACGATGCCGGTGATCGCCACGACCAGGGCGACGGCGGACACGGCCAGCCAGCGGCGGCTGCGGCCCAGGATGTCGGGGTTGGAGCGGCGCAGCCACTGCCGCACCCGGCCCTCGGTGGCCAGGCCGGTGATGGCGGGCCGACGGCGCAGCCACGTGGTGCGGGCGGCCTGCTCGGTGAGGACCCGGGCCACGATCAGCGCCGAGATCATCGAGGCGAGCACGCCGATCGACAGGGTCACACCGAAGCCCTTGACGGGCCCGGAGGCGAGGAAGAACAGCAGTGCCGCGGCGAGCAGCGTGGTGACGTTGGAGTCGATGATCGCCGACCAGGCCTTGTTGAAGCCGGTCCCGAGGGCGCGGACGAGCCCGGTGCGCTCGGAGCCGGTGAACTCCTCGCGGGCGCGCTCGAAGATGAGCACGTTGGCGTCGATCGCGAGGCCGATCGCGAGCACGAACCCGGCGAGGCCGGGCAGCGTCAGCGTGGCCCCCAACGCGGTGAGCGCCGCGTAGGAGATGACGGCGTACGTCGCCAGGGCGAACGTCGCGAGCAGGCCCATCAGCCGGTAGACGATCGCGATGAAGAGGCCGGTCAGGATCAGGCCGATCACGCCCGCCCGGGCGGAGGCGTCGATGGCGTCGGCGCCGAGGGTGGGGCCGACGGTGCGCTGCTCGATGATCTCCACGGGGACCGGCAGGGCGCCGCCCTCGATGAGGATGGCGAGGTTCTGCGCCTCCTCGAGGGTGAAGTCCCCGGTGATCTGGGTCGAGCCGCCCGAGATGCCGGCGCCGCAGCCGACGTCGGCGACGACCTGCGGCGAGGAGATGATCTCGTCGTCGAGCACGATGGCGATGCGGCGCGCGGGGTCGCCGAGCGGGGCGCACGCGGCCTCGGCGGTGAGGTCCCGCCAGGCGCTGCGGCCCTCGCTGCCCCGGAAGTCGACGGTGACGAACCAGCCCGTGCCGCGGGACGGGTCGTTGCCGGGGTCGGACCCGGACACGAGGTCGCCGGGGACCGCTACGGGTCCCAGCCGCAGTCGCTGGCCGTCCTCGTCCGTCAGGATCCGTTCGCCCTGCTCCGGCTCGGCCCGCTGCCCCACCGCCTCGATGACGGGGTGGAAGCTGAGCTGGGCCGTGCGGCCGATGACACGCGCCGCCTCCCGCGGGTCCTGCAGGTCGGGGAGCTCGACGATGATGCGGTTCTCCCCCGCGCGGGCGAGCGTGGGCTCGGCGACGCCGAGGGCGTCCACCCGGCCGCGGAGGATCTCCAGCGTCCGGTCCGTGGCCTCGGCGTCGGCCTTCACCGTGGGCGAGTCCTGCGTCTCGAGGACGATCTGCGTGCCGCCCCGCAGGTCGAGGCCGAGCCGCGGCTCGGCGGTGAGCGCCAGCGCGGCGGACCCGCCGAGGATGAGCAGGGCGAGGACCAGACGGACGAGAGCAGCACGGGGCACGCGCCCATCCTCGCAGCGTCGTCCGCGGGAATGCGGAGAGGCCCTCACAGGCGATCCTGTGAGGGCCTCTCCATCAGTAGCGGGGGCAGGATTTGAACCTGCGACCTCTGGGTTATGAGCCCAGCGAGCTACCGAGCTGCTCCACCCCGCGCCGGTGACTCAACCGTCACACACGAGGCCCGCCGGACACAAACCGGGGGCGCTGTCGGCGCTGTGGTGGGGGTGTCCGCCTACGCTCGACGCGTGGCTCCTGACGTGCTCCTTGTCGGCTGCGGTGACCTCGGGTCCCGGATCGGGCTCCGGCTGGCCGAGCAGGGGCACCGGGTGCTCGCGCTGCGGCGCCGCGCCGACCTCGTGCCCCCACCCCTGCAGGGCCTGTCGGTCGACCTCACCCGGGAGACTCCCGAGTTTCCCTCGCTCGACCTGCGCTACCTCGTCGTTGCCCTCACCGCGCGACCGCGCACCGAGGACGTCTACCGGGCGACGTACGTCGAGGGTATGCGGCGGGCGCTCGACGCCGTGGAGGCGACCGGACAGCGCCCGGACCGGGCGGTACTGGTCTCCTCCACCGGCGTGCACGGCGACGTGCCGGACGGCATCCTCGTCGACGAGGACCTGCCGCCCTCCCCCGCCGACGGGCCGGCGCGGGTGCTGCTCGAGGCGGAGCAGCTCTTCGCTGGGCGGGTGCCCGGCGGGACGGTGCTGCGCTGCTCCGGCCTGTACGACGGTGAGGGTGGGCGGCTCGTGGCCAAGGTGAGGTCAGGCGAGGTGGGCGACCCGGACCGCTGGACCAACCGCATCCACCGCGACGACGCCGCGGCCGCGGTGGTGCACCTGCTCACCCGCCCGGACCCCCCCGAGCCCGTCTACCTCGGCACCGACGACGAGCCGGCGCTGATGGGCGACGTCGCGGCCCACCTCGCGCACCGCTTGGGCGCCCCCGCGCCGCCTCCGGCTGACCGGGCGCGGGCGCACGGCAAGCGGATCTCCAACGTCCGGCTGCGGGCGACCGGCTGGGTGCCGGCGTACCCGACCTACCGCGAGGGGTACGCCGCGTCGCTCACCGACCGGTGACCGCGTCCGCCGAGGCGTGACCGAGACGGCGCAGGACCAGGGTGGTCACCCCGCACACCGTGGCCGACAGCACCGCACCCCACGTCAGGTCGATCGGGACCAGCGCGGCCGGGAACCCCTCGAGCACGGCCAGGCTGGTGAGGTCCCAGGTGGCGTAGGTGACCAGGCCGAAGAAGGCCCCTGACCCGAGCGCCCAACGCACGCTGTCGCGGGCGAGCGCGGGCAGGACCACGAAGTGCACCAGCCCGGCCACGAACAGCGCGTAGAACAGCACCGCCGCCCCAGGGCGCGGCGACTCGGCCATCAGCGGCCCCAGCTGGTCGGCGTACAGGTCGTCCGCCACGACCGTCAGCCACACCAGGTCGACGGCGAGGAAGACGACCGCGGCGACGGCATAGGACAGGAGCGCACGACGCACGGAGGGGCCCATGACCGCGAGCCTACGCAGGCGGTGGCCGAGTCACAGGCCGAGCTGCCTCATGATCAGGCCGGGGTCGAAGTAGTCGCGTTCCTCCACGATCTGACCAGTCCCGGGATCGATGTCGAGCGCCCACACCATGGGCACCTCGATCCGTCGGCCGGTCGCCTCGACCGTGCCCTGGCCAAGATCCAGGGGACCGTCGTTCACGGCGGTCATCACGACCTCGGCGAGCACCTGGTCGATCGTGGAGACGACGTTCCTGACGCGGACCTCGATGTCGCCGAAGGCTGCGAGCAGGGCGCTCTCGCCCGCGATGATCGCGGTCCGGCCACGCGCCGGCTCGGGGCGCATCGGCTCGTGCATGACCGCCGCGTCGGCGAAGAGCCTGCCGAACGCCTCGAGGTCCTGTTCCTGGATGGCGTGGACCAGGTCCGCCAGCACCGCCGTGACCACCGGCATCAGGCCTCCCTCGCTCGCAGTCGCCGTGGTGGACGCCCCGGCACGAGACGTCGTGACCGACGCTACGCCGCGTCGGCGCGGGACGGGAGGGGTCCGAGAGGCGCTGCCCGACGGGAGGGCCGCCCCGGCGCACGGCCGCCGGAACGACAGAAGGCCCGGACCTGATGGTCCGGGCCTTCTGTGACTGGTAGCGGGGGCAGGATTTGAACCTGCGACCTCTGGGTTATGAGCCCAGCGAGCTACCGAGCTGCTCCACCCCGCGTCGGTGAACACAACCTTACGGGATCGCTCTGGGGGCACCAAATCCGGGTCGGGGCCCTGCCTTCGCTCACGGGGTTTCGAGGCTCGGCGCTGACGCGCCCCACACCTCAACCGCCGGCGCCGGCGGCTTCCTCCCCTTCGGCCTCCTGCTCCTCCTGCTGCTGCTCGGCGAGGGCGACCGCGCGCTCGATGAGCCGCTGGGCCTCCTCGGTCTTCTCGGCCCAGGTGACGGTGTCGCCGGAGCGCTGTGCCGCCTCGGCGTCGTCGAACGCCCGCTGCGCCTGGATGAGCAGGCGGCGGATCTGCTCGTCGACCGTGCCCGTCGGCTCCTCGTCGTCCGGCCCGCCGTCACCGGGCCGCGGGGGCTCGGGGCTCGGCGGTGCGCTGGTGTCGACGCCGAGGACGTCACCGAGCGCGGCGGTGAGGGTGTCGCCGATGCCGACGCGGTCGCCGTACGACACGATCACGAACTGCAGCTCGGGATAGCTGGCGTCGGAGAGCTCCCGGATCGCGTAGACCGGCTGGACGTACATCAGGCCGTCGCCGACCGGCAGCGTCAGCAGGTTGCCGTAGACCGGCCGCGAGCCACCCGACTGGAAGGCCAGCAGCTCGTTGCGGACCTCCTCGTCGGTGGTCATCTGGTTCTTGATGAGGCCCGGGCCCGGCGTCTGCTCGTTGGGCAGCTGCAGCACGCGGATCTTGCCGTAGTCCTCGTCCGTGGCGTCGGCGTTGACCGACACGAACGACGCGAGGTTGTTCTTGTTGAACGGCACGTAGACCGACGTCATCGAGAAGGTCTGGCCCTCGCCGTCCTCGTCGTTGATGAAGAGCCGGTACGGCGGCTGGAAGTTGCCCGGCGCCTCCGGGTCCTCCGGGACCGCCCAGCGGTCGTTGCCCTGGTACCAGTCGCGCTCGTCGGTGACGTGGTAGCGCGCGAACTGGTAGCGCTGCACCTTGAACATGTCCTCGGGGTAGCGCAGGTGCTCGAGCACCGAGTCCGGGATCGCGTCACGGTCCTGCACGACGTCGGGGAAGGCACCGCGCCAGGCCTGCAGGATCGGGTCCTCCTCGTCCCAGGCGTAGATGTTGACGGTGCCGTCGTAGGCGTCGAGGGTCACCTTCACTGCGTTGCGCATGTAGTTGATCTCGTCGGTCGGCAGCGCCCCGAAGGCGGTGCCCTCGTCGAGCGAGTCGCTGGTCATCTCCTCGAAGGACTCGCGCTGCGACAGCGGGTAGCGGTCCGTCGTGGTGTAGCCGTCGACGATCCACAGGATCCGGCCGTCGACCACCGCGGGGTACGGGTCCTTGTCCAGCGTCAGCCAGGGCGCGAGCTTCTCGACCCGCTCCAGCGGCTGGCGGTAGTAGAGGACCTTGCTGTTCTCGTTGACCCGCTCCGACAGGATGAAGTTCGGGTCGCCGAACCGCACGGCGTAGAGCAGCTGGCGCATGAGGCTGCCGACCTCGACGCCGCCCTTGCCGTCGTACGTCGTGGTCTGCCCCTCCTCAGGGTCGGAGGCGGCGTTGCCGAGGTCGAGCTCGACGTCGGGACCGCCCTCGACCTTGCCGACGATGGAGTACTCGGGGCTGGTCTCGCCGAAGTAGACCCGGCTCTCGTAGCCGTCGGGGAAGAGCCGGTAGAGCACGTCCTGGTTGGACTGCTGGCCCTCGGCCCACTGGATGGTGCGGCTGCGCTCGGAGCCGTTGTCCTCGGGACGCTGGTTGGCGAAGGCGGCGATGACGCCGTTGCCGTGGGTGTAGACGGTGTGGAGGTTCGTCCAGTTGCGGTCGCCCTGGTTGAGACCCGACTGGTCGAGCTCGCGGACGCCGAGCACGAGCGCCCGCTCCTCGCCCTGGATGGTGTAGCGGTCGACGTCGAGGACGTCGGCCACGGAGTAGTAGGCGCGGACCTGCTGCTGCTGCTCGAAGAGCTGGCGCACCAGGTTGGGGTCGACCAGCGGCACCTTCTCGGTCTCCGAGGTCACGCGGGCCGGCTTGGCGTCATCGAGGCTCACCGAGCTGACGAAGGGCTGTTTCTCGACGCCGTCGAGCTCGTAGGCCTCCCGGGTCGCCGAGATGTTCGCCGCGATGTACGGCGCCTCCTTGTCCGCCTCGGTCGGGTCGACCTGGAACTGCTGCACGATGCCGGGCCAGATCAGGCCCAGCAGGATCGCCGACAGCACCAGCAGCGCCAGACCGACGGAGGGCAGCATCCAGGTGCGGCGCCACACGTTGAGGAAGAACAGCACCGCGCAGATGATCGCGATGCCCATCAGGATGTTCTTGGCCGGGATGACGGCCTTGTCGTCGGTGAACGTGATGCCGGTGATCAGCCGCCCGCCCTGGTGGACCAGGTCGAACCGGTCGAGCCAGTAGTCGGCCGCCTTCGCGAGCACGAACACGCCGAGCAGCACCGACAGCTGCACCTGCGCCGCCCCGGAGAGCCGGTCGTGCTGCGTCTGCAGCCGGATGCCGCCGTACAGGTAGTGGACGAGGCCGGCCATCAGCAGCGCGACGACGCTGAACGCCATCACCGAGTCGGTGAGGTAGTGCAGCCACGGCAGGTCGAAGACGTAGAAGCCGATGTCGCGGTCGAAGTACTGGTCCTGCTGGCCGAACTCCTGGCCGTTGCGCCACAGCATGTACTCGCGCCACTGGCCGGCGGCCGAGCCGCCGGCGAAGAGGCCGAGGAGCACCGAGACGCCCACCAGCAGCCAGGTCCGGATCGGGGTCACGGCGTCGCGGTAGCGGTCGAGCCCGGTCTGCTCGGGCGAGCTGGGCCGGAACAGCGGCCGGAACCGGTAGGCCAGCCACATGTTGGCGCCCACGACCAGCGCCATCAGCGCGGCGAAGACGAGGAAGAGCCCGGTGCGGGTCCAGAACAGCGTGCTGAACACCGACGAGTAGCCGATGGCGCCGAACCAGAGCCGGTCGGTCAGGAAGGACGCGATCGTGGTCAGCGAGAAGAAGCCCACCACCAGCACGGCGCCGGTGATGATCAGCGCGCGCGACCTCCGGGTCGGCGGGGCGGGCGGCATCGGGCGTGGCTGCCGCGACCCCTCGTCGAACAGGTCGCTCACCGCTCGGCTCCGTTCACTGCTGGGCTCACTGCTGGTACTCCCCCAGGTCTGTCGGGTGGGTGCTTGCTTCGATCATGCCTCGCCACCCGTGGGACCGCCGTCGGACGAGTCGTCCTCGAGGGTCGCGGCGAGCATCTGCAGGAGGGCCGGCACGAGGTCGCCGCCGCCCACGACCGACTGGTCGTCGTCGTGGGCGCGCAGCCGCAGCGCGCAGTACGTCGCGCCCGCGCGGGTGGCGCCGGCGACGATGCGGACCTCCTGGCGGTCGGGGTGCTCGCGGGCGAACGCCTCGGCGGCCGAGGCGTCCTCCGGGAGCTCGTCGTCGGCCCCGGGCGGCAGCACGAGCCGCTCGACCACCGCCGCGCAGCCGGCCACGCCCTCGGGCCAGGAGATCGACTCCAGCACCTGCTCCAGCGGGCGGTCCGGCGACAGCTGGTCCTGCTCGATCGGGGTGAGCGAGCCCTCCGCGGCCGCGTCGTCGAGCCCCATGGCCCGGGCCAGCGCCGGCTCGTGCGCGACGAGGCTGGCGGTCTCGACCAGGGCGTAGAGCCGGGCTGGCTGGTCCCAGCCGTGCGCCGCGACGTGGCTCTCGATCTCGAGCACCGCCGACGCCAGGGCCGGGTCGACGTCCAGCTCGTCGAGCCGGTCGGACAGCTCGGGCTGGTCAGGCTGGTCGGGCTGGGCAGGCTGCTCGGGGGCTGGGCCGGTGGTCACGTCCGGTTCTCCTCGCATCGGGGCAGGTCGGCGTCCTCGTCGTCCACCCACGCCTCGAGGGCGTCGACGGCGTCGGGCATGGTGTCGGCACGGACCAGCTGCATGTCGCCGGGCGACGCGCCCAGCGCCTCGGCGCAGTTGTCGGGCGGCACGAGGAAGAGGTCGGCGCCAACGTCGCGGGCGGCGGCGATCTTCTGCTGGATGCCGCCGATCGGCAGCACCCGGCCCTCCGGGTCGATCGAGCCGGAGCCGGCGACGCTGCGGCCGCCGGTCAGCGAGCCGGGGGTGAGCGTGTCGTAGATGCCGAGCGAGAACATCAGGCCGGCGCTCGGGCCGCCGATGTTCGGGTCGATGTCGACGGTGACGTCGAACGGGAAGCGGTAGCCGGGCGTCATCTCGATGCCGATGTACGGGGTGCCGTCCCGGTCGCGGGGGGTGACGGTGACGGTGCGCTCGGTGCCGTCGCGCACCACGGTGATCTCGAGCGGCTCCCCCGCCGCGGCCGACCGCACGGCGCCTCCGACGGCGTCCATGCTGTCGACCTCCTCGCCGCCGACGGCGACGATCGTGTCGCGGGGCTCGAGCCGGCCGTCGGCGGGCGCGTCCTCGGTGACCCGGAAGACCTGCGGCGCGACCTCGACGTCGTACCCGAGCTCGGTCAGCGCGACCGCGACCGCGGCGTCCTGGGAGGACACCATCTCCAGCGCGCCCTCCTGCTCGTTGGACTCCCTCGTCTCCTCCGGCTGGTAGACGGCCCGGTAGGGGTAGACGGCGTCGTCGGGGCTGAGCCAGCCGGCCATCAGGCTGAAGAGGTTGACCTCGGCGCCGGGCTGGGTCACGTAGACGGTCGTCATCCGCAGCTCGCCGTCGTCGCGGTAGGTCTCGGCACCGCTGATCTGGATGGTCTCCCGGCCGTCCGGGGCCGCCAGCACGTCGACGGTCATGCCGGGCTGGTAGGTGACGTAGGGCAGCGGCTGGGTGACCGCCACCGCCCAGAGCGCCAGGAGCAGCGGAACAGCCAGCGCACCGGCCAGGGTTCGCTGCGTCATGGGGCCAAGACTCTCACCCGGCGAAAGTCAGGCGGAGCGGCGGGGGCTGTGGCCGCCCGAGGGCGGCTGCGGGGTGACCCGGGACGGCCGGACCGCGATGCCGGTGCTTCGGTCGCGCGCCGGACGGGGCCGGTGGGACGCGTGGGACGGCGGCTCCTGCTGCAGGGCCTGGGCGAGCCGGCGCACCGCGACCTCGCGGTCGACCTGGCCGCGGCCCTCCCGGCCGAGCCAGGACACCCACACCATCGCCACCAGCGTGACGACGGCCGGGGGCACCAGCCACAGCAGGATCTCCACGGGCCGAGCCTAGGCGCGCCGGGCGCGATGGCCGCGGAGGCACGCGGGACTCCCGCCGGGATGCCCGGGACGGTGAGGCGCCTCAGGGTGTCCCGACCCACTCGTCGGAGCCGTCGGCGAAGCGCTGGTGCTTCCAGATCGGCACCTCGGCCTTGAGGGTGTCGATGAGGGCGCGCGAGGCGTCGAACGCCTCGCCGCGGTGGGCGGCGGCGGTGGCGACCACGACCGCGGCATCGCCGATGGCGAGCGTGCCGACCCGGTGCACCGCGGCGACGCCGTGCACGTCGTGCTGCTGGGCGATGCGCTCGCACACGTCGCGCAGCCGGTCGAGGGCCGAGGGGTGCGCGGAGTAGTCGAGGCCGTCGACGCCGCGGCCGCCGTCGTGGTCGCGGACCCGGCCGACGAACAGCGTCACCCCGCCGGAGGTGTCGTCCTCGACGGCGGCGAGCACCTCGGCCACGTCGAGCGGCTCCTCGCGCAGGTCGACCAGACGGACGACCTGGCCGGCCACCCGGTCGGGCGCCTCGGGGCGGGGATCTCGGGACTCGCTCACCCCCCTGACCCTACTTGCCGGTCACGCGTACGGTTTTCCCATGAGCAACAACCCCGGCGACGGCGACGATCAGAACCCGTTCAAGGGCACGCCCTTCGAGCAGCTCTTCGGCGCGGGCGGCCTCGGGGGCCTCGGCGGTCCTGGCGGCCCCGACCTGGGCGCCCTCTTCAGCCAGATCCAGTCGATGATGCAGCCCCACGAGGGCGCGCTGAACTGGGACGTCGTGCTCGACCAGGCCCGCCGGCAGGTGGCCCAGTCCCCCGACCCGTCCCCGACGCAGCGTCAGAAGGACGCTGTCGCGGACGCCGTTCGGCTGGCCGACCACTGGCTCGACGAGGCCACCGCCTTCCCATCGGGCGTCTCCTCGGCGACGGCGTGGAGCCGGGCCGAGTGGGTCGTCGGCACCATCGACGTGTGGAAGGTGCTCGTGGAGCCGGTCGCCGAGCGGTCGGTCTCCTCGCTGGGCAACGCCCTGCCCGAGGACGCCAAGGCGATGGCCGGCCCGATCATGGGGATCCTCGGCCGCGCCGTCGGCGCGATGCTCGGCTCCCAGGTGGCCGCGGGCATCGGCGGCCTCGCCGGCGAGGTGCTCACCGCCTCCGACATCGGGCTGCCGCTCGGCCCCGCCGGCCGTGCCGCGCTCGTCCCGGCCAACGTCGCCGCCTTCGCCGAGGGCCTCGACGTCAGCGACGACGACGTGCTGCTCTACCTCGCGCTGCGCGAGGCCGCCCACCAGCGGCTCTTCGGCCACGTGCCGTGGCTGCGCGAGCACCTCCTCGGCGCGGTCACCGACTTCGCCAGGGGCCTCGAGATCAACACCGAGGCGATCCAGGAGCGGGTCGAGGAGCAGATGCGCAACCTCGACCCGACCAACATGAACCCCGAGGCGCTCCAGGAGCTGCTCGAGGGCGGCCTGTTCGACCTCCCCCGCTCGCCGCAGCAGGAGGCCGCGCTGCAGCGGCTCGAGATCACCCTGGCGCTGGTCGAGGGCTGGGTGGACGAGGTCGTCGGCCAGGCCACCGCCGAGCGGATGCCGTCGGCCGGAAAGCTCCAGGAGGCCGTACGCCGCCGCCGCGCCGCGGGCGGTCCCGCGGAGCAGACCTTTGCCTCGCTCGTGGGCCTCGAGCTGCGGCCGCGACGGCTTCGCGACGCCTCGACGCTCTGGGGCTCGCTGCGCACCCGCCAGGGCACCGAGGCCCGCGACGGCGTGTGGATGCACCCCGACCTGCTGCCGACCGCCGCCGACCTCGACGACCCGCTGGGCTTCCGCGAGTCCGCGGGCGCGCCGTCGGAGATGAGCGAGGAGGACTTCGACGCGGCGCTGCGGGACCTGCTCGAGGGCCGGTCCGGCGGGCCCACCGACGACTCCGCCGGCGAGCAGCCGGACGAGGGTCCCTCGGGCGGCCCCTCCGGCGACCGCGACGAGGAGTGAGCCTCCACGCCGACGCGCTGCGCAGCCTGACCGACTGGCAGCCGCCCGACGCCGACCAGGAGCGACTGCGCGACCGGTACGTCGCACACCTCCGCGACCACGCCGACGGTCAGGAGCGCGGGTGCTTCCCGACCCACCTGACCGCCGGCACGCTGGTGCTCGACGCGTCCCTGGACCGGGTGCTGCTCAACCTGCACCGCAAGGCGGGCCGCTGGTTCGCCTTCGGCGGCCACCTCGAGCCGGGCGACCGGACGCTGGCCGGCGCCGCGCGGCGCGAGGCCCGCGAGGAGTCGGGCATCGCCGACCTCGAGGTGGACCCGGAGCCGCTGCACCTCGACCAGCACGCGGTCGACTTCTGCGACCCCCGCGGCACCGTCCACCACCTCGACGTGCGCTACGGGGCGGTGGCGCCCGAGGGTGCCGCGCACGCGGCCAGCGAGGAGTCGCTGGCGGTGCGCTGGTGGCCGGTCTCGGCGCTGCCGGACCTCGAGCCGGAGATGCACCGGCTCATCGGGCTGGCCCGGGAGCGGTTCGGGACGCGGCAGCCCGGCTGAGGCTGCTGGCACAGGGCGGGGGCTGTCGGCGGCCCTCAGGCCTGACCGTCCTCCGGGTCCTCGTCGCCCTGGCTCGGCGGGACCTCCATCCGGGCCGAGGCCGACCAGCCCAGCAGGTAGCCCTGCGCGCGCTCGGCCTTGGGGTAGCGCTCCACCCACGACCAGAACTTGTCGTCGTGGCCGGGCTCGAGCAGGTGCGCGAGCTCGTGGACGAGTACGTAGTCGACGACCCACTGCGGCATGCCCTGCAGCCGGTCGGAGAGCCGGATGGTGCGGTCGCCGGGTGTGCAGGAGCCCCAGCGGGACTGCTGGTTGTCGACCCAGCGCACCGTCTCCGGGTCGGCGAGCCCGCCGAGGTAGCGGTCGCTGAGGTCGCGGGCCCGGGCGAGCAGCGCCTCGTCGGAGGGGCGGCGCCGCTTCTCGGAGCGCTCGAGCCGGTCGACCATCTTCTCGATCCAGCCGGCCTCCTCGGCCGCGCTCAGCGAGGCGGGGACGAGCACGACGATCCGGTCGCCGTCGCGGTACGCCGAGACCGTGCGGCGGCGTCGCCGCGAGCGGCGTACCTCCACCTCCGGCGCGATCGACATGCCCCCACGCTAGCGGGTCAGAGCCGCGCGGCGGCCCAATCGAGCAGTCGGGCGCGCGCCCAGGTGTTGACGATGCGGTCCGGGTCGATGCCCGCCGCCTCGGCCCGCTCGCAGCCGTAGTCGAGGAAGCCGAGCTGGCCCGGGGCGTGGGCGTCGCTGTCGATCGAGAACAGGCAGCCGGCGTCCCGGGCGAGCTCGAGCAGCTTCGTCGGCGGGTCGCGCCGCTCGGGACGGCTGTTGATCTCGACGGCCACGCCCTGCTCGGCGCACGCCTCGAAGACCGCGCGGGCGTCGAACCGGCTGCCGGGGCGGGTGCCCCGGTTGCCGGTGACCAGCCGACCGGTGCAGTGCCCGAGGACGTTCACGAACGGGTTGTGGATCGCGGCGACCATGCGGCGGGTCATCGCGTCCGGCTCCATCTTCAGCTTGGAGTGGACGCTGGCGACGCGGACGTCGAGCCGGCCGAGCATCTGGTCGGTCTGGTCGAGGCCGCCGTCGTCGAGGATGTCGACCTCGATCCCCTTGAGCAGCGTGAACCCGCCCTCCGCGTGGCCGCCGGCCTGCCCGCCGCCGCGGCCGGCAGCGAGGTGCTCGTTGACCGCGTCGACGACGTCGAGCTGGCGCGCGAGCCGCTCGGCGGAGAGGCCGTGGGCGACGGTGAGCCGCGGCGAGTGGTCGGTGAGGACGAGGTAGTCGTGGCCGAGCTCCATGGCGGTGAAGGCCATCTCCTCGATGGGCGAGCCGCCGTCGGACCAGTCCGAGTGGGAGTGCAGGTCGCCTCGCAGCCGGGAGCGCAGCTCGCGGCCCCCGGTGGTCAGCGGGCCGCCGTGCTCGCGTTCGAGGACGGCGAGCCGGTCGGGCAGCTCGCCGCGGACCGCGGCGGCGATCACCTTCGCGGTGCTCGCCCCCACCCCGGGCAGCTCGGTGAGCGTGCCCTCGTCGACGCGCCGGCGCAGCTCCTCCTCGGGAAGCGGCAGGATCGCCGCGGCCGCCGCGCGCCAGGCCTTGATCTTGAAGGTGTCCTCGCGGGCGCGCTCGAGCAGGAACGCGATCCGGCGCAGCGCCGCGACCGGCCCGCCGTCGTACGGCTCCTGCATGTCTCCCCTTCCGGAGCCGGTCCGACACGCGCGCGGCGGACCGGATTTCTTTCGTCCACACCCGGTGGACAGCCATTCTGGCTGGTCAGCGCTCCGACGGGCCCGGAGGCCGGCGGCTCGTCCACAACGTCGTCCCGGCCGGGGCCGCCGCCGTGCACAGCCTCCCAGCCCTCCTGCACAGACTTGTCCACAGCGTTGTCCACAGTAGGGGACGGCGGCGGTGGCGGAGGCGTTGACCGAGGTCCCAGGAGGCTCCTACGGTTCTCGGCAGACGAGGCCCCGCGGGCCGGACCGTCGTTCGCAAGGGGAAGGCGTGCGGCGTGACGGTTCCGCGGGGCCTCTTCTACTGCCCTCCTCCTAGCGCCCCGTGAACCGCGGGGGCCGCTTCTCCTGCGCCGCGCGGATCCCCTCCTGCAGGTCCTCGGTCGCGAGCGTGAGCGGCTGGGCGAGCGCCTCCCACTGCAGCCCGGCCTCGAAGTCGGCGTGGCCGCCGTCGCGCAGCGCGAGCTTGGTGAGCCGGCTCGCCACCGGGGCGGTCGCCGCCACCTGGTCGGCGGTGGCGAGCACCTCGTCGAGGAGCCCTTCCGGCTCGATCACCCGCGAGACCATCCCGAGCCGCAGCGCCTCGTCGGCGTCGACGACCCGGCCGGTCAGCAGCAGGTCGCGCGCCGCCGCCGGCCCCACCACCTCGGGCAGCAGGTAGGTGCCGGCCATGCCGGCGTGCATGCCGAGCCGCACGAACGGCACTCCCAGCCTGGCCCCCGCGGCGGCGTACCGGATGTCGCAGGCGAGCGCGAGGCACAGGCCGGCGCCGATCGCCGGCCCGTTGATCGCCGCGATCGTCGGGACCTCGAGCCGCCGGACCGACAGCCAGGCACGGTAGAAGGGCAGCATCCGCTCACGGAGGTGGTCGACGGTGGCGTCGGGCTCGCTGGCGATCCAGGAGGTGTTGCCGCCGGAGCAGAACGCCGACCCCTCCCCCGTGACCACGACGGCGCGGACCGAGCGGTCGGCGGCGAGCTCGTCGATCGCCGCGACCCACGACGAGGTCATCTGGTCGGACATGGCGTTGCGCTGGTCGGGGTTGTCGAGGGTGAGCAGCGCGACGCCCTCGGAGGGGCGCTCGAGGCGGAGGTGGGTGTAGTCAGCCATGCGCGCAGGCTACTGACCGGTTACCGGGCGGTATGGACGGGCCCGGTGCGCCTACCACGCCTGAGGCTCGGCGTGTCGTAGGGTCGAAGTGGTCCGAAAGGCTCGCCCCGAGGACCTCCGACGGGTCTTCCCCACCACTCCCCGTCGCGGCTACCGAGAGAACCAGACAAGGAGGCCGTCATGGCGGAGACCTGGAGCGGCGAGTTCTACTGCGTCAAGTGCAAGGAGAAGCGCGAGGCGGAGGGCGAGGTCAAGGTGAACGACAAGGGCACCCGCATGGCCAAGGCCACCTGCCCCGTCTGCGGCACCAACCTCAACCGGATCCTCGGGAAGGCCTGACCCCCAGAGACGCCACACCGCGACGGCGGCGCCACCCGGACGGGGGCGCCGCCGTCGCCGTTTCCTGCCGCTGCGCCGGGGCTGTGGACGGCCGGCGCCGGCGGCGCCCGCCGCGGGGCAGGCTGTCGCCATGACCGCCGCCGCTGTCCCACCCCGCCTGGTGCTGCGCCCCGGCCTGCGAGTCGCGCGCCGGGCCGACGGCCTGCTGCAGGTCGGCACCGAGCCCGGGCTGCGCGTGACCCTGCCCGACCGGCCCGAGGTCCGGTCCGGCCTGGCCGCACTGGCCACCGGCCACCCCGGGCCGGCGCCGGCCGGGCCGTGGGTCGACCTGCTGCGGGACCGCGGGCTGCTGCTGGACGCCGACCGGGTCGCGGCCGACATGGCCGGGCCGGTCCCCCGCGACGCGGTCGCCGCGGCGTACGCCGCCCACGGCGCTGCCGCGACCCGGCGACTGGCCCGACGGGCCCAGGCCAGGGTCGGGATCGACGTGCCCGCGGACTGGCTGGCGTCGGTGGACCGGTTGCTGGCGCGCGCCGGCCTCGCCCCGGCCGATCCGGGGGCTGGCGGGTCCGGGGCGCAGCCCTGCGCCGTCGTGCTGCTGGTCGAGCCCGGCGGCGAGCCCGACCGCGAGTGCTTCGACCGCTGGCTGCGGAGCGGCCAGCCGCACCTTCCGGTCCGCAACCTCGCCGGACGCGTGGAGGTGGGACCGTTCGTGGTCCCCGGCGAGACGGCGTGCGTGCGCTGCGTCGACGCCCGCCGCTGCGAGGCCGAGCCCGGGCGGGCGCTCCTGCTCGAGCAGCACCAACCGCGGGCCGGCGAGCCGCTCGACCCCCTGCTGCTGGAGCTCGCGTTGGCGTGGGCGGTGCGTGACCTCGTCACCTACGTCGAGGGTGGCGCCCCCGCGACCTGGTCCGCGTCGGTGGAGCTGACCGACACACTCGTCGCCACCCGCCGCGAGTGGCCCCGCCATCCCCGGTGTGGCTGCTGCTGGGGCGACGCCGTGGCCTGAGGTGGCGCTTCGCCCGGGCCCGGTGGCGTGGTGCCGCGCGTCGTTGGGCAGGGTGGGGCCGTGGACGAGTGCGGGGACACCCTGTCGGCGCGAGCGATGGACTTCGAGAGCTGGGACCGGGTGCAGCCGCTCGCGGGAGGCAGGGGCGACAGCGCCCGCCTGGCGTGGAAGGACGGCCGTCCCCACGTGGTGAAGTCCTACGGACCCGGCCGCCTCGACGGCGTGCGCGAGCGGGCGGCGTTGGAGGCACTGGCCGGCAGGGCCGGTACACCCACCCTGCTGGCGGAGTCGGACGAGCCGCCGTTCGTGGTGATGTCCTACCTCGACGGCTCGGGCAGCCTCGCGGACGCGCTGCTCGGCACCGACGAGGACGACGCGGTCACCGCCCTGCTGCGCTGGGCGGAGGCGCTGGCCGACCTGCACTCTGCTGGAACGACGGACCGGCGCGAGGCCTTCGTCGAGGGGCTGGCCAGGCGGGCCCCGGACCTGAGCCCGCGGTCCCTGGCCGGTGACTTCGAGGTCGCGGCACAGAGGTACAGCGAGGTCCTGGTCGAGCTGGGACTCCCTCCGCACTACCGCGCCCTCGAGGACCTGCGCGCGCTGCCCGCAGCGCTGGGCGACCCGGCCGACGAGGTGCTGAGCCCGGCCGACACGTGCCCGGACAACAACGTGCGGGCCACCGACCGCCTCCACCTCATCGACTTCGAGTACGCCGAGCTGCGCCACCCTGCTTGGGACGTGGCCTACCTGCGCGCCCCCTGGCCCAGCTGCTGGTGCGCGTGGCGGCTCCCGGACGAGTCCGCCGAGACCGCCGTGGCCGGCTACCGGCGGGCGGCCGGCACGGCGTGCGGCACCGACTTCGAGACCGACCTGGCCGTGGCCACGCTGGGCTGGCAGGCGATGACGCCCGCCCTGTTCCTGGCGGGCGCCCTGACCAGCGACGACGCCGCGGCAGCCCCGGGGCGGCCGACTCGCCGGGCGTTCGTGCTCCACCGCCTCGCAGCGGTCGCGGCCAACGAGTCCCATCCCGCGCTCGGGGCCATGGCCGCCGACCTGCACGGCGCCCTGCGCCAGCGCTGGGGTGACGTGCCGCTCGAGCTGGCGCCGGCGTTCCGTCCGCCCCGCTGAGTCCGGGGTCGGGCCGACACCGTGTCGGGTCAGGTCACCAGAACTCGCTGTCGAGCTTGCCCTCCATCGCCCGCAGGTTGGAGCGGGAGCACTGCTCGCAGAAGACCCGCTGCCGGCCGTTCTCGACGGCGGTGCTCCAGGTGAGCGTCTTCGCGGGATCGGACTCCTGGCGACCGCAGAAGTCGCACGTGGTCGGCTCGTCCGTCATGGGCCCACGCTAGCGCCGGACATGGGACGAGCCGGGTACGACGACCCTGGGGTCGTCGTACCCGGCTCGGGATTCCCCTCGCGATCAGGTCATCGGTAGGGGCCACCGGAGAGGTCCGGACGGCGCCGCCCGGTGCGGGCCACCCGGCCTGTCACGGATCAGAGCGCGCGGGCGAGGGCCAGCCGCGCCTGCTGCGCGGCCTGCTCGGCCTTGCGGCTCAGGCGGCGGACCTGGGCCAGCTGGTGTCCACGCCGCAGCTGCTGCGCCTCTCCCAGGCGCGCGGCCATTTGTGCGCGGGCCAGGTTTTCGTGCATGAGTTCCATCTCGAGGCTCCGAATCGGGTTGTTGTTCATGGGTGTGTGGTGTCTTTCCGTGTCGAGTCAGGCGCTCAGAGCGCGCCGGCGAGGGCGGTACGGGCCTGCCGTGCGGCCTGCTCGGCCTTGCGGCTGATGCGGTGCGCCCGGGCCACCTGGTGCCCCAGTCGCCGCTGCTGCGCCTCTCCCAGGCGCGCGCTCATCTGAGCGCGGGCGAGACTCTCGTGCATCGTGTGCAACGTCTTCTCCTTGTTCTCCGGTGGTTGGTGCTGCTGGTGGTTGGTGCTGCTGTCAGGACGTGCTGCCGGCCGGCTGGGTTGCTCAGGCGGCGACCTCGTTCTTGCGCGGACGGCCGCGGGGCCGCTTGCGGGGGATCACCACTCCCTGGAGGAAGAGCTCCCCGCCCCAGACGCCCCAGGGCTCACGCCGCTCGAGCGCGCCGTCGAGGCACAGGGTGCGGACCGGGCATTCCACGCACAGCGTCTTGGCGTACTCCACGTCCGAGGGGGATTCGGCGAACCAGAGCTCCGGGTCGTTCACCCGGCACGGCAGCTGGTCGGCCGCCACCTTGCTGGCCTGGTCGTGGAGCTGTCCGAGACCGACCTCGGGGGTAGTCCCCTCGACGCTGTCGAGAACGCTGATGGTCATTCGTGTCACCTCCTTCTGACCTGATCGCTTGGATGAAGCTCGGGAAACAGAAAGGCCGCGGATCCCGGTGAGGGTCCGCGGCCTGGAGGCGCCGAATGCTGGGTGTCAGCTGATCGGTGGTCTCCAGGCAGAGGTCCCCGGGAAGAAGCCCTGGACGAGCGTCCGGACGTCGGCAACGCGGCCATCACGCACCACGGCACCGAGGGCGCACTTCGCCTGAGAGGCGACGGTGGCGCCGAAGGTGTAGCCGTCGATGGGCATGCCGAAGCGCACGACGTCGGTCGCGTTGCGGATCGTGTTGCTGAACATCAGGCCACCTCCTTCAGGTGCTCGGGCGCGGGCCTTGCCAGGGCCTTCTGCGCGGGACAGTGAGAGGAAACTACTCCGCCGCATAGGTAATGGGCAAACGATTTTGTGGGTATTTCGAGATTTTTCCTGCTTTCGTCTAGTCCACCAGCGCGATGACCTCGTCGCCGTAGCGCTCGAGCTTGCTCCGGCCGATGCCGTTCACCCGCAGCAGCGCCTCCGCGCTGCGCGGCTTGTGCTCGGCGATCAGCTGCAGCGTGGCGTCGGTGAAGACGACGAACGCCGGAACGTTCTCCTCCTCGGCGCGGGTACGCCGCCACTCGCGCAGCCGCTCGAAGAGCTCCTCGTCGTAGGAGGCCGGGCAGTCGTGGCAGCGGCCGCGCTTCTTCTCGGCGCCGCTCATCAGCGGCTTGCCGCACTCGCGGCAGCTCGCGAGGCCGCGTCGGGGCTTCGGCGCGGGCGCCCGCTTCTCCGCCGGCAACAGCGGGTCGAGGAACCGCGACGGCTTGCGTCCCGCGCGCCCGCCGGGGTTGCGGGCGAGGCTCCACGAGCCGTGCAGCTCGAGCCGGGCCCGGGTGAGGCCGACGTAGAGCAGCCGCCGCTCCTCCTCGATCTCGGCGGGCGACTCGGCGTAGGAGAAGGGCATGGTGCCCTCCTGCAGACCGACGAGGAAGACGGTGTCCCACTCGAGGCCCTTGGCGGCGTGGAGCGTCGCGAGCGTGACGCCGTCGGCGACCGGGGCGTGCTGCTCGGCGGCCCGGCGGTCGAGGTCGTCGACGAAGCCGCCGAGGTCGGCCGGCCCCGAGCCGCCCGAGGCTTCCGCGGAGGTGCGGGCGAAGTCGACCGCCTGGTCGACCAGCGCCTGCCACGACTCCCATCGGTCGCGGGTCTGGCCGCGAGCCGAGGGCGCCTCGGGGCTCCAGCCGAGCCCGGCGAGGGTGGCGCGCACGGTCTCGACGAGGTCGTCGCCGCCGGTCCCGGACCGGGCGGTGCCGCGCAGCAGGGTCACGGCCTGCCGGACCTCCGGTCGGTCGAAGAACCGCGCCGCGCCGCGGACGACGTACGGGACGCCGCGGCTCGCCAGCGCCTCCTCGAAGCTCTCCGACTGGGCGTTGATGCGGAACAGCACCGCCATCTCTCCCGGCGACCGGCCCTGGCGCACGAGCGCGGCGATCTGGTCGGCCACGCCGTCGGCCTCGGCGACCTCGTCGGGATACGGCGTCCACGTCACCTCGGCGCCGGAGGGGCGCTGCGCCCGCAGGTCCACGCCCCGGCTCGGCGACCCGGCCAGCAGCGTGTTGGCGGCGGCGACCACCTCGGGGGTGGAGCGGTAGTTGCGGACCAGCTCGATCGAGGTCGTGCCGGGGTAGCGCCGCGGGAAGTCGCGGAGGTAGTCGGCCTTCGCGCCGGCGAAGGAGTAGATCGTCTGAGCGGGGTCGCCGACCACGCACAGCTCGTCGCGGCCGCCGAGCCACAGGTCGAGCAGCGCCGACTGCAGCGGCGACACGTCCTGGAACTCGTCGACGACGAACCGCTTGTACTGGCGGCGGACCTGGGCGGCGACCCGCTCGTCGTCGGCGAGCAGGCCGGCGGTGAAGAGCAGGACGTCCTCCATGTCCATCCGGCCCTGACCACGCTTCACGTCCTCGTAGGTGCTGAAGACGCGGGCGACGGTGTCGAGGTCGTGGCCGGCGACCGAGCGGCCCCGCCGTGCGGCGATCCGGGCGTAGTCGTCGGGGTGGACGTTGCTGACCTTGGCCCACTCGATCTCGGAGGCGAGGTCGCGCAACAGGGCCTGGTCGGGCTCGAGGCGGGTGCGCCGGGCGGCCGTCGCGAGGATGCCGAGCTTGGACTCGGTGAGGGTGGGCAGCTCGGTGCCGTGGACGCGCGGCCAGAAGAAGCGCAGCTGGCGCAGCGCCGCCGAGTGGAACGTCCGCGCCTGCACCCCGCCGGCGCCGAGGCCGCGCAGCCGGACACGCATCTCGCCGGCGGCGCGGGTGGTGAAGGTCACCGCGAGCACCTCGGTGGGCTCGTAGACGCCGGTGGCGACGCCGAGGGCGATCCGGTGGGTGATGGCCCGGGTCTTGCCGGTGCCGGCGCCCGCGAGCACGCGCACCGGGCCGCGGAGGGTCTCGGCGACCCGGCGCTGCTCGGGGTCGAGCCCGGCGAGGAGGTCGTCGGGACGCGGGGAGCCGGGGACGGGCCCGGGACGGGACATCGGGAAGAAACTCCTGGGTGGCGGGTGTTACGGGTGTGTCGCTGCAATCCTTGCGCCTGCGCCGACGCGCGCGAACGAAGCGACCGACTGCCGTTTCACCCTAGATGCCGAAGGGGACACTCCTGCCCATGACCTCGTTCACGATGTACACCACGCCCTGGTGCGGCTACTGCCACCGGCTCAAGAGCCAGCTCGACCGCGAGGGCATCCGCTACGAGATCGTCGACATCGAGCAGGACCCGAAGGCCGCCCGCATCGTCGAGGCCGCCAACCGGGGCAACCAGACCGTGCCCACGCTGGTCTACAGCGACGGCAGCGCGCAGACGAACCCGTCGCTGCGCCAGGTGAAGGCCAAGCTCGAGGAGCTGGAGGAGCTCGCCTCCTGACCCGCGACCTGCCACCAGTTCCCCACGCGTGAGGCGCGAGCTGCCACCAGTTCCCCACGCGTGAGGCGCGAGCTGCCACCAGTTGCCCGCTCTTGAGGCAAGTGGTGGCAGCTCGGCTCCGTTGAGGGGGTAACTGGTGGCAGCTCGGCTCCGTTGAGGGGGTAACTGGTGGCAGCTCGTCACCAGCCGCCGGCCGGGAGCTCCTCGCCGTACCAGTGCTCCACGAGCGAGCTGGAGATCGACAGGCCGCGCGGCAGCACCAGCGAGCCCGCATCGAGCTCGGCGCGCATCTCGGCCCGGGTGAACCACCGGGCCACCTCGATCTCGTCGCCGTCGACGTCGATGTCGGTGGTCTCGGCGCGGCCGAGGAAGCCGATCATCAGGCTGGCCGGGAGCGGCCAGGGCTGGTTGCCGAAGTAGGTGACCTCGCCGACCCGCAGCCCCACCTCCTCGGCGACCTCGCGGCGTACGGCGTCCTCGAGGGTCTCCCCCGGCTCGCAGAAGCCGGCGAGGGTGGAGTAGCGGCCCTCCGGCCAGGCCCGCTGCCGCCCCAGCAGGCAGCGCTCGTCGTCGGCGCCCGGCTCGCCGTGGGTGATCAACATGATCACGGCCGGGTCGGTGCGCGGGAACTGCGGCTTGCCGCACTCCGTGCAGACGAGCTCGTGGCCGGCCTTGCGCGGCTCGAGCCGGCCCGCGCAGCGCGGGCAGAACCGGGTGGCCCAGTGCCACTCGGCCAGCCCGATGGCGTGGAAGAGCATCGGCGCGCCGTCGGGGTCCGCGGCCAGCGCCGGCAGCGCGCCGCGCAGGCTGAACCACTCCGACTTCTCCCCCGTCGCGGTCGCCGGGTCCACGATCACCGCGAACCAGGCCGCGCCCTCGCGCTCGCCCAGCAGCACCCGCGTCCCCTCCGGGGCCTTCGCCGGGCTGACCCAGGACAGCCGACCGTCGACCGGACGGATCCGGGTGCCGGACACGACGAGGACCCGGGTGCGCGGGTCACGCCACCGCTCCTCGAGCCAGGTCTCGTCGTCGCGGTGCAGGCCGTGCCGCATGTGAGGGTTGGCCGCGAGCCGCAGGTGGGGGAACGTCACGGGGGTCACGCTAGCGCCGCCCCGGGCACTAGGCTGCCGGGCGATGAGCACCCACATCGGCGCCGCACCCGGCGACATCGCCCCCGTCGTCCTCATGCCCGGCGACCCGCTTCGCGCGAAGTGGATCGCGGAGACGTTCCTCGAGGACGCGAAGGTCTACAACGAGGTCCGCGGGATGCTCGGCTACACCGGTACCTGGCGCGGCCACCGCGTCTCGGTGCAGGGGTCCGGCATGGGCCAGCCGTCGTTCGCGATCTACGCCAACGAGCTGTTCGACTCCTACGACGTGCAGACCATCGTGCGGGTCGGCTCGTGCGGTGCCCTGACCGAGAAGCTCGCCGTGCGCGACCTCGTCATCGCCTCCGGTGCCTGCACCGACTCGTCGATGAACCGCATCCGGTTCGAGGGCCTCGACTACGCGCCGGTCGCCGACTTCGGCCTGCTGCGCGCGGCGTACGACGCCTCCGAGGAGCTCGCCGACGGGGCCGGGGTCCACGTGGGGCTGATCTTCAGCAGCGACTCGTTCTACAGCCCGCGGCCCGAGCTGACCGCGCGGATGGTCGACTACGGCGTGCTCGCGGTCGAGATGGAGGCGAGCGCGCTCTACACGCTGGCCGCGAAGTTCGGCCGCCGGGCGCTGGCGATCTGCACCGTCTCCGACCACGTCGTCACCGGCGAGGAGACCTCGTCGCAGGAGCGCGAGCAGAGCTTCGGCGCGATGGTCGAGATCGCGCTGCAGGCAGCCCTCACCGGGGACTGACGGCACGGGTTTAGTCCCCCGGTGGACTAAACCCGGCGCCACCGGCGTTGGGGCAGCGTGGAGATCCTCGACGCGGTGGTCATCGGGGCCGGCCAGGCCGGCCTCTCCGCGTCCTACCACCTGCGACGACGCGGGATCGACCACGTCGTGCTGGACTCCGAGGAGGCGGCCGGCGGCGCCTGGCAGCACCGCTGGGACTCGCTGACGATGACCGACGTCCACGGCGTCGCCGCGCTGCCGGACTCCCCCGCCCCCACCCGGAGCGAGGACCGGGCCAACGTCGTGGTGCCGGCGTACTTCTCCGACTACGAGCGGCAGCACGCCCTCCCGGTCCTCCGGCCGGTCAAGGTCGACCGGGTCACCGACGACGGCGGGCTCCTCGTCGTCCACGCCGGCGACCGGGGGTGGCGCACCCGCACCCTCGTCAACGCCACCGGCACCTGGTCACAACCCCACATCCCGGCCTACCCCGGGATGTGGACCTTCCGGGGCGAGCAGCTCCACACCGCGAGCTACCGCGGACCCGAGCCCTTCCGGGACCGTCGAGTGGTCGTGGTCGGCGGCGGCCTCTCCGCCGTCCAGCACCTCGGCGAGCTCGCCCCCGTGGCCGAGACCCTGTGGGTCACCCGCCGGGACCCGGTCTGGCGCACCGACGACTTCACGGCCGAGCGCGGCCGGGCGGCGGTGGCGCTCGTCGAGGACCGCGTCCGCCGCGGCCTGCCGCCGCGCAGCGTGGTGAGCGTGACCGGGCTGATGCTGCGACCGCAGGAGCGCGAGGCGGCGGCGCTCGGCGCCTACCAGCGGCAGCCGATGTTCACCCGGGTCGAGCCGGACGGGGTCCGGCTCGCCGACGGCACGCTGTGGCGGGCCGACGTCATCCTGTGGGCCACCGGCTTCCGGCCGGCGCTGGGCCACCTCGCGCCGCTGCGGCTGCGCACCCGCACCGGCGGAATCGTGCTCGACGGGACCACGGCGGTCGCGGACCCGCGGGTCCAGCTCGTCGGCTACGGGCCGTCGGCGAGCACCATCGGCGCCAACCGTGCCGGACGGGTCGCCGCACGCAGCGTGGCGGCCCGGCTCGGCGGCACCCTCGGGGGCCCGACCGCGGGCCACGGCCCGTCCGGTGCCGCCGCGCCGAACATGATGGCCGAGAGCGCCTGACGGGCCGGCCGGCTCGACGAGCCGTCCGGTGGCGGCTGACTCAGCGGCGCGCCTGCCCACGGAGCTCGTCGAGGAGCTCGACGAGGCAGGGGACGTCGGCGGCCAGCGGCCACGGCAACGTCAACCACCGCCTGCTGCGCCGCAGGCGGGTGTGCCACGGGACCGGCCGCTCCCGGAGCACGTGGTCGCGGAAGGCGGCCTCGAGCCGCACCTCGACAACGACGACGTGGTAGCCGTAGCGGCGCGCCGTGACGTCGCTGATCCCCGACCACGGGACACGGAGCTTCAGCCTGGTGAGCTCCAGCCCGTCGGGGCGGACCACGAGCACCGGCCCGGGCCGCAGGCAGTGGGCCAGCAGCCGCAGGCCACTCAGGGCCAGCAGTGCACCGGAGCAGGCGCACACTCCGGCGACGAGCACGCCCTCGGAGTCGGCGAACCCGAGGACGGCGGCCCAGACCATCAGCGGTCCGAGCGACGCACCGAAGAGTCCCAGCAGCAGCGCCGGCCAGCGCCGCACCGCGATCTCGAACCGACCCTCAACCGCCAGCCGGGTCCGCCAGTCGTCGAGGTCGAGCAGGCCCTGCCAGCTCACGGCCCGACCGCCATCAGCCGGGTGAGCTCGTCCCGGCCGGGCAGGTCGGCCGGCTCGACGAGCTGCCCGGTGCGGACGTAGTAGAACGCGGCCCGGACACGCTCGAGCGGCACCTCGGCGAGCTCCGCCCAGGCCAGCCGGTAGAGGGCGAGCTGCAGCGGGTCGGCGCTGGCGGTCCGGTTGGTCTTCCAGTCGACGACGAGGAAGTGCACCTCGCCGTCGACGCGCTCGGCATAGACGGCGTCGATGCGGCCGCGGACGACCTGCCCGTCGAGCACCAGCGCGAACGGTGCCTCGACCTGGTGGGGCACCCGGTGGGCGAACGGACCCTGCTCGAAGGTTGCGATCAGCTCCTTGAGGTCGGTGTCGTCGTCGATCCCGGCGTCGGCCCGGCCGGGCAGCTCGTCGTAGTCGAAGAGGTCCTGCTGGCCGAAGCGGGCCTCCACCCAGGCGTGGAAGCGGGTGCCGAAGCGGGCCGCGGACGACGGCGTCCGCGGCATCGGCCGGGCCAGCTCGCGGGCGAAGCCGTCGGGGTCGTCGCGCAGCCGGGCCACGGCGGTCGCGGACAGGCTGCTGGGGAGCTCGACCGCCACGTCGCCGCTGCGGTCGCGCCGCGCCTCCTCGAGCAGCCGGTCGAGCTCGGTGTCCCACTCGGACACCACGGCCGTCTCGATCATGTCGAGGCCGGTGTCACCGGCGTCCGGGTCGGCCTCCGCCACGCGCCGGGCCGCCTCGATCCGCAGCTCGGCCTCGCGGCCGGTGCCGGTGGCCGGCCACGGCTTCGACGGGTCGACCGCTGCGTAGGGGTTGGGGTCGCCCTTGGCCGGCTTGTCGAGCCAGTGCTCGCACGGCTCGCCCCACTCGGCGAGCTGGTCGCGGACCACCGCCTGGTAGGCGGAGGGGCCGAACGGCGTGGCGCGCGGCGTCCAGCAGTAGGAGGTGACCGACAGCCGGTGGGCGGCCCGCGTGAAGGCGACGTACCCGAGGCGGAGCTCCTCCTCGGCGTCGTGGGCGCGGGTGTCCTGGCGGTAGGTCTCGAGGGCGTCCTTGTCGAAGCCGTGCAGCTGGGGCAGGTCGTGGGCGTCGCCGCGCAGCGGTGCGGGGAGGATCGACGGCGAGGAGACCCACAGCGTGCGGGAGCGGCCGGAGGGGAACCGGCTCTCGCAGACGCCGACCAGGAAGACGCCGTCCCACTCGAGGCCCTTGGAGCGGTGGACCGTCAGCAGCTTCACCGAGTCGGCCTCGGTCGGGGTGGCGACGTCGAGGCCGTTGCCCTGGTCGTCCTCGGCGGTGAGGTAGGCCAGCAGCGCCGGCAGCGTCACGTCGCCGTCGACGGCCTGGAACTCCGCGACTGCCTTCACGAAGAGGTCGAGGTTGTCGCGGCGGGCGGCGGCGGCCGGGCTGACGGCGGAGGCCAGCTCGACGTCGGCGCCGGTGGTGTCGATGATGCGCCGGACCGTGTCGAGAAGCGGCTCGCCGACGTAGCCGCGCAGCATCCGCAGCTCGCCGGCCAGCAGGCCGAACCGCTCCAGCGCCTCCGGGGAGTACGGCGCGTCGCCGGGGTCGGCGAGCGCGTCGTCGAGGCAGGCGATCTCGGCGGGGTCGACGCCGTCGGCCACCGCCAGCAGGTGGTCGTCGACGGAGCCGAGGTCGGTGCCGCGGACCTGGTGGCCCGCGATCTCCGCGGCGCGGCGGCTCAGCAGCCGCAGGTCGCGGGGGCCGATCGCCCACCGCGGCCCGGACAGCAGCGTGAGCAGCGCGGCGTTGGCGGTGACGTCGTGGAGCAGGTGGAGGACCGCGACGACCTCGGCTACCTCGGGCAGCCGCAGCAGGCCGGAGAGGCCGACGATCTCCACCGGGATCCCGGCGCCGGTCAGGGCGTCGAAGACGTCCTCGGCGTGGGCGTTGTCGCGGGTCAGCACGCCGATCTTCGACCAGGCGGGCTTGTCGGGGTCGGCGGCGGCGAGCCGGGTGCGGGTCGCCCTCACCTCCTCGGCCAGCCAGGCGAGCTCGTCGGCGTGGGTCTCGAAGACCCGCGCGGTGACCGCGCCGGCCTCGGCGCCGGGCGCGGGCTCGAGCGGGGCGACCTGGTCGTACTTCTCCAGCAGCGGCGCCGCCAGCCGGTTGGCGACCTCGAGGATCCGCCGGTCGGAGCGGCGGTTGACGGTGAGGGGGTGGATGGGGACCGGACCGCCGTCGGCGGCCGGGAAGGTCTCGGAGAAGTTGAGGATGTTGGAGACCGACGCCCCGCGCCAGCCGTAGATCGCCTGGTTGGGGTCGCCGACGGCGGTGACCGCGTGGCCGCGGCCGCGCGCCGGGTCGGGGCCGGAGAAGAGCCGCGACAGCATGATGGCCTGCGCGACGGAGGTGTCCTGGTACTCGTCGAGGAGGACGACCCGGAACCGCTCCCGCTCCACCGCGCCGACGTCGGGCTGCTCGTCGGCGAGCCGGGCGCCGAGCTCGATCTGGTCGGAGAAGTCCATCAGGCCGAGGTCGCGCTTGAGGCGGCGGTAGGCCTCGACCAGGCCGAGCAGCTCCGCGCGGCGGTCGATCGCGGAGATGGCCTTCTCGACGGCGTCGCGGTGCCCCTTGCGGTTCTTGCCGGCGACCTCCTCGGCGAGCGCCCACTCGAACCCGCGCCGCGCCTCGTCGTCGACCCGGCGCACGTCGGCGGCGGAGACGAGGTGCTCGGACATGGCGCTGTCGAGCGCGAGGAGGTTCTGGATGGCGGTCTCGGGGTGGTCGGTGAGGTGGCGGACCTCGCCGGTGTAGCGGTCGACCGCGCGGGCGCCGAGCTGGTAGCGGGCGGCGTCGGTGATCACGCGGGTGTCGGGCTCGTGGCCGATCCGCAGGCCGTGGTCGGTGAGCAGGCCGGCCGCGTAGGCGTTGTAGGTGGCGACGGTCGGCTCGAGCACGTCGTCGTCGGCGTCGCGCGCCTCGAGCGCCCCGGCAGTGCGCAGCGCCTCGCGGATCCGCTGCCGCAGCTCGCTGGCGGCCTTCGTGGTGAAGGTCAGCCCGAGCACCTGGTCGGGGCGGACCTGGCCGGTGACGACGAGGTAGACGACCCGGGCGGCCATCAGCGTGGTCTTGCCGGAGCCGGCGCCGGCGATCACGACGGCCGGCGACAGCGGCGCCGAGATGGCGGCCCACTGCTGCTCGCTGGGGGCGTAGGGGGTCCGCATCACCCGGGCGAGGTCCTCGGGGGTGTCGAGGCGCACCGCCGGCCGGCCGTCGGTGGCCTGGCCGGTCGCGGCTGCGGGGCTGGTCGTCTCTGTCACTGGCTGGGTCACTGGCTGATCACCGGTCCGGCGCTCTTGACGGGGCAGAGGGGCACGAAGCTGCAGTCGCGGCAGTGCTGGCCGGCGACGGCGGGGAAGGACTCGGCACGCAGCAGCGAGGCGGTGCGGGCGAGCTGCTCGCGCAGCGCCTCGCGGCCGGTGCCGTCGTCGGGCTGCGGCGGCTGCGGCTGCACCACCGCCGAGTCGGGACCGTCGACCAGGCCGAGCTGCACCAGCTCGGCGCCGCCGGCGGCCGCGGGCTCGCCGGTCACCGGGGTGGCGACCTCGTCGACGGCGCCACGGTCGACGGCGTACTGGTAGAGGCCGAGCTGGAGGTGGCCCTCGACCGACTTGTGGGAGGGCGCCCGGCGGCCGGTCTTGAGGTCGACGACCACCACCCGGCCCTCGGCGTCGAGCTCGAGCCGGTCGGCGTACCCGGTGAGCGTCACCCGCTCGCCGTCCTCCAGCTCGATGACGGTGCTGAACCGCTGCTCGGTGGCCAGCACGCGGCGGGGGTTGGCGTGGTGCCAGCGGAGGAAGCGGTCGAGCGCCTCGCGGACCCGCTCGTGCTCGCGGGCCTTCGACCACGGCGTGCGGAACTCCAGCCGGTCCCAGACCCGGTCGACGTGCTCCATGAGCCGGTCGACGTCGTCGGGGCCCGCGTCGAGCTCGCCCTCGGCGACCCGCTGCGCGAGGGCGTGGACGAGCTCGCCGAGGTTGGCGGACTGGTGGGCCCGGGAGGCGCCGCCGGCCTCGCGCTCGAGGAACCACTGGGTCGGGCAGACCTGCATCTGGTCGAGCACGCTCGCCGAGACCGGGACCGGCTGGTCGGGGTCGCGCAGCGGCTGCAGGGAGCGGCTGGCCGCGCGGGTCCCCCACCAGGTGGACGGGTCGGCGGCCGGGACCAGCGCCCGCTGACCGGCGGTCTCGCGCGCCAGCCGGGCCAGCCGGCGGGCCGCCGCGTCGCGCAGCGGCTCGCTCGTGGCCGGGTCGGCGAGGGTGCGCCGCAGCTCGGCGACGAGGCCGGGCATGGAGAGCGGCCGGAGCGGCCGGCCGACGACGTGCTCGACGCTGACGCCGAGCTCGTCGAGGAACCGGGACGGCTGCTCGCCCTCGTCGTCGGCGGACTTGACCGCGGTGACGACCAGCCGCTGCCGGGCGCGGGTGCAGGCGACGTAGAAGAGCCGCCGCTCCTCGAGCAGCAGCTCGCGGCTGCTGACCGGCGGCACGACGCCGTCGGTGCCGATGCGGTCGGCCTGGAGCAGCGTGGACCGCCGGCGCAGGTCCGGCCAGGCGTCCTGCTGGACGTGGGCGACGACCACGAGCCGCCACTCGAGGCCCTTGGAGCGGTGGGCGGTGAGCAGCCGCACCGCCGCACCGCGGGCGCCCCGGTCGGCGAGCGTGTCGGCCGGGATCTGCTGGGCGACGAGGCCGGCAAGGAAGGTGCGGACGCCGAGGTGGTCGCGCTGCTCCTCGGCGCGGGCGGCCACGTCGAACAGCGCGCAGACGGCGTCGAGGTCGCGGTGGGCCCGGCGGGCCGCTCCCCCGCCGGCGTCGACGGCGCGGCGCAGCCGCTCGGGCCACGAGGTGCGCGACCACAGCAGCCACAGTGCCTCCTCGGCGGTGGCGCCGGACGCCAGCTCGGCGCGGGTGTCGCGAAGCAGCTGCACCAGGGCCCGGGCGCGACCGGCCTCAGGCCCGTCGAGGCCGTCGAGGAAGCCGTCCTCGGTCACCGCCCGGCGCACCAGGTCGCGGGAGGACCGGGGGCTGCGCCCCTCCGCCTGCGCCGCAGCCTTCTCGCGGGCACGCAGCAGCCGCGACAGCCGGCGCAGGTCGCCGGCGTCGAGCCCGCCGAGCGGGCTCAGCAGCAGCGCCTCGACCCGGCCCGCGTCGAGGTGGTCGACGTGGTCGGGGTCGTGGTTGTCGAGGTTGAGCACCGCGCGCAGCCCCTCGAGCAGCGGCAGCACCGCCGGGTCGCGCACCAGCGGCACCTCGTCGCGGGCCACCTCGACCGGCACGCCGGCGGCGCCCAGCGCCCGGCGCAGGGGCGGGATCGAGCCGCGGCCCGAGCGGACCAGCACGGCCATCTCGTCCCACGCGATGCCGTCCTCGAGGTGGGCGCGGCGCAGCAGGTCGGCGAGGTGCTCGGCCTCGGCCCGCTCGGTGTCGAAGGTGCGGACGTGGACGCGGCCCTCCCCCAGCCCGCCGGCGTCGGCGACCGGGTCGAGGAACGCAGCGCGCGCCTCGGCCGGAATCGAGCCGGGCAGGGCGAGCCGGCCCGCGATCCGCTGCGAGGCCACCAGCAGCCGGGGACCGAACCGCCGGGTGGTGCGCAGCGCCACGACGTCGGCCGGCCGGCCGTCGAGGTGTCGGAAGGCGGCGGGGAAGTCGAGGATGCCGCGCACGTCGGCGCCCCGGAAGCCGTAGATCGACTGGTGGGGGTCGCCGACCACCGTGAGGTCGCGGCCGTCGCCCGCCAGCGCCCGCAGCAGCGCGACCTGGCCGGGGTCGGTGTCCTGGTACTCGTCGACGAAGACGTGGCGGAACCGGGCACGCACCTCGTCGCGGTGGGCCTCGGCCTCGAGGGTGGCCCGGCGGATCAGGTCGGCGTAGTCGGTGGCGCCCTGGGAGTCGAGGTTGGTGAGGTACTGGTCGAGGAAGACGCCGGCGGCGACCAGCTCCGGCAGCCCCTCCTCCTCGCCGAGGGCGCGCAGCGCGCCGCCGTCGAGCCCCTTCTCGCGGGCGCGCGACAGCACGGCGTGGACCTCACGGGCGAAGCCGCGGGTGCCGAGGGCGCGGGCCAGCGAGTCGGGCCACGTGACCGCCTCGGGGTGGTCGTGGAGCAGCTCGCGCAGCACGACGTCCTGCTCGGGGGCGCTCAGCAGCCGCAGCGGCGCCTCGTAGAGCTCGGCCGGGGCGTAGCGCCGGATCAGGGCGTAGGCGAAGGAGTGGAACGTCGAGCACATCGCCGTGGACATGGTCCGGCCGACCCGCGCGGTGACCCGGTCGCGCAGCTGCTCGGCGGCCTTGCGGGAGAAGGTCAGCGCCAGCACCTGGTCGGGCCGCGAGCCGCGGCCCTCGATGCGCTCGGCGATCGCCTCGACCAGGGTCGTGGTCTTGCCGGTGCCGGGCCCGGCGAGCACGAGCAGCGGCCCGCCCGGGTGGTCCACCACCTGCTGCTGGTGCTCGTCGAGCACCGGCACCCCCGGACCGGCGGCGTGCGGCACGAGGCGGTACGTCGTCGCGGTCATGGCGGACATTCGATCATCAGCCGCCGACACCCCGGCCGAGGCGCCCTCGGCGAGCCGGCGTCCGACCGGGAGCGGGTCCCGGCAGCTAGGGCCTAGCGTCCCTTCTCGCGCCACCGGCGCCGACCTACGGTGGCGGTGAGGAGGACGTCATGAGCACCCAGACCGACACCCACCAGTCCGTGGTCCTGCTGTCCAGGGCCCTCGACCAGGCCGGCGACGTCATCGCCGCCGTCCACGAGGACCAGCTCGACCAGCCCACGCCGTGCGCCGACTGGGACGTCGGCCGGCTCGTCTCCCACCTGGTCGCCGACCCGCGCCACTTCCTCGAGATGGCCAGGGGCGGGCGGCCGGCGTGGACCGGGGAGCCGGAGCGGGTCCTCTACCCCGCAGCCACGTTCCGGTCCGCCGGCGACGACCTCATCCACCACTGGCACCAGCAGGGCGACCCGGAGGACCCGGGCGCGGTCGACTGGCAGACGGCCGAGTTCGCGGTCCACACGTGGGACCTCGCCACAGCCGTCGGCTACCCGGTCGGTCAGCTCGACGCCGAGGTCGCCGAGCGGGCCCTCGCGTTCATGACGGCGACGCTGACGGCCGAGAACCGCGGCGACGCGTTCGGCCCGGAGCAGCGCCCGCCGCACGGCGCGGACGCCTACGCCCGGCTGGCGTCGTACACCGGCCGGACCGTGTCCTGACAGCACGACCGGCCCGGGACCAGCTGGTCCCGGGCCGGCCGCCCGGACTGAACCCTCCGGGGGTGGGTCAGCCCAGGTCCACGATCGCCGCGACCGGGCCGCCGCCCTCGGGGCCCTGGTGGGCGGCGGAGACCGACACGAACACGGCCGGGTCGCCGGTCACGGCTGCGGTGACGCCGCCGACGCACGCCTTGATCTGGCGGTGCCAGTGGACGTCGGAGTCGTCGAGCATCGCGTTGCGGCGGCCCCGGACCTCGCCGTCCTGCGACGCCTCGCACTTGAGGAAGACGTTGACGAGCCGGCCGTCGAGGTCGCTGGTGTGCGGCCGCTCGGGCAGGTCGAGGCCTGCGGAGCGGATGGCGTCCCAGATGCCGTCCTGGTCGAGCGCGTCCTTCATGACCGAGTGGCCGATCCGGTAACGGCCGCCGACGCCGGTCGCGTTGCCGACCACGACGACCTGCGCCTGGTCGAGCTCGACGCCCGAGGAGCAGGACGCGACGGCGGAGTACAGGTCGCGGTTGTGCATGACGTCCTCGTCGGAGGGCATCTCGATCTCGCCCAGCGCGACGGCGATGCCGAGCGCGGTGACGCCGTTGGAGAGGTCCATCGACTCGTGGGTGTGCTCGGTCCACACGGTCTTGCCGCGCGACTTGGCGTCGCGGATGGTGTGGATCGTGAGCAGCGGGGTCTTGGTCTGCACGTAGTGGACGTCGGCGGGGTCGGTGATGCCGGCGCGCTCCATCGCCACCTTCACCGCGTCGGCGACCTTGGAGATCATCGGGGTGCGGCCGATCTCCTCGGGCAGCAGCTGCTCACTCATGGCGAAGCCGACGGTGAGCCGCGGGTCGTCGGTGGGCTCGGCGTCGGTGGTCGCGAAGATCGTGGCGTGGGGGCTGATGACGCCGTCCGTGCCGCCCGACCACACGATCGGGATCTCCTTGACCTGGTCGGCCGGGGCGCCCTTCTCGATGAGGACCTCGCGGAACGCGCGGTCGGCGATGATCCGCGTGTAGTCGTTGACCCCGCCGTTGCCCTCGGTCTTGCCGATGATGGCGATGACCCGGTGGGCCTCCATGACGCCGTCGTCGATGAGCTTCGCGAGCTCCGAGGCGTCGGCGACCGAGTGGATCGGGACCTTGCGGACTTCGATGGCTGAGGGCACTGCGGCTCCTTTCGGTGGGACCCGGTCCGGTTGGACTGACCGGGTCGGGTGTTCGGGTCGGGTGTTCGCGTCGGGTGTTCGGGTCGGGTGTCAGTCGGGGACGACGACGGTGCCGGAGTCGCCGGTGACCGCGGCCTTGATCTGGTCGAGGCTGGTGATGACGGACCGGCTGCCACCCTGCTCGACGAAACGACAGGCGGCGTCGACCTTGGGGCCCATCGAGCCGCTGGCGAAGTGGCCCTCGTCGGCGTACCGGCGCAGCTGGCCGACGGTGACCGTGCCGAGCGGCTCGGCCTCGGGCGTGCCGAAGCGGAGGACCGCCTGCGGGACGTCGGTCGCGACCACGAGCACGTCGGCGTCGACGGACGCCGCCAGCAGCGCCGCGCCGAGGTCCTTGTCGATGACGGCCTCCACGCCGCGCAGCGTCCCGTCGGCGCCGCGGACGACGGGGATGCCGCCGCCGCCGTTGGCGACCACCACGAAGCCGGCCTCGACGAGGGCGCGCACGGCGGGTGCGTCGACGATCTCGAGCGGCTCCGGGGAGGCGACCAGCCGGCGCCAGCCCTTCTCGCCGCGGTCCTCCCAGGTCTCGCCGTGCTCGACGAGGACGGCCGCCTCCTCGGCCGGCAGGAACCGGCCGATCGGCTTGGTCGGCTCGGTGAAGCCGGGGTCGTCGGCGTCGACGCGGGTGCGGGTCACCACGGTCGCCGTACGCCGGTCGAGGCCGCGGGCCGCGAGCGCCTCGTCCAGCGCGTTCATCAGCGTGAAGCCGAGCGTCCCCTGCGTCTGGGCGCCGCACCAGTCGAGCGGCACCGGCGGGACGACGTTGGCGGCGAGCTCGTTCTTGACGAGGAGGTTGCCGACCTGGGGGCCGTTGCCGTGGGTGAGCACCACGTCGACCTGCTGCTGCAGCAGGTCGGCGACGGCGGCCATCGCCACCTTGGCCGCGGCGACCTGGTCCTCGACGCGGGCGCGGCCTTCGGCATTGGTCATGGCGTTTCCGCCGAGCGCGAGCAGCACCTTCATGCGTCGAACCTAGTGACCTGCGCTACACCCTGGGCACCGCCAGATCCGCCCAAGGCGACCCGGATGTGCTGGCAGGAGTTGCCAACCCGGGGGTCTCGACGAGCTCGACCACCGTTGGGTCGCTGCCCTGCCTTCCCTCGCCGGGTCTCGACGGGCTCGACCGGCGGGCGGCGTCCAGTTGTGCGCATCCGCAGGTCGGGAGCCGCGCGAGGGCTGCGTTTGCGCACAAGTGGGGCGCGGATCGCTGCCCGGCCTTCCCTCGCCGGGTCTCGACGTGCTCGACCACCGTGGGTCGCCGCCGTACCGCCGTGAGAGGGGTCAGCGGGCGACGGAGTCCTCCTCCTCGTCGAAGCGGGGGTCGGCGAGGAAGTACTGCGCGACGAGGCCCGGCTTCTTGCGCTTCGGGCGCGCCGGGCTCGGCGCCATCCGGCCCTCGACGGTGTCCCAGAAGGCGTCGACGACGTGCAGCACCTTGCGGGCCACCAGGCCGGGGAAGCCGGTGTGCGGGGCGTAGGGGTGGGGCCGGGTAGGCGCGTGGGACTCCGCGGCGTGCAGCCGCTCGGTCAGCTCGTCGAGCTCGCGGTCGTCGAGGACGCCCGAGAGCTGATCGGCGAGGTGGGCCTCGCTGTCCTGCTGGTGGTCCAGGGCGGTCTCGACGTCCGCCCAGACGTCGTCCCAGTGGAAGCCGGTCTCGAACACCGAGCCGTACGCGCGGGCCTTCACGTGCGCCAGCACGACCTCGAGGTCGCGGGCGGCGGCCAGGTAGTCGTGGACCGCAGCGGCCCCTCCGGGAAGCTGCTTGCGCGCCACCGGCAGCAGCACCTCGTCGACCGCGGAGAGGTGCTTGCTCGCGATCGCCAGGAAGGTGTCGATCGCCTCGTAGCCCTTGCGCGGCTGTCCCGGCGTCACCACCCGGGTGCTCGCGTCGGCGAGCCGGTCCGAGAGGTTCTCGTGGGTGTGCTGCACGGTGCCGCGCAGCGCGTCGACGGTGGTCATGGGCCTCACCTCGGTGGATTCAGGGCCCCGTCTTCCATCGTGCGCGGGCGTGTCGTCCGGTTCAAGGACCGGGCCGGACCGCCTGGCCCAGACCCGTCGGCGGGCGCCCGAGCAGGGCCGCCATCGGGAGCGTGCCGACGGGGAGCCCGTGGCGGTCGTAGTAGTCGAACATCGCGCGCAGCCAGTCGCGCTCGCGCGGCTCGAGGGCGGCGCCGGCGGTCGCGGCCCACTCCTCCGGACTGACGACCTGCACCTCCGCCCCGGCAGCGGCCGCCACCTCAGCGACGGTGGCGCGGAGCGAGGCCAGCTCGTACGTCGCCCCGTCGTGCTCCCCGTCCAGCAGCCCGAGCAGCACCCTCGCCGCGGCCTCGCCGAGGTCGGGCAGGTGGGCGAACCCGAACGGCGCGTCCGCCCGGTAGGCGACGGTCATCGGCGACCCGTCGAGCGGCAGGTTCCGCAGGTAGGCGCCGGGCTGCAGCACCGCCCAGACGAGCCCGGAGCGGCGCACCAGGTCCTCCGCCCGCGCCTTGCCGAGGTGGTGCGGCATGTCCGGCGCGTACGGCGACGCCACCGAGTGCAGGACCACCCGTGGTACGCCGGCGGCGCGGAGGGCCTCGAGCACCTCCGAGACGTACGCCGGCTCGTCGGGGTGCAGGTTGGGTGCGATGACGTACGCCGCGTCGCAGCCGGCGACCGCACCGGCCAGGTCGGCCCAGTCGGCCCGCCCCAGCGGCCGCGGGGACGCGCCGAGGTCGGCCAGCGCCGCGGAGACCGCCCGGCCGGTCTTGCCGGACCCGCCGACGACGGCCACCCGCGCGCTCATGCCCGGGACCGTTCGACGAGCCGGCGGTGCAGCTCGCGCACCTCGGCGGCCAGCTCCGGGACCGGACCGTCGACCGGCACGCCGGGCGCCACCTCGGTCACCGGCAGCGGCGCCACCCGGCCGGGGTCGACGCCCCAGTCGTCGAGCCAGCCGCGCAGCTGCGCCGTGGAGGCGGCGTACACGATGCGGCCGAGGCCTACCCAGCCGTGGGCGGCCGCGCACATCGGGCAGTGCTCGCCCGAGGTGTAGACCGTGGCCGCCGCCCGCTCCCCGGGGTCGAGGTGGGCGGCAGCCCAGCGGGCGATCGCGAGCTCGGGGTGGCGGGTGTGGTCACCGTCCTTCACCCGGTTGCGGTCCTCGAACCGCACCCGGCCGTCGGCGTCGACGAGCACCGACCCGAACGGCTCGTCGCCGTCCTCCAGCGCCTCTCGCGCCAGGTCGACGCAGCGCCGCAGGTGGACCAGGTCCGTCCCGGTGACCGTCACGCGCTCAGCCCCGATCCACCCAGGTCACAGCACGTCGACGCCGGCGTAGAGGGCCCCGTCGGCGAGCCGGGCGTAGCCCGGGCCGCGGTGGAAGAACGCCTCGGCCGACCGCTCACGGGAGCCCCGCTCGGCCACGGTCGCGGCCTCGTCGAAGCCCAGCGAGTCGTCGTCGAGCGACCCGGTGAGGACCACGCCGTAGTCGGCGAGCGCCGCCTCCGGGGAGACCTTGCGCCACACGACGTCGCGCACCACGAGCGCCGGGTCGCGGTCGAGCGGGTCGCCCCAGCCGCCGCCACCGGTCGTCCGGATCCGGATCACCTCGCCGGCCTTCACGGGCTCGGCGTCGGCGAGGGCGTCGACCTCGCGCTTGTTCGGCCCGCCCGGGTCGATGGTGACCTCGAACGGCTTGCCGGCGTGGCCGCCCTTGACGCCCCAGCACGCCAGGATCGACCGGTCGGCGATCGACATGAAGTGGCCGTCCTTGAGCATCCGGATGTGCTTCTCGTAGCCGAGTCCGCCGCGGAACTGGCCGGGGCCGCCGGAGTCCATCGCGAGCGAGAGCGACTCGACCCGGAACGGGAAGCGCGCCTCGGTGAACTCGGTGGGCAGGTTCCGGGAGTCCGGCACGACGTGGATGGTGTCCTCGCCGTCGGCGTAGTAGCGGCCGCCGGAGCCGCCGCCGAGCACCTCGCGCATGAGGTACGGGCGACCGTCCATGTCCTCGCCGTAGACGCCGGTGTAGCGGATCGTCTCCTGGTCGGCGGGCATCCGGCCGTCGACCGCCTTGGCGACCACGCCGGCGAGCACGCCGAGCAGCCGCAGGATGACGAACGTGCGGGCGTTGGTGGGCGCCGGGAAGACCGGCGTCAGCAGTGTGCCCGGCGGCGGGAACCGCATCTCGATCAACGGCACGATGCCCTCGTTGACGTCGAGCTCGGCCATCCGCTCGGGGGTGTCGGCGAGGTTGCGCAGGATCGGCGCCAGCCACTTCTTGAGGAAGACGCCGTCGCTGTAGTCGCCGCAGTGGTTGATCGGGCCCTTCGCCTGCGGCGAGGTGCCGTCGAAGTCCAGGATCAGCCGCTCGCCCTCCGGGTCGTCGGCGGGCGTGCGGGTGAGCGTGATCCGCTGCGTGTGCAGCTTGGGGTCGTCGACGCCGTCGTGCTCGGCGTAGTCCTCCCAGGTCCACGAGCCGACGGGGATCTTGGAGAGGATCTCGCGCCGGTACGTCGTGGTGGTGCGGTCGATGATCGCGTCGAAGCAGGACTCGACGGTCTCCACGCCGTACCGGTCGAACAGCTCGCCGAGCCGGCGCGCACCCATCAGGCAGGCGGAGCACTCGGCGTCGAGGTCGGCGGCGAGGCTCTCGGGCATCCGGGAGTTGCGGGTCATGATCGCCAGCGCCGCGCGGTTGGGCTCGCCGGCGTCCCAGAGCCGGATCGGGGGGACCATCAGGCCCTCCTCGAAGACGCTGGTGGCGTTGGAGGGCATCGAGCCGGGGACGGCGCCGCCGATGTCGTCGTGGTGGCCGAAGGCCTGGACGAACGCGACGACCCGCCGCTCCCCCTCGGGGCCGGCGAAGACCGGCACCGTGACGCACAGGTCGGGCAGGTGCCCGATGCCGCCCTCGGAGCGGTAGACGTCGTTGTGGAAGAAGACGTCGCCCTCGCGCATCTCCTCGATCGGGAAGTCGCGCGCGATCGGGTGCACCAGCGCCGAGTAGGAGCGGCCGGTGAGCTTGCGCAGCAGCCGGTCGTGGATGCCGGCGCGGAAGTCGTGCGCGTCGCGGATCATCGGGCTCCGCGAGGTGCGGGCGATGGCGGTCTCGACCTCCATCTCGACGCTCGCGAGCGAGCCCTGCACGATCTCCACGAGCACCGGGTCGGCGCTGGCGCCCGCGTCGGCGGTGAGGCTGCCGAAGGGGAACTGGGTGGGGGCGCGCCGGCTCCCACCGTCGTTCGCCTCCGGCGCAGCGGTCACCGTCACGCCGGTGGATGAGGTGCACATCAGTTGGTCTCCCTCGTGACGATGATGTTGAGGTACTGGTCGATGCGGGCGCTGAAGCCCGGGTGCAGCGGCACCGTGGAGCCGAACTCCTCGATGATCGCCGGGCCCTCGACGACGGTGCCGGGGGCGAGGTCCGGCCGCCACAGCACGGGGGTGTCGACGTAGCCGTCGCCCGCGTCGAAGCAGACCCGGCGCACCGTCGAATCGGTAGTTGTGACGGTCGAATCTGCCGAATCGACCACAGCAGGTCCCGACTCGACGTCGTGGCGCTTGATGTCGGGGCGCTGGATCGGGCCGATGCCCGAGACCCGCAGGTTGACCCACTCGACCTGCTGCGAGTCGTCGCCGGCGAAGTCGTAGCCGTAGAGCGCGCGGTGCTCGGCGTGGAAGCGGCGGGCCACCTCGTCGAGGACGTCCGCGTCGACCGGGCCGTCGGGCACGGCGACCCGCACCTCGAACGCCTGGCCGAAGTAGCGCAGGTCGGCGGTGCGGACGAAGGTGTGCTCCTCGGGCTCGAAGCCCTCCGTCGCGAGGGCCCGCGCGGCCTGCTCGGTGAGGCCGTCGTACACCTCGGCGACGCCGGCCGGGTCGAGGTTCTCCGCGAGCGAGACGTGGGTCTGCACGTAGTCGTTCTTGACGTCGACGGTGAGCAGGCCGAACGCCGAGACGTTGCCGGGGTTCGGCGGGACCAGCACGGTCGGCAGGCCGAGCACGTCGACCAGGCGGCACAGCAGCAGCGAGCCGGAGCCGCCGAACGTCGTCAGCGTGAAGTCGCGGACGTCGAGGCCTCGCTTGACGGTGACCTGGCGCAGCGCGTTGGCCTGGTTCCACGCGGAGATCTCGAGGATGCCGGTGGCGCACGCCTCGGGGCTCAGCCCCAGCTTGGAGGCGAGCTGCTCGATGCCGTCCTTCGCCGCCTGCACGTCGAGCGGGATCTCGCCGCCGAGCAGGTGGGGAGGGATCCGGCCGAGGTAGACGTGGGCGTCGGTGATGGTGACCTCGGTGCCGCCCTTGCCATAGCAGAGCGGGCCGGGGTCGGCGCCCGCCGACTGCGGGCCGACCTTGAGGGTGCCCTCCGGGGACAGCCAGGCGATCGAGCCGCCGCCCGCGCCGACGGTGACGACGTCGATCATCGGGATCTTGGACGGGAACGCACCCACCGAGCCCTCGGTGGTGAGCGTCGGCTCGCCGTCGATGACGACGCTGACGTCGGTGGAGGTGCCGCCGCCGTCGCTGGTCAGCACCTTGTCGAAGCCGGCGACCTTCGCGATCAGCGCGGCACCGAGCGCGCCGGCGGCCGGGCCGGACAGCACGGTGGTGATCGGCTGGTGGACCACCTCGTCGGCCGAGAGCACGCCGCCGTTGGACTTCATGACGTAGAACGGCAGCGGCTTCTCGCCGTACTCGGCGAGGCGGGTCTTGATGTTGTTGACGTACGCCGAGAGGCGCGGCTTGACGGCCGCGTCGACGAGGGTGGTCATCGCCCGCTCGTACTCGCGGTACTCGCGCAGCACCTCGCTGGACAGCGACACGACGGCGGCGGGGTGTTCCTCGGCGAGGATCTCGCGCATCCGCTGCTCGTGGTCGGGGTTGGCGTAGGCGTGGAGGAAGCAGACGCCCAGCGTGGTGATGCCGCGGTCGCGGAACCAGCGGGCGACGGTGCGGGCGCCGTCCTCGTCGAACGGGCGCACCTCCGCACCGGTGAAGTCGAGCCGGCCGCCGACGCCCTTGACGAGGTCGCGCGGGACGATCCGGTCGGGCTTCACCCAGAAGTAGGAGTTGCCGTAGCCGTCCGGCACGGACTGCCGGGCGATCTCCAGCATCGCCTCGTAGCCCTCGGTCGTGATGAAGCCGAGCCGGTCGACCTTGCCCTCGAGCAGCTGGTTGGTGGCGACGGTCGTGCCGTGGCTGACGGCGTCGATGAGCTCGCCCTGTGCGGGCCGCTCGAGGTCGCCGAGGCCCATCAGGCCGAGGACCTTGTCGATGCCCGCCAGGAAGCCGTCGGCCGGGTTCGAGGGGGTGGAGGGGGTCTTGGTGGTGACGAGCTCGCCCGTCGCCTCGTCGAAGGCCACGACGTCGGTGAACGTGCCGCCGGTGTCGATGCCGATGCGGATTGCCATGGCCTTGATTCAAGCGGTCCGCGCGTGGCCCGGGCCACGGCAGATCCTGCCGACGGAACCGCAATCCGTCGGCAACCTCTGCCAGTCCCTCGCTGACTGTCGACGATCGTTGGTCGAGTAGCTTGCGCAGCAAGCGTGTCGAGACCTGGGCGGGTCGGCGTTCAGGCGTCGGGCGCCCTCTCGTTGTAGACGCCGGCGGGCTCCTGCCCGGACAGCTCCTGGATGGCGGCCATGATCTCGTCGGTGACCTCGCGCCGGGCCCGGCCGGGCGGTACGCCGTCGTACCGTCCGGCGACCTCGATGGGCTGCCCGAACGCCACCGAGATCGGCACGACCCGCGGGCGGTTGGACCCGACCGGCTGGACCTTCTCGGTGCCGCGCAGCCCGACGGGGACCACGGGGCACCCGGCGGTCAGCGCGAGGTGGGCGACGCCGGTGCGGCCGCGGTAGAGCCGGCCGTCGCGGGAGCGGGTCCCCTCGGGGTAGATGCCGAACGCCTCACCCCGGCCGAGCACCTCGAGCGCGGTGTCGAGGCTGGCGAGGGCGGCCTTCCGGTCGTCGCGGTCGACGGGCAGCATGCCGAGGCCCTCGAACCAGGCCCGCGACAGCGCGCCCTTGACGCCGGTGCCGGTGAAGTAGTCCGACTTCGCGAGGAAGACCACCTTGCGGGGCACCACGACCGGGATGACCACGCTGTCGACGAAGCTCAGGTGGTTGCTGGCCAGGATCACCGGGCCCGTCGCGGGCACGTTCTCCAGGCCGGTGACCGTCGGACGCCAGATCGCCCGAGCCACCGGCGGCACGACCCGGTGCAGGACGCCGTACATCACCGACACCTGCCACATCCTGTCGGATCCCGCGCCGGGCTGCGACGACCGGCCCGATGCGTGGGCGCGTCGGCCGCGAGCCCCGGCTCCGGCCCTCAGGTCCAGCCGAGCATCCTGGAGACCTCGTCGGCGAGGGTCATCGGGTCGAACGGCTTGGGGATCACGCCCGCGATCGCCAGCCCGTCCCAGACCGGCCGCGGCCCCGACTGGACCTTCGCGGTCACCAGCACGACGGGGATGTCGCGCGTGGTCTCGGACTCCTGGAGCCGGCGGAAGGTGGTGAGACCGTCCATGTCCGGCATCATCACGTCGAGCAGGATCGCGTCGGGACGGTGCTCCTCCGCGATCACGAGCGCCGTCGAGCCCCCGTCGGCCTGGAGCACCTCCCAGCCGGCCACCGCCTCGAGCGCCATCTGGGAGACCTCGCGGATCATCGCGTCGTCGTCGACGACCAGCACCCTGCGCGACCCCTGCGGCATGTCACTCTCCTCCCCCGTCGGCGGTGGCCGAAACCCCGGCAGCCCGTGACTTCTGCAGCAGCCGGGAGACCGCCGCCACCAGCCGCTCCTCCGACACCGGCTTGACCAGCCAGTCGTCCACCTCGTCGGCGAGGCCGGGCTCCACCTCGGGCCCGTTCGCGGAGACGAGCACCACCGGGACCCGGGCCGTGCTCTCGTCGCCCCGCATGCTCGCCAGGACCTCGGCGCCGGTGCAGCCGGGCATGTGCAGGTCCAGGACCACCGCCTCGACGGGTCGCGACCGGACCCGGGCCAGCGCATCGGCGCCGTTGCTCACGCCGACCGCGCGGAAGCCGTGCCGGCGCAGGAACGTGCTGAAGACGTCGACGACGGTGGCGTCGTCGTCGCAGACCAGCACGGTCGGCCCGTCGACCGGGCCGGCGTCGGGGACCCGGACGGCGGTCGGCGCGGCGGGGATCGTGAAGTGGACCGTCGTGCCGCGGCCGAGCTGGCTCTCCGCCCAGATCCGGCCGCCGTGCCGCTCGACGATCCCCTTGCTGATCGCGAGGCCCAGCCCGGTGCCCTCCTGGCGGCGGGTGTCGGAGGAGTCGACCTGCTGGAAGCGCTCGAAGATGGTGTCGAGCATGTCCGGCGGGATTCCGCCGCCCTCGTCGCGCACGCTGAAGTGGACGTGGCCGTTCCGCTCCTCGGCCTCGGCGAGCACGCGGCCGTTCGCCGGGGAGTACTTCACCGCGTTGCCGAGCAGGTTGATGAGCACCTGCATCACCCGGTCCTCGTCGGCCAGCGCGCGGCCGCGACAGGAGCCGGCGACCACCTCGACCCTGGCCGGTGACGCCATGCCCTGGATCTGGCCGACCGCGGTGGCCACGAGGTGGCGGGCCTCGACGGTGGCGATCTCCATCGGCCGGGCGCCGCTGCCGATGCGCTCGAGGTCGAGCAGGTCGTTGATCAGGCGGGTGAGCCGGTCGCTGCTCTGGACGGCGATCGAGACCATCGAGGTGGCGCGCGGGCTCAGCTCACCCAGAGCGCCACCGGCCAGCAGGCCGAGCGAGCCGCGGATGGACGTCAGCGGCGTGCGCAGCTCGTGGCTGACCACCGAGAGGAACTCGCCCTTCATCCGCTCGACCTCGCGGCGCTGGGTCACGTCACGGAAGGCGACCACGGCGCCGCGGGACTCGCCGTCCTCGATCAGCGGGCTGGCGGTGACCTCGACGGGGAACGTCGCGCCGTCGCCGCGGGAGTAGACGTCCTCGAGGCTGCTGGCGACGGCGCCGGACCGGATCGCCTGGACGACGTAGCAGGCCTCCGGGCCGCCGGGGTGGCCGCCCTCGGCGTCGGAGTGGAAGGTCGCGCAGGCGTGCCGGCCCAGCAGGTCCGCGGTCGGCCGGCCGAGGGCGTCCGCGGCCGACGGATTGACGAAGGTGACGTTGCCGTGCGGGTCGACGCCGTAGATGCCGTCGCGCACCGAGGTCAGCAGCGCGTCCGTCTCGCGTGCGAGGCGCCTGAGGTCGGCCGTCTGGGCGCGGACCCGGCGCTCGAGGCCCCGCCGGAGCGACTCGTTGTCGGTGGTCAGCAGGACCTGGCGCAGGCCGAAGGCCGCCATGACGACCAGCCAGATGAGCACCAGGCCGAGCGACGGCGAGTCCCTGAAGGCCATCTGCACCCCGGCGGCGCCGATGAGCATCCCGAAGACCAGCAGCGTGCCGCGGGCGTCGGAGCCGCCGTGGCTGCGGGGGGTCGCCGGGCCGTCGGCCAACGTGCTGGGCAACCACGCCGCCAGGCTGATCGTGAGGTACCCACCGATCCAGCCCAGGTCGTGGAGCGTGCCGTACTGGAACCGCTCCTGCACCACGAGCACGGCGTAGACGAGGTCGGCGCTGGCGTAGGCGACGAACCCGACGGTGAGGAGCCCGAGGACGGCCCGGTCGCGGCCGGACGTCCGCTGGAGCATGATCAGCGCGACCGTGGCCAGCACGACGTCGAGCACGGGGAAGGCGAAGGTCGCGATGCGGGCTCCGGCCCGCGCCGTGGCCGTGCCCTCGGCGAGCTCCGGGAACACGAGCACGCTGGCCACGACCAGGACGCACCCCGCGGTGACAACGCCGTCGAGCGTCATCAGCGCGGCGTCGATGCCGCGCCGGCGCACCACGGGGTAGCGCAGCACCCCGACCACTGCCAGAAAGAGCGCCGTGCCGATCCCCAGCTCGGCCACGGGGTTGGGCGAGATGCCGTCCCAGCCGGTCGCCGCCGCGTAAAGGTTCGAGGTCACGGCGACGGCCCCTGCCGAGGCCAGCAGGGTCCACATCTGGCGCCGGCGACCCCTGGTCTGGGCCCTGCGGTACAGGGCGCTGCCGGTCGCCATCAGCCCGACCGTGAGGAAACCGACGCTGCTGGCGGTGTGGCCGGTCGCCGGCGACGTGAGGCCGCTGAGGAGGTAGGCGAAGAGCGCGAGGAGGACGGCGACGAGCGCCACCATCGCGGCGAACGCGCGCCGCTGCTGTCGCACAGGCGCAGGCTCCCCCATGGGCCGAACCTACTTGAGTTCGGGCCTGTACCGGGGGATGTCCGCAGAACGCGACAGCGCGGTGGCCCGGCGGGTCAGGAGCCGCGGACGGCCTCGAACGCCGCGGCGACCTCGAGGAGCCTCCGGTCGGCGCCGTGCGGCGCGACCACCTGGATCCCGACCGGCAGGCCCTCCGGGGTCGTGCCGGAGGGCACGGAGATCGCCGGGCAGCCGGTGACGGTGATGAAGTACGCCGACCGCATCCAGTCGAGGTACGTCGTCATCGCGCGGCCGTTGATCTCGTGCGGGAACTCCTGGTCGGCCGGGAACGGCGGCACCTGGGAGACCGGCAGCACCAGCACGTCGTACTGCTGGAAGAAGATCCGCATCGTCTCCGCCAGCGCGGTGCGCTGCGCGTAGGCGCGCGCGACGTCGGCGCCGGTGAGGCCCTCCCCCGCGCGGATGTTGTCGGCCAGCGAGGGCTTGAAGGCGTCAGGGTGCTCGGCGAGCAGCCGCCCGAGCTTCGCCTGGAAGTGCCAGGCGCGCAGGGTGCGGAAGGTGTCGTCGGCGAGCGACAGGTCGGGGTGCGCGCCGGCCACGTCGGCGCCGGCGCCGGTGAACGTGGCAGCCGAGGCCTCGACCACCGCGGCCACGTCGTGGTCGACGTCGAGCGCACCGCCGAGGTCGACCGAGAGCGCCACCCGCAGCCCGGCCAGCGAGCCGCGCAGCGGCGGGGCGAACGCCGCGCCCGGGTCGGCCAGGGCGTGCGGCGCGCGCGGGTCGGGGCCGGCCTGCACGGACAGCAGCAGCGCGAGGTCACCCACGTTGCGGGCCATCGGCCCGCCCACCGAGGTGGTCTCCCACTGGTTGTAGAGCGGCCACTCGGGCACCCGGCCCAGGCTCGGCCGCAGCCCGACGACGCCGCAGAAGCTGGCGGGGTTGCGCAGCGAGCCGCCCATGTCGGAGCCGTCGGCCAGCGGCACCATGCCGGCGGCGAGGGCGCACGCGGCGCCGCCCGAGGAGCCGCCCGCGCTGCGGGACGGGTCGACCGGGTTGCGGGTGGTGCCGAAGACCCTGTTGAAGGTGTGGGAGCCGGCGGCGAACTCGGGCACGTTCGTCTTGCCGATCACGACCGCGCCGGCGCCACGGACCCGCTCGACCAGGAGCTCGTCGGCCTCCGGCACGTGGTCGGCGTACAGCGGGGAGCCGTAGGTGGTGCGCCAGCCGGCGACGGCGTGGGTGTCCTTGAAGGCGTGGGGCAGGCCGTGCAGCGGGCCGAGCTCGTCCCCGCGCGCGGTGGCCTCGTCGGCGGCCGCGGCTCCCTCGCGGGCCCGCTCCTCGTCCAGCGAGACGATCGCGCTGAGCTCGGGGTTGCGCTCGGCGATGCGGGCCAGGTGGAGGTCGAGCAGCTCGCGCGCGGAGATGGCGCGGCCGCGGATCGCGGCCGCCATCTCGCGGGCGGTGGAGTCGACGGTCAGCTCTCCCATCGGCCCCTCCCGTCACAGCGCTCGGCCACTCGCTGCACTTCCAAGGCACTCCGGTGGCCGAGAAGCGAGGCGATCCCCGGATATCCGGGGATCGCTACCGACCTCACCGCCGGCGCCCGAACAGGCCGCCGACGATGACACCCACCAGCACCAGCCCGGCGCCGACGGCGACGCCCTTGAGGAAGTCGTCCTGGGAGGAGACGCCGGCCCTGGCGGGGGCGGTGAAGACCTGGCCGGGGGCGGCGGGGGCGCCGGCCTCGACACCCGCGGCCGGGGCGGCGGCGCCGGCGGCAGGAGCCGCGGCGACCGGGCCACCGCTGATCGCGCGGCCCACGTTGTCGAAGAACTCGCCGGCCATCCGCTTCGAGACCGAGGAGAGCATCCGCTGGCCCACGCCGCCGACCATGCCGCCGACGACGGCGTCGGCGTCCCAGGAGATCCGGGTCTCGCCGGGGGCGACCTCCTCGAACTGCACCTGGACGGTGGCGTCGACGGTGCCGGGGGCGCCGGCACCCTGGAGCTTCATCACCAGCGACTTGTGCTCCTCGAGGTCCAAGAGCGCGCAGGCGCCGTTGTAGGTGCCCTTGATCGCGGCGACGCCGGCGGTGACGGTCATGGCGTACTGGTGCTCACCGGTCGCCTCGAGCCGCTCGCAACCCGGGATGGTGCGGACCAGGACGGCCGGGTCGAGCAGCGAGTCCCAGACGGTGGCGACGGGGTGGGACAGGGTGTTGGCGCCGGCGATCTTCACGAGGATTCCTTGTCACGTCGGAGGTCGAACAGTTCGGACGGGGAGATCGGCATGGCCCGGATCGGGATGCCCTCGGCGTCCTCGATCGCGGCGGCGAACACGGCGGCGGACGGGATGACCCCGGCCTCGCCGGCGCCCTTGATGCCGAGCGGGTTGAGCGGCGAGGGCGTCTCGAGGTGGTCGATGTCGATCGACTCCGGCACCTCGGTGACGTAGGGCATCAGGAAGTCCATGAACGACGCGTTGAGCAGCTGCCCGGACTCGTCGTAGGCCATCCGCTCGTACAGCGCGCCGCCGACGCCCTGCGCGACGCCGCCGTGGATCTGGCCCTCCACGATCATCGGGTTGATGAGGTGGCCGCAGTCGTGGACGACGGCGTACTTGAGGATCTTGATCTCGGCGGTGTCGGGGTCGGTCTCGACGATCGCCGCGTGCATGCCGGAGGCGAACGTCGACCGCTCGGGGCTGTAGAAGTCCTTGCCCTCCAGGCCGGGCTCGTCGTCCTCGGCGACCGGCGGCTTGCCGGGGTCGCCGACGCTGAACTGCGTCGCCGCCTTGGACGCCTCGTCGAAGGCGTAGCGCAGCGGGTTGGAGAGCACCGCGACGGTGCCGAGGTCGATCGAGGAGTCGGTGCCCTTGACCGACACCACGCCGTCGACGATCTCGAGGTCGGACTCGTCCGCCTCCAGCGCGTCGGCGGCGATCCGCAGCGCCTTCTCCTTGGCGCGCAGCGCGGCGAGGTGGATGGCGGAGCCGCTCATCACCGCGGCGCGGGAGGCGAAGGTGCCGACGGCGTACGGCATCCGGCGGGTGTCGCCGGTGGTGATCTCGACGTCCTCGAACCGGACGCCGAGGGTGTCGGCCACGACCTGGGCGAACGCGGTCTGGTGCCCCTGTCCCTGCGAGGTCAGGCCGGTGGCGACCTTCACCTTGCCGGAGGTCTCGATGTGGACGTGGGCGCCCTCGTAGGGGCCGACGCCGGTGCCCTCGACGTAGCAGGCCAGGCCGATGCCGACCCGGCGGCCCTGCGCCGCCATCTCCTCGCGGAACGCGGGGAACTCGTCCCAGCCGACGAGCTTCTTGAGCTTCTCCAGCGACGCCGGGTAGTCGCCGGAGTCGTACTCGAGCTCGCGGCCGTCCTGGAAGATCAGCCCGTGGTCGTAGGGGAACTCGTCCGGCTGGATGAAGTTCGCCGAGCGGACCTCCGTGCGGTCCTTGCCGAGGTACGCCGCGATGGCGTCCATCGTCCGCTCCATGACGTAGCAGCCCTGCGGGCGGCCGGCGCCCCGGTAGGGGGTGACGATCACGGTGTTGGTGTAGAGCGACTCGAAGACCACCCGGTAGTTCTGCGGCTTGTAGGGGCCGAGCAGCTGGGTGGAGGTGATGATCGGGACGATCAGGCCGTACGGCGTGTAGGCGCCGTGGTCGTGCCAGAACTGCACGTCGAGCCCGAGCAGCCGGCCCTCGTCGTCGAAGCCGACCTCGACGTGGTGGACCTGGCCGCGCTCGTGCGCGGAGGAGATGAAGTGCTCGCGGCGGTCCTCGGTGAACTTCACCGGCCGACCGAGGGCCTTGGCCGCGAGCGGCACGAGCAGCTCCTCGGGCCACGGATGGTTGATCTTGACGCCGAAGCCGCCGCCCACGTCGGGGGTGACCACGTCGACCTGGCCGAGATCGAGGCCGAGCTTGGCCGCGACGGCGGCGCGGACACCGGTGGAGGTCTGCGTCGAGGTCCACACGGTCAGCCGCGAGACGTCGGGGTCCCAGCGGGCGACGGTGCCGCGGCCCTCCATCGGCATGCAGGCAGACCGCTCGATGGTGAGGTCGAGCGAGAGCGTGTGGGGAGCCTTGGCGATCGCGGCACGCGCGTCGCCGTTCTCCTGCTCCAGTCGGGCGCCGACGTTCCCGGGGACGTCGTCGTGCACGAGCGCCGACGCCCCGCGGGCACGGTCGATGCCGACGACCGGCTCGAGCATCTCGTAGGAGACCCGGATCCGGGAGACGGCGTCCTCGGCGAGGTAGCGGTCGTCGGCCACCACGAACGCGATGGCCTCGCCGACGTAGTTGACCTCGTCGCGGGCGAGGGCGTACTGGGTGCGGCCGTGGACGAGCGCGGGGTGCGGGATGAGCAGCGGCAGCGGCTCCCCCATGGCCGGCGCCAGCGGCGCGAGGTCGTCGTACGTCCACACGGCGTGGACGCCCTCGAGGTCCAGCACGTCGGCGACGTCGATGTCGGTGATCCGGGCGTGGGCGTGCGGCGAGCGCAGCACCGCGGCGTGCAGCGTCTGGCCGACCGCGACGTCGTCGACGTAGCGGCCCTTGCCGGTGACGAGCCGGTCGTCCTCGACGCGACGGACGCCGGAGCCCATGAGCTTGGTGGTCACGACGCCTCCCCCGCCCCGGACTGGTCGGTCGCCGGGCTGCCGGCCTGCTCGCCGGCCTGCTCGCCGGTCTCCCTGGCGATCTCGGCCGCACGGCACACCGCGGAGACGATGTTCTGGTAGCCGGTGCAGCGGCACAGGTTGCCGGCGATCATGTCGCGGGCCTCCTCGCGCGTCGGCGAGGGGTTCTCCTGCAGGCCGGCGGTGATGGTGGTGAGGAACCCGGGGGTGCAGAAGCCGCACTGCAGGCCGTGGCAGTCCTTGAAGGCCTGCTGCACCGGGCCCAGCGAGCCGTCGGGGTTCCCCAGCCCCTCGACGGTCGTGATCTCGGTGTCGACGGCCGAGACCGCGAACATCAGGCAGGCGCGGACCGGCCGGCCGTCGACCAGGATCGTGCAGGCGCCGCAGACGCCGTGCTCGCAGCCGACGTGGGTGCCGGTGAGGCCGAGGTCGTGGCGCAGCGCGTCGGACAGCAGCCGCCGCGCGGGCACCTCGAGGTCGTGGGCCTGGCCGTTGACGGTGAGCCGGATCCGGTGCTGCGCCTCGGCAGCGGGGGTGGTCATGCGACGTGTCCTCTGGGGTCGGGGTCGTCTGTCAGGCGGTGCGGACGGCGCTCAGCTGGTCCGGGCGCGGGCGTCGTCGTACGCCGCGCGGAGCACGCGGGTGGTCAGCACCCGGGCGAGCTGGGCGCGGTAGTCGGCGGTGGCGTGGATGTCGCCGGCCGGGTCGAGGTGGCGCAGCGCCTCCTCGCCGGCGGCCGCCAGCGCGGTGTCCTCGATCCCGTCCGCGAGCTGTGCCGTCAGGTCGACGACCGTGGGCAGGTCGCTGACGGAGAGGTAGCCGGCCCGGGCCTCGACGACGCGGTCGCCGTCGAGCCGGACGGTCGCGGCCACACCACACAGGGCGTAGTCGCCGTGGCGGCGGGCGATCTCGTCGAAGGCGACGCCGGTGCCGGCCGGCAGCGCCGGGAAGAACGCCGAGACGGCGATCTCGTCGGCCTCGAGCGACGACTCGAGCGGGCCGATGTACAGGTCGTCGGCGGCGATGGTGCGGCGGCCGCGCAGCGAGGCGACCTCGACCGAGCCGCCGAGCAGCCGGAGCACGACCGGCATCTCGGCCGCCGCATCCGCGTGGACGAGCGAGCCGACGGTGGTGCCGCGGTTGCGGATGGTGCCGTGGGCGACGTGCGCCAGCGCGAGCGCCAGCAGCGGCTGGACCTCGCGCGCCTCCGCCGAGGCGAGCACGTCGGCGTGACGGGCCAGCGCGCCGACCCGGACGCCGTCACCGGTCACGGTGACGGCGTCCAGGTCCGGCACGCCGTTGATGTCGACCAGGGTGGTCGGGGCCGCGAGCCGCATCGACAGCAGCGGCACGAGGCTCTGGCCACCGGCCAGCACCTTCGCCCCGTCGGCTCCGGCGAGCGCGGTGAGCGCCTCGTCGAGCGAGTCCGGGCGGACGTAGGCGAAGGGTGCTGGCTTCACTGGTCTCCTCAGCCCTTGTGGCGGGGGTCGTTCGTGTCGTCCTCGTGGGCGCCGGGGGTCCCGACCGACATCATCGTTCCCTCGACGTCCGCCGGAGCGATCGCGCGGGCGAGGTGGTAGCCGAAGACAATGATCAGCGTGCCCATGGCGATGCCGCCGAGCGGGAAGTCCTCGGTGACGTTGAAGAAGCCGGTCGTGTCGAGACCGATGCCCATCGTGAGGCCCGCGGCGACCGGAACGAGGTTCACGGGGTTGCCGAAGTTCACGTGGTTCTCGATCCAGATCTTGGCGCCGAGGAGGCCGATCATGCCGTACAGCACCAAGGTGATGCCGCCGAGGACGCCGGCGGGGGTCGCGCTGACCAGGGCGCCGAACTTGGGGACCAGGCCGAGCAGGATCGCCACAGCCGCGGCGACGTAGTAGGCCGCGGTGGAGTAGACCCGGGTGGCGGCCATGACGCCGATGTTCTCGGCGTACGTCGTGGTCGGCGAGCCGCCGACCGAGGTGGCGATGACGGTGCCGACGCCGTCGGCGGCGACGGCCTTGCCCATGACCGGGTCGAGGTCGGCGCCGGTCATGCCGGAGACGGCCTTGACGTGGCCCATGTTCTCGGCGACCAGCGCGATGACGGCCGGCATGGCGAGCAGGGCGAAGGTGATCGAGAAGTTCGGCAGGTGCCATCCGACCTCGGCGAGGTTGCCGAGCTCGTTCTGGTTGCCCACGAGGCCTTCGGCCGTCTGGCGCGGGAAGCCGAACCAGGCGGCGTCTCGCACGCCGTCCCAGTTGACGCGGTCGCCCTCGACGCCGCCGACGCCGATGACATCGAGCACGGCCGAGAGGACGTAGCCGAACAGCAGGCCCAGGAAGATCGCGATCCGACCGAGGAAGCCGCGCAGGCCCACGGCCATCGCGATGACCACGAGCATCGTGACGATGCCGACCCAGCGGTCCGCGGGCAGGTAGATGTCGGTGGCGACGCCGGCGAGGTTGAAGCCGATGAGCATGACCACACCACCGGTGACCACCGGAGGCAGCAGGCGGTTGACGAAGTCCGCGCCGGCGAAGTGGATCAGCATGCCGACGACGGCGAGGACGACACCGGAGACCAGGATCGCACCGGTGACGTCGGCGGGGCCGCCGCCCTGCGCGTAGATGGCACCCGCGCCACCGACGAACGAGGCGGAGGTGCCGAGGTAGCTGGGGACCTTGCCCTTGACGATGAGCAGGAAGCACACCGTCGCGATGCCGCTCATCATGATCGCGAGGTTGGGGTTGAGGCCCATGATGATCGGGAAGACGAACGTCGCCCCGAACATCGCGATCACGTGCTGGGCACCGAGACCCGTGGTCTTGCCCCAGGCGAGGCGCTGGTGAGGAGCGACTGCCTGGCCGGGGGCCGGGTCGACTACCTCCCACTTGAACATCGACATGACGTTCCTTTCTTGGATGACGCGTCGTGCGCTGACCCCCGAGAGGCCTCACGCTAGTGGGCCGGATCACACACCCTCATCGTCAGACGATGCCGAAGGAACCCCCTCCGCACTGGCACACCTTCACGGCGCGTCGCCCACAATGACCCGACCGGGCCATGTCAACGGGGGCCAACCGGGGGCCACCCCGGGACGCGCTCCCGGAGCCTCAGGCGCCGATCTCGAGCACCCGGAGCGCCACGGCCACGTCGAGCCGCAGGTGCGGGTCGGACGACAGCGGGCCGAGCAGCTTCTCGAGCTTGCCCACCCGGTAGCGCATCGTGTTGTAGTGGAAGAACTGGGCGCGCGCCGCCTCCGCCACGTTGAAGTTGGTGTCGAGCAGCACCCTCAGCGTCTCCCGGAGGTCGGCCGTCTCGGGGGTCTGCTCTGCCAGCGGGCCCAGCACGTCCCGGGCGAAGGCGCGCAGCTCGGCCGGGTCGGGCACCAGCGCGATCAGCCGGTGCACGCCGAGCTGGTCGAAGAAGGTGGTCGAGGCGCCACCGTGGACCCGGCGGCCTACGTCGACCGCCCGGCGGGCCTGGGCGTACGCCTCGGGAAGCGCGTCGAGGTCGGCGGCGACGCGACTCACGCCCACCGAGAACGGCCTGCGCCCGCCGCCCCGGTCGCCGCGCACGGCGGCGACCACCCGGTGCACGACCTCGGCAGCGAGGTCGTCCATCTGCTCACCGGAGTCGCCGTCGGGGACCGGCAGCAGCGCGACCACCTCCGACGAGAAGTCGACACACGGGACGCCGGGGTCCACGGTCGCGGTGACCTGGCGCCAGGCCGCCGAGAACCGCTCCTGCCACAGCCGGCGCTGCTCCCCGGTCGGCGGGCCGTCCTCCCCGTCGGTCGGGTCGAGCTCGGCGACCGCGACGACGACCGGCCGGTCCAGCCGCCAGCCGAACGTGGCGGCGTGCTCCTCGACGTACTCCGGGGTGCCGGCACGGCGCAGGAACACGTCGCGCAGGAAGTCGCCGCGGTACTTGTTCTCCACGGCGGTGACCGCGGCCTCGCGGGTGATGAGCAGCGCGGCGACCGCCGCGGCCCGCTCCAGGGCGTGGACGTCGGCCTCGTCGATCGTCGAGCCGGTGCGGCACGACACGAGCCGGGCGAGGTCCTCGCCCCCGGCCGCGATGCGCAGCGACCGGACCTCCCCTGCCCCTAGGGGCGTGCCCTCGGCGCGGACCCGCTCGACGCGGAGCCGCCCGGTCGGGTCGAGCAGGTCGTGCTCGGCGAGCGCGGCGCGGTGGTCGTCGCCGAGGTGGGCGGCGCGCTCGCGGCCGTCGCTGGAGGTGACCAGCACCCCGACGTCGAGGACCCGGCCGACCTCCTCGGCGATCCGGCCGAGGTCGCCTCCCTCGAGCACGATGTCGGTCAGGGCGGTGTGCAGCGCGTCGACCCGAGCCAGGGCGGCGCTGGCGCCCGCCTCGCGGTCACCTGTCAACTCTTGCACCCCCAGGGGCGGATCGCTGGCACAACCTCACATCGGCAAACCTATCCCGGGGCCACTAGCGTCGAGGACATGAGCCGGTCGCAGCGGGTGCCCCAGACGGTGCCCGACCGGGTGCCCGCGAGCGCTCCGCGCCGGGTGCTGGAGCGGCTGCGCGCCGCGCCTGAGGGCCCCGTGCCGGTGGTCCACCGTGGCCCGGCCGCGGTGTACGCCGACCTCGGTGGCTGGTGCGTGGGCGTGCTGGCGACCGGCGCGGTGCAGGTGCCCAACGCGGTGCGCACCCGGCTGCCCCACCTCGGCGCGAGCGCCCCGGTGGTCCACGTGGCGGCCGGGGTCCTGCACCTCGACGGTAGTCCGCTGGTGGTCGGCCGCGTCGAGGACGTCGCGGTCCGCGCGCTCGGACCGGACGCCGCCCGCCGACTCGCAGACGTGCCGGTCCCGGCCCACGACGGCTGGAGCGAGGCCCTCGACCTGCTCGCGACGCGGGCGCCGCACGGGATCGACCCTGCGGCCGTCGCCCGGCTCGTCGGCCACGGCAGCGGCCTCACCCCGCTCGGTGACGACCTCGTCGCCGGCTTCCTCGCGACCTCGCGGGCCCTGGGGACCGCCACCCCCGACGTCGACCGGGCCGTCCGCGACCACCTGTCCCGCACCACCCTGCTCTCGGCCACGCTGCTCGACTGCGCCCTGCACGGCGAGGCGCTCCCCGAGCTGCGCGCGTGGCTCACCACCCCCGGGCCCGCGGCGGCCGAGCGCACCGCCGCGCTGCTCGCCGTCGGCCACACCTCGGGCGCCGGGCTCCTCGCCGGAGCCCGCCACGCCCTCACCCGGACCCCCACGGAAGGAGCCCACGCGGCATGAAGGACCACGTCGAGGTCAGGAGCGGCGCCTACGCCGACTCCGTGGCACTGCTCCAGGTCAGCCGGTCCGTGCAGGACACCCCCGGCGTCGAGGCCGCCCAGGTCGCCATGGCCACCCCGCTCAACGTCGACGTGCTGACGTCGATGGGGTTCGCGGTGCCGGCCGAGGCCGGGCCCAACGACCTCGTCGTCGCGCTGCGGCTCGCCCCCGACGGCGACCTCGGCCAGGCGCTGTCCGCCGTGGACGCCGCGCTGGCCGCCACCACCCGGCGTACGACCGGGGCGGCGGAGGTGGCGCCGCCGCGCACCTCCGGCGCGGCGCTGCGCGGGGCCGGTGACGCCGTCGTGCTGGTCTCCGTCCCGGGCGCCAGCGCCCTCGTCGAGGCGATGGACGCCCTCGACGCCGGCCGCGACGTCATGGTGTTCAGCGACAACGTGCCCGTCGAGCAGGAGCTCGCACTGAAGCGGACCGCGAGCGAGCGAGGGCTGCTCGTGATGGGCCCCGACTGCGGCACCGCCGTCGTCGGGGGCGTCGGGCTCGGCTTCGCCAACGCCACCTCCCCCGGTCCGGTCGGCATCGTCGCCGCGTCCGGCACGGGCTGCCAGCAGCTGCTCTCGCTGCTCGACCACGCCGGCGTCGGCGTCGGCTCCGCCCTCGGGGTCGGCGGCCGCGACCTGTCCGCCGACGTGCGCGGGCTGTCCACCCGGGAGGCGCTGCGCCGGCTCGACGAGGACCCGTCGGTCGAGCTCGCCGTGCTCGTCTCCAAGCCGCCGGCCGACGACGTCGCCGCGGAGATCCGCGAGTACGCCGCGTCGCTGTCCACCCCGGTCGAGCTCGCGCTGCTCGGCGAGGGCCAGCCGGACCTGACCACGGCCGCCGAGGCGGTGCTGCGTCGGCTCGGCCGCGAAGTGCCGGAGTGGCCGGTGACCGGCGCCGCGAAGCCCAAGGGGCGCGGCCACCTGCGCGGTCTCTTCGTCGGCGGCACCCTCTGCGACGAGGCGATGCTGATCGCCGCGGAGTCCCTGGGTCCCATCCGCAGCAACATCCCGCTCTCCCCCGACCTCGCGCTCGGCCCCGAGCTGCTGGCCGACGGCCACACGATGGTCGACTTCGGCGACGACACGCTCACCCGGGGCCGCGCCCACCCGATGATCGACCCGACGCTGCGGCTCGAGCACCTCGCCCGCGCCGCCGCCGACCCCGCGACCGGCGTGCTGCTGCTCGACGTGGTGCTCGGCCACGGCGCCGAGGCCGACCCCGCGGGCGGGCTCGCCCCGGCGCTCGCCGGCATCGACGTGCCCGTGGTCGTCGCCGTCGTCGGGACCCGCCTCGACCCCCAGGACCTCGACCGGCAGGTCCGCACCCTGGCCGAGGCCGGGGCCGAGGTCCACCTGTCCAACGCCGCGGCCACCCGCCGCGCGATCGAGCTCGTCGGAGGTGCCGCATGACCGCCGCTCCCACCCACGTCGTCGGCGTCGGCGCCGACCTGTTCGCCGACGCGGTCACCGCGCAGGCCGTCGACGTCACCCGCGTCGACTGGCGCCCGCCGATGCCCGGCACCGAGGACGACCTCGCCCGGGTCGCCGCGGACCCGCGCCGCCGGGCGGCGAACGAGCAGGCGCTCGCGCAGATGCTCGACGTCCAGGCCCGCCTCGTCGACGTCGCGCCCGCCTCCGAGCTGCTCGGCCTCGAGCCCGGCCAGTTCCTGCACGCCGGCCCCCCGATCACCTGGGACCGCGCCTCCGGCCCCCTGCGCGGCGCGCTGATGGGTGGCGCCGCGCTCGAGGGGCTGGTCGACGACCCCGAGGACGCGGTCGCGCTGTTCGAGTCCGGGTCGTCCGTCTCGCTCGAGCCGTGCCACCACCGCGACTCGGTCGGCCCGATGGCCGGCGTGGTCACCCCGTCGATGTGGATGTGGGTCCTGGAGGACCCCGCCACCGGCCGTCGTACCCACTGCACGCTCAACGAGGGCCTCGGCAAGGTGCTGCGCTACGGCGCCTACGGCCCGGAGGTGCTGACCCGGCTGCGTTGGATGGGCGACGTGCTCGGCCCGCTGCTGCAGGGGGCGGTGCGCGACACCGCCGAGCAGCACGGCCCGGTCGACGTCACGGGGATCCTGACCCAGATGCTGCAGATGGGCGACGAGGCCCACAACCGCAACCGCGCCGGGACGCTCATGCTGCTGCGTGACCTGTCCCCCGCGATGGTCGCCGGGGGCGCCGACGCCAAGGACGCGGCCGAGGCGCTGCGCTTCATCGGTGGCAACGACCACTTCTTCCTCAACCTCGCGATGCCCGCCTGCAAGCTCGCGCTGGACGCGGGCCGCGACGTGCCGGGCTCGACGATGGTCGTGGCGATGGCCCGCAACGGCACCGACTTCGGCATCCAGGTCTCCGGCACCGGCGACGAGTGGTTCACCGGGCCCGCCCAGCTCGCCGACGGCCTCTTCCTCGGCGACTACGGCCCCGACGACGCCAACCCCGACATCGGCGACTCCGCCATCACCGAGACCGCCGGCATCGGCGGCTTCGCGATGGCCACCGCTCCCGCGATCGTCCGCTTCGTCGGCGGCAGCGTCCCCGACGCGCTGGCGACCACCCGTCGGATGCACGAGATCACCCTCGGCGAGAACCCCCGCTGGGCGGTCCCGGTGCTGGAGTTCCAGGGCGTCCCGAGCGGCGTCGACGTCACGAAGGTCTGCCGGACCGGCATCCTGCCGCAGATCAACACCGGCATGGCCGGCAAGGTCGCCGGCGTCGGCCAGGTCGGCGCCGGCCTGGTCACCCCGCCCGCGGAGATCTTCCCGAAGGCGCTGGCCCGGCTCGCCGAGCTCGCTCCCCCGTTGAGTCGGTAGTTCTGACGCCCGAGTCCGGACTTGTGGTCATGCAAGTCCGGACTCAACGGTCACAACCCCCAACTCGACGGTCGGAAGTCCCGACTCAACGTGATGGGAGGGTGGGGCGGACGAAGGCGCGCGCCAGGTCGACGTTGCCCGAGGGTCTCAGCGGGGTGCCCTCCTCGAGGTAGGCCTGGCGCGCCTCGCCCTGGTGGCTGGGCGGCAGCGACCCGTCTGCCCGCACCACCCGCCACCACGGCACCGGTCCGCCGTGGGCGGCCATGACGGAGCCGACCTGGCGCGGCCCGCCGCCGCCGGCGACCTCACCGATGACCTCGGCCACGGCGCCGTACGTCGTGACCCGGCCGCGCGGGACGGACTCGACGCACTGCAGCACGAGCTCGACGTAGTCCTCGTGGTCCACGGTCCCGGCACCCATGGCGCCGCAACCTAGCGGTTCAGGCTGCGGGAGAGAACGGCTCGGTGCCGCGGACCAGCCGGAGGCCTGGGAGGTCGGAGTGCTTCCGGGCGAACCGCAGCTCGCGGCGGAGGTTGCCGAGCCCGTTGGATCCGGCGCGCGGGGCGATCGCCACGGTGCTCAGCGTGCCGGCGGCCCGGCCCTGCGGGTCGAGGAAACCACTGCCGGAGTCGCCGGGGATGCCCGGCGTGGCCGTGTAGACCTCCCAGCCCCAGCCGCCGTACGACCGGCCCAGCGAGGAACCGGTCTTCGGCGACAGCGCGGTGCCGGGCCGCAGGCTGGAGTGGCCGTAGGTGTAGACCTGCTCCCCCGACGCCGCGGGGCCGCCCAGCCCGGTCGGGCCGCCCCAGAACGGGACGGTCGGGTTGACCTTGCGGACGTCGCGGCGGTCGACCCTCACGAGCGCGAAGTCGTTGGCCTCGCAGGCGTTGGCAGGGGTGACGCCCAGCCGCATCTCGCGCCAGGCCGAGTAGACGAGCGTCCCCTTGCCGAGGGCCTCGCCCCGGGTGGCGACGCTGGCGTCCTCCACGAAGCGGACCCGTGTGCCGTAGTCGAGGGAGCCGACACGGCAACCGTTGGTGTCGGTGGCCTCGCCCTTGCCCGCGCAGTGCGCGGCGTAGCCGACGTAGACCCGGCCGGCCCGGTCGCTGAAGACGAAGTTGGCCGTGCACTGAGCACCCTTGGTGACCATCTGCACGCCGGGCCGGATCGCCGCCCGGTCCGCCGCTACCCACCGGGTGACCCGGTCACCACTCGCTGCCTCGACCGCCGGGGCCGGGCCGGCCGCGGTCAGCAGGCCGGCCAGCAGGAGCGGAGTGGCGGCGAGTGACAGGCGGGCCGAGACGATCCGTGGCAGTCGCATGCCCCCACAACGAGCGACCGCCCCGTCCGGTCACGGACGGGGCGGTCGTGAGTCGTGTCGCACCCGGGCCGGGCCCGGGCGACCGTCAGAGGACGGGCGAGAACGGCTCGGTGCCGGCGACCAGCTGCAGGCCGGCGATGCCGCTGTGCTGCTGGGCGTAGGCGAGCTCGCTCGCGAGGTCGCTCACGCCGTTGGAGCCCGCGAGCGGGGCGATCGCCAGCGTCGACAGGGTGCCGAGGGCGTTGCCGTCGGCGTCGAGGAAGGCGCTGCCGGAGTCACCGGGGACCCCCGGGGACACGGTGTAGACCGGGTGGGTCCAGCCGCCGCCGGAGGTGCCGAGGCTGGTGCCCTGCTTGGGCGAGAGCGCCTCGACGCCGCCCCGCAGGCTGGAGTTGCCGTAGGAGTAGACGTCCTCGCCGGCGGCCGTGCCCGCGGTCTCGAGGCCGACCGGGCCGCCCCAGAACGGGACGCTCGGGTTGACCTTGGACACGTCGGCGGCGTCGACCTTCACCAGCGCGAAGTCGTTGTAGTCGCAGGCGTCCGCGTCGGTCTCGCCCGCCTTCTGCATCGCCAGCCACGACGAGTAGGCCAGGGTGCCGGTGCCGACGGTCGTGCCGCGGGTGACCAGCGAGCCACCCTCGCGGAACTCCACCTTGGTGCCCAGCGGCAGCGAGCCGGCGTCGCAGCCGTTGGTGTCGGTCGCCGCGCCGGTGCCGGCGCAGTGCGCGGCGTAGCCGACGTACGTCGCGCCCGAGCCGTCGCTGAAGACGAAGTTGCCGGTGCACTGGGCGCCGTCGGTGTACATCTGCACACCCGGGTGGATCTTCGCGGTGTCGGCCGGCGCCCAGGTGGGGGCGGCGGCGGCCGGCGGCGCGGCGACCAGCGCGGTCCCGAGGGCGGCGCTGGCGAGGACGGACGCGGCGGCGGCGGCCTTGTGGGCCGACGTCGTGGCGAGCTTCATGGGTTGGGGTCCCTCCGTGTCGCGGCGTCGGGCCGAATCCCGACGCACTGGTCACGGACCGAGAACGAGGCGCCACCCGCTCAGGTCACGCCTCGAGGTCCGACCACACCCTGCCCGACGGTGGTCTGGACCAACCGCTGGTCCAGACCACCGTCCGGGGCCCGTCGGGGGCTCAGTACGACGGCTGGCTGGGGTCGATCTGGTTGACCCACGCGACCACGCCGCCGCCGACGTGGACGGCGTCGGAGTAGCCGGCGCCCTTGACGACCGCGAGCGTCTCGGCCGAGCGCACCCCGCTCTTGCAGTGCATGACGACCTGCGTCCCGGAGTCGACCGCCGGCAGCTTCTCGAGGGCGCTGCCGTTGAGGAAGTCGCCCTTCGGGATCAGCACCGAGCCGGGGATCCGGTTGATCTCGAACTCGTTGGGCTCGCGCACGTCGACGAGGACGAAGTCGCGGCTGCCCTCCTCGCGCTCCTTGAGCATGGACTGGAGCTGAGTCACCGAGATGGTGGAGCCCGCGGCCGCGTCGGCGGCCTCCTCCGAGACGGCGCCGCAGAAGGCGTCGTAGTCGATGAGGCCGGTGACGGTGGGGTTCTCGCCGCAGAGCGCGCAGCTCGGGTCCTTGCGCACCTTGAGCTTGCGGTACTCCATCTCGAGGGCGTCGTAGATCATCAGCTTGCCGACGAGCGGCTCGCCGATGCCGGTCAGCAGCTTGATGCCCTCGTTGACCTGGATCGACCCGATGCTGGCGCACAGCACGCCGAGCACGCCGCCCTCGGCGCAGCTGGGGACCATGCCCGGCGGCGGGGGCTCCGGGTAGAGGCAGCGGTAGCACGGAGCATCCTCGGAGAGGGTGGGCGCGAAGACGGAGGCCTGGCCGTCGAAGCGGTAGATCGAGCCCCACACGTAGGGGATCCCGAGGAAGTACGCCGCGTCGTTGACCATGTAGCGGGTCGCGAAGTTGTCGGTGCCGTCGACGATCAGGTCGTAGCCCTCGAACACCTGCATCACGTTGTCGTTGTCGAGCCGGCCCTCGTGCAGCACGACCTCGACGAGCGGGTTGGTCTCACGGATGGCGTCGCGCGCCGACTCCGCCTTGGACCGCCCCACGTCGGACTGGCCATGGATGATCTGACGCTGCAGGTTGGACTCGTCGACCTCGTCGAACTCGGCGATGCCGAGCGTGCCGACGCCGGCGGCGGCCAGGTAGAGCAGCGCCGGGCTGCCGAGCCCGCCCGCGCCGATGACGAGCACCTTGGCGTTCTTCAGGCGCTTCTGGCCGGCCATGCCCACGTCGGGGATGATCAGGTGGCGGCTGTAGCGGCGCACCTCGTCGACGGTCAGCTCGGCTGCCGGCTCCACGAGCGGGGGAAAGGACACGGGCACTCCTCGGTCGGTCGGAATGGTGGGGCGTGCCGGTGCAACACGCGCCGCGCCCACCGTGTTCCCCACCAGGTCCCCCCATGGTCCCCGCGGCCCGGGACACGAGCGGCGAGCGGTCCGTCATCCGGACGGGGGCTACGGACCGGTAGGCTCCGGAGCGCGGACGAGTCGCCGCGCCGCTAGACGAGGAGCCGACGTGAGCACCGACCAGTACGACACCGGGACGCGCCCGCGGGGTGGGCGCATGCCGCGCCGAGAGCGCCGCGCTCAGCTGCTCGAGTCCGCGCTCGAGGTCTTCGTCGCCCAGGGCTACCACGCCGCCGCGATGGACGACATCGCCGAGCGCGCCGGGGTCTCCAAGCCCGTGCTCTACCAGCACTTCCCGGGCAAGCTCGACCTCTACCTCGCGCTGCTCGACGTCTCCTGCGACACGATCATCGACAACTGCCGCAAGGCGCTGGAGTCCACCGCGGACAACAAGCAGCGCGTGGGCGCGACGATGACCGCGTTCTACGAGTACGTCGCCGGCGACTCCGGCGCGTTCCGCCTCGTCTTCGAGTCGGACCTGACCAACGAGCCGGCCGTGCGCGACCGGGTCGACCGGGTCACGATCGAGTGCGCGAGGATGATCGCCGAGGTCATCCACGACGACACCGGCCTGCCCGACGAGGCCTCCCGGCTGCTCGCCGTCTCGCTGGTGGGAATGGCGCAGGTCAGCGCCCGGTTCTGGCTGTCGGAGGCGGCCGGGATCACTCGCGACGATGCCGCGGCCCTCGTGGCCGGACTCGCGTGGCGCGGCATCCGCGGCTACCCCCGCACCGACGAGAACTGACACCCGACCAGCCCCCAGAAGGAGAACCGACCGTGGAGGTCAAGATCGGCGTCCAGCACGCCCAGCGCGAGCTCACCCTCGAGTCCGCGGAGTCCCCCGAGACGATCGAGAAGCTGGTGGCCGAGGCCATCGCCGGCGGCGGGGTGCTCACCCTCGTCGACACCAAGGGCCGTCGGGTCATGGTGCCTGCCGACCGGCTCGCCTACGTCGAGCTCGGCGGTGGCACGGTCGGCGCCGTCGGCTTCCGCAGCTGACCCGTGCCCGGGCTGGGGCTCGACGTCAGGCGTCGAGCCCCAGCTCCGTCATCCGGGCGGCGTGCCGCTCGGTGATCCGCGCGAACATCCGGCCGATCGCGGCCAGATCGAGGCCAGGCCGGTCGATGCCGCCGGCCAGCAGCGCGGACAGCGCGTCGCGCTCCCCCGCCACCCGCTGGGCCTGCGTGAGCGCCTCGCCCATCAGTCGGCGGCCCCACAGCGCCAGCCGGCCGCCGAGCCTGGGGTCCTGTTCGATCGCGGCCCGCACCCGGTCCACCACGAACGACGAGTGGCCGGAGTCCTCGAGCGAGGCGACCACGACGTCGCGGGTCCGCACGTCGAGGTACGCCGCGATCTCGCGGTAGAAGTCCGCGGCCAGGCCGTCCCCGACGAACGCCTTGACGAGGCCCTCGTACCAGTCGGACGGGGCCGTGTGGGCGTGGAAGAGCTCGATCGGCTCCTGGAACGGCGCCATCGCGGCGTAGGGGTCGGCGCCCAGCTCGGTCAGCCGGTCGCGCAGCAGCGTCACGTGGCCGAGCTCCGCGGCCGCCATCGAGGCGATCGCCAGCTTGTCCTCGAGCGACGGCGCCAGCTTCGCGTCCTCGGCGAGCCGCTCGAACGCCGATATCTCGCCGTACGCGATGGCGCCGAGCAGGTCGACCACGGCGGCGCGGTACTCGACGTCCTCGAGGGCGAGCGAGGGGTCCCCTGCGGGAGGTGAGGACGGGGAGGCGGACGGGGCTCCGGAATCGTCTGCCGACTCGGTCTCGCGTGGGGATTCAGACACGGTCGCACCCTACCGATAGACTCGCGGCGTTCGAGTGCCGCCGCCCGAGTGCACCGAGTGCCTCAACTGCCTCAGCGCCCGGTGGCGGCCCGCGACCGGCGGGCTCCCTGCCCGCCCCGAATGTGCGCGGCTGACACTGTCGAGAGATCGAGGCGACGAGTCCGCCGCCGGGACACTCACGAAAGCGACAGACCACTGACCACGTTCCGAGAGCTCGGGGTCCTCCCCGAGATTTGCGACGCGCTCGAGCGCGCCGGCATCACCACTCCGTTCGCCATCCAGGAGATGACCCTCTCCGTCGCCCTCATGGGCACCGACCTGATCGGCCAGGCCCGCACGGGCACCGGCAAGACCCTCGCCTTCGGCATCCCGGTGCTGCAGCGCAGCGTCGCCCCGAAGGACCCCGACTACGCCGAGCTGCCCCAGGGCAAGCCGCAGGCGCTCATCGTGGCGCCGACCCGCGAGCTGGCCCTGCAGGTCTCCGGCGACCTCGCGCTCGCCGGCGCCGACCGCGGGCTGCGGGTGCTCACCGTCTACGGCGGCGTCGGCTACGAGCCGCAGCTCGAGGCGCTCGAGACCGGCGTCGACATCGTCGTCGGCACGCCCGGCCGGCTGATCGACCTGGCCAACCGCAAGGCGCTCGACCTCTCCCACGTGCACGCCCTGGTCCTGGACGAGGCCGACGAGATGCTCGACCTCGGCTTCCTGCCCGACGTGGAGAAGCTGCTGCGGATGACCCCGGAGACCCGGCAGACGATGCTGTTCTCCGCGACCATGCCGTCGGCGATCGTCGCGCTGGCCCGCATGCACATGCGCCACCCGATGAACATCCGTGCCGAGTCGTCCTACGACAACCAGACCGTGCCGGCGACCGCGCAGTTCATCTACCAGGTCCACGACCTCGACAAGCCCGAGATCATCGGCCGGCTGCTGCAGGCCGAGGACGCCGACAAGTTCATCGTCTTCACGCGCACCAAGCGCGCCGCCCAGCGCGTCGCCGACGACCTCGTCGAGCGCGGTTTCAGCGCGAGCGCACTGCACGGCGACATGGCGCAGGTCGCCCGCGAGAAGGCGCTCGCGAAGTTCCGCGAGGACAAGCTGCGGGTGCTCGTCGCCACCGACGTCGCCGCCCGCGGCATCGACGTCGCCGGCGTCTCCCACGTCATCAACTACAGCTGCCCCGAGGACGACAAGACCTACGTCCACCGGATCGGGCGCACCGGCCGGGCGGGCGCCTCCGGCACCGCCATCACCTTCGTCGACTGGGCGGACCTGCACCGCTGGAAGATGATCAACAAGGCGCTCGACCTGCCGTTCGACGAGCCGCAGGAGACCTACTCCACCTCCGAGCACCTCTTCCACGACCAGGGCATCGCACCGGGCACCAAGGGCCGGGTCGCCGCCCCGAAGCCGGCGGGCCGCTCCGACGACGCCGAGGACGGCGAGCGCAAGCCCCGCCCGCGCAACCGCAACCGCAGCCGGACCCGCACCCGCGGGGGCCAGCCCGTCGCGGAGGGCGCCGACGGCAGCCAGTCGGCCCAGGGCGGCGAGCAGTCGTCCGCGAAGCCGGAGGGCGACAAGCCGTCCGGCAGCCGCAATCGCCGCCGGCGCCGCCGGTCGTCGGGGTCCTCGCGGCCGTCGGGCTCGTCCAGCGCCCCCAGCGGCTCCGGCACCGGGAACTGATGGTCCGGCGCCCCTCCGAGCCGACCAGCCTCCGCTCGTTACGATGCCCGGCGTGAGTCCCAGCGTGAGCCCGCGAACCGCCTACCTCCACGTGGGCGCCAGCAAGACCGGCACGTCGTCCCTGCAGCGGGGGCTGTTCGGCTCCGCGGCCGCGCTCGAGCAGCAGGGCGTCGGCGTCCCGCTGGGCGGCCGGCCCGCCCACGTCGAGCAGGTGCTCCGCCCGCTCGGCTGGCAGACCTCGCGCGGGTTCGTCGACCCCGTCGACCCTCGCGCGCTGTCCCGGCTCTCGCGCCGCCTCCGGCGTCACGAGGGCGAGCGGCTGCTGCTGACCTGCGAGGACCTCTGCGAGGCCGACCAGGCCCGCATCCAGATCCTCGAGGACGTCCTCGGCTCAGCGGGGGTCCGGCCCCACGTCGTGCTGACGCTGCGGGGGCTGGCCTCGGTGGTCCCGTCGGAGTGGCAGCAGTTCCTCAAGCACCGGATGGACCTGTCCTACCCGACGTTCCTCGAGCGCGTCCGCGACCGGAAGGGCCGCTGGGCGCGGCACTTCTGGCAGCGCCAGGACGTCGTCGAGATCTGCGAGCGCTGGTCCGAGGTCGTGGGCGCCGACCGCCTCGACGTGATCGTCACGCCGTCGCGCTCCCGCGATCCCGAGGGCCTCTACCGCCTGTTCGGCGCCGTCGTCGGCTTCGACCCCGCGACGATGGCGTGGCCGCAGCGCGACGTCAACGCCTCGTGGGGCTACGTCGAGGCCGAGGTCTACCGGCGCGTCAACGCCGCGCTCGACGGCCGGCTGCGCAACTACGAGCGGGCCTACCAGCCGGCCGTGCGCTGGCCGCTCGTCAAGGGCGTGCTCCCCCGTGGGGCGAGCGCCCGGATCCCGCTGCCGCCGGAGCACCTGCCCTGGGTGCAGGAGACCGCCGAGGCGCACGTCGCCTTCCTGGAGGGATCCGGCATCCGTGTCCACGGCGACGCCAAGGACCTGCTGCCCGGCCCGGACCTCGCCGCCCCGCTGCCCGAGGTCTCGGAGGAGCAGGTCGCCGCCGCCGCCGTCGAGGCGCTGGCGAGCTTCGCCGTTCACGCCCACCGGCGCGACCGGCACGGGCCGACGCCCCACCAGGACGACTGAGGCCCCGGACGACCGGGGCCTCAGGCCACCACGACGACCGTGGTGCCGAGCGGTGCGAACTCCCACAGCGCCCGGGCGTCCCGGGGCCGCTGCCGGATGCAGCCGTGGGACGTCGGCGTGCCGAGCTCGTCGACGGTCTGCACCTTCCGGCCGTCGTCGACGGGGATGTCGTGGAAGCCGATCGCGGCGTTCTCGCCCTGCGTGAACCGCACGAACCACCGCATCGTCCCCGAGTCGTCGATGCCCCAGGCCTGCTCGGAGCGGGAGTAGACCCGGTAGGTGCCGGGGTCGAGGTTGTCGTAGATGCTGCCGGAGACGAGGTAGCTGCGCTGCACCCGGCCGGCTCCTCCGACCAGCCAGACCCGCTGCTGGCCCTCGCTGAACACCACCCGGCGTCCCTCCCCCGCGCCCACGGGCACGGGCGGCACCCAGCCGGGTCCGCGGTCGCGGCTCGGCGACGGGCCGGGGACACCCTCGCCGCCGGCGGGGGCGGACAACGCAGCCGGGGCGTACGCCCCGCCCGACGACGCTGACGACCCGGCGGGACCGGAGGCGGCGGAGGGCAGCGCCCCCGCCCCACCGAGGACGGCGACGGCCGTGACCGCCACCGAGCTCCCCGCCGCGGCCAGACGACCGTAGCGCGGCCGCACCGTCCCCGAAGGCCGCGCGGGCCCGTGGGTGGTGCGGCCGCCGCGGGTCATCCCTGCGACTTCCCCGCGGGCTTGCGCGGCGCCTTGGGGCGCTTGCTGCGGGCGACGAGGTTGGCGGCCACCTCCCGGTAGGCGACCGCGCCCTTGCTGCTGCGGCTCGTGGCGAGGATCGAGCGGCCCGCGGCCGGCGCCTCGGCGAACTTGATGGTCTTGGGGATCGGCGGCTCGACGACCTCGAGGCCGTAGGTCTCGGAGATGGTGTCGAGCACCGTCCGCGAGTGGTTGGTGCGACCGTCGTACAGCGTCGGCAGCACGCCCCACACCTCGAGGCCACGGTTGGTGAAGCGGCGCACGTCGTGCACGGTGTCGAGCAGCTGCCCCACGCCGCGGTGGGAGAGCGTCTCGCACTGCAGCGGGACGAGCACGCCCTTGGCCGCGGTGAGCGCGGCGACGGTCAGCACGCCCAGCGACGGCGGGCAGTCGAGGAGCACCCAGTCGTAGGCGTCCTCGCCCTGGCTGTCGGCGAGCTCCTCGAGGGCCGACTTGATGACGTGCTCGCGCCCGGTCCTCGTGAGGAGGTCCGCCTCGGCGCGGGCGAGCTCGATGGTGGCGGGGAGCAGGTCGACGCCGTCCTCCGTCGTGAGGATCACCTCGGTGGGGTCGAGCCCCTTGGTGAGGACGTGGTGCACCGACAGCTCGAGGTCCTCGGGGTCGATCCCCAGCGAGAACGTCAGGCAGGCCTGCGGGTCGAGGTCGACGAGCAGGACCCGGTGGCCGAGCTCGGCGAGGGCGGCCCCGAGCGAGGCGACGGACGTGGTCTTGGCGACGCCGCCCTTCTGGTTGGCGATCGCGAGTGTCGTGGTCATCGCACCACATGATGCACGACGCGGTTGCCCGGATCGCGACGACACCTGTTCGATGGGCCCATGACTTCTTCGGGAGGGACGGCGCTGGTGACCGGCGCGACCGCGGGGATCGGCCGCGTCTTCGCCGACCGGCTGGCCGCGCGCGGCCAGGACCTGGTGCTGGTGGCCCGCGACCGCGAGCGCCTCGAGACCGCGGCGAAGGAGCTGCGGACGGCGTACGGCGTGGCCGTCGAGGTGCTTCCCGCCGACCTCGCCGACCGGGACGAGCTCGCGACCGTCGAGGCCCGGCTGCGCGACCCCGACCGCCCGGTCGACCTGCTGGTCAACAACGCGGGGTTCGGGCTCAGGGGCCGGTTCCTTGACAACGACGTCGAGCGGGAGCAGGCGATGCTCGACGTGCTGGTCACGGCGGTGATGCGGCTCAGTCACGCCGCGCTCGGCCCCATGGCGGAGCGCGGCCGGGGCGGGGTCGTCAACGTCTCGAGCGTCGCCGCCTGGCTGCCGCGCGGCACCTACTCCGCGGCCAAGGCGTGGGTGAACAGCTTCAGCGCCTGGGCGGCCCGCGAGTACGCACCGCGCGGGGTCACCGTCACCGCGCTGTGCCCCGGCTTCACGAAGACCGAGTTCCACCAACGGATGGGCGTGCGCCGTGGCACCGGGCTGCTCTGGATGGACGCGGGCTTCGTGGTCGACCGAGCGCTCGCCGACCACGACCGCGGCCGTGCCCTGTCGGTGCCGGGCGCGCAGTACCGCTTCATCGTGGGCGTGACCCGACTGGTCCCGGACCGGGTTCTGCAGGCGTTCCAGTCGATGGGCCGCCGCTGACCGCTCGCGCGCCGGCTCAGCCCTCGCCGGCGATGAAGGCGCGGATCGCGTCGGCGACGAGCTGGACCGCGATCGCCGAGAGCAGCAGGCCGGCGATCCGGGTGACGAGCAGGACGCCGCTCTCCCGGATCAGCTTGAGGATCGGCAGGGAGTAGCGCATCGCCGCCCACAGGCAGAGGTGGACGCCGACGATGCCCAGGGACACGGCCGTCAGGTCTGCGGCACCGTCGACCTGCTGCACGAAGAGCATCGTGGCGACGATCGCCCCCGGCCCGGCGAGCAGCGGTGTGCCGAGCGGCACCAGCGCGACGTTGGCGCCCGCGGTGGCGCTGGGTTCCTGCTCGTTGTCGGTGAGCAGCTGCAGCGCCACCAACAGGAGCAGCAGGCCTCCTGCGCACTGCAGCGCCGGCAGCGAGATGTGCAGGTAGGACAGGATCTGCTGGCCGAAGACCGCGAAGGCCGTGATGACGAAGAAGGCGACCACCACCGCCTGCCACGCGGCCCGCCGTGCGGTGGCCGCGGACCGGCCGCTCGTCAGCGACAGGAAGATCGGGATCGTGCCGACGGGGTCCATGATCACGAAGAGGGTCACGAAGACCTCGATGAGCAGCACGGTGTTGAGCAGCTCGCTCATCGGTTCACCACCTCGGGGGTCGTGCGGCCGGATCGCTCCGCCGCGGCACGGGCCAGGTCCAGCAGGCGCTCCAGCTCCCCGGGAGCGGTCGTGTTGCACCCGAGGTCGTGACCGGTCTTTCCGGTGCCGTGGTGGTCGCTGGAGCCGGTGACGACCAGACCGAGCTCGCGGGCCAGGCCGCGCAGGTCCTCGCGCTCGTCGGGGTCGTGGTCCTCGTGGTCGACCTCGAGCCCGGCCAGCCCGCGCTCCGCGAGACTCGCGATGGTCTCGGGGTCGAGCGTCGACCGGTCGTGGCGGCCCCACGGGTGCGCGACCACGGCCACTCCCCCGGCGGCCTCGACCAGCGCGAGCATCTCCACCAGCGGCGAGGCGTAGCGATCGACGTACGCCGGCCGGCCGGCGCTCAGGTAGCGGGCGAACGCCTCCGTGCGGTCGCGGACCGCGCCGAGCGTGACCAGGGCGTCAGCGACGTGGGGTCGCCCGGTGGCCACGGCGTGGCCGGCGGCGCGGGCCACGTCGTCGTGACCGATCTCGATCCCGAGGGCCTGCAGCGCCGCGACCATGGCCGGCACCCGGGAGTCACGACCGGCGAGGATGCGCTCGAGCTCGGCGACCAGCGGAGGGTAGGTCGGGTCGGGCAGGTACGCGAGGAGGTGCACGCCGCGGCCGGCGTGCCGGCAGCTGATCTCGAGCCCGCGGACGAGCCGGATGCCGCACCCGGCCGCCACCTCGGCGGCCTCGGTCCAGCCCTCGGTGGTGTCGTGGTCGGTGAGGGCCACCGCGTCGAGCCCGGCGCGCGCCGCGGCCAGCACGAGATCACCGGGGCTGTCGGTGCCGTCGCTGGCGCGCGAGTGGGTGTGGAGGTCGATGCGCACGTCGGCAGCGTAGGGGCTGCTCGGGCGGCTGCCGCTCTCCGCGCGGCTGTCACCTTGGTCACCTGCGCGACCGCCCTCGAGCCGGTCGCGGGAGCCCGTCACCAGACGGGTCGCTGACCCCCGAACGGCACCTCGAGGAGCTGGGGACCGGCCCCGCTGACGTCGCGCAGGATCCAGTCGTCGCGCAGCAGCAGCATGGCCGACGCCGGCCGCAGCACGATCCACAGCCAGCGGCCCTGCGCCTCGCCGGCGAAGACGGAGCGGTCGAGCTCGGGGAACGAGTGGCTCGTCGACACCGGCCACAGCGCCACGGACTGGCTCCCGACGCGCACCTTGACCGTCGGCGGCCCGTCGCCGATGTCTGCGCCCGGGTCGTCGTGCAGCAGGCCGGCGCAGCGCGCGCCGAGACCGACCCCGGCCTCCTCGCTGACCACGAAGACGTCGACCGGGCCGTCGAGCGCGCTCGTGCCCGAGGAGCAGGTCAGCGTCGCCACGCCACGTCCGCGGTCCTGGCCTGTGCCCGTGGGGCCGGTCGTACCGGTCGGGCGGGTCACGACCCCGAACTCCGTGACCGACCACCCCGGCCCCAGGGGCCACGGGAGGTACGTCGGGAAGTCGCCGGCCAGCCGCAGGTGCTCGGCGAAGTCCTCGTAGGAGACCTCGTCGGGCAGCCACAGCGGCGGCCGGGCTCCGTGCTGCGGGCAGTCCCCCTCGTCCACGGCGGTCGCCGGGTCCACCCGGCACCGCGGACACCACGCGGTCAGCGACATGCCGCCACAGTGTGGGCGACCGACCCGCCCCGTCAAGGGCCGGTCGGCCACGGATCCCCGCGCAGCTCCTGCCTCAGTGCACCCCGGCCATCAGCCGCTGCACGGGGCGCCGGGCGAGGAACAGCAGCACGCCGACGCCCAGCGAGAGGGCACCCAGCACGCCGAAGTACGCCGTCTCGCGCTCGGCCGCGTAGAACTTGCCGAGCCAGCCCGCCGCCACCGAGCCGAGCGCCACGGAGAGGAAGAACAGCGAGACCATCTGCGTCCGGAACGCCTGCGGTGCCAGCTTGGTCGCCATGGACAGGCCGACGGGCGAGAGGAACAGCTCCGCCAGCGTGAAGACGAGCAGGATGCCGATCAGGCCGAGCAGCGGCGCGCTACCGGGGCCACCGCCCGCCATGGGCAGGAACAGCAGGAACGCCACGCCCATGAGCGCCGTGCCGATCGCGAACTTCGCCGGCGTCGACGGCTGGCGCGAGCCGAGCCGGGTCCACATGGCGGCGAAGACGCCCGCGAGCAGGATGATGAAGACCGGGTTGATCGACTGGATCCAGGTCGGCGGCATCTCCCAGCCGAGGACGTCGCGGTCGAGGCGCTGGTCGGAGAAGATCGTGACCACCGTGAACTGCTGCTGGAACAGCGACCAGAAAGCCGTGCTCGCGAGGAACATCGGCAGGAAGGCCCAGACCCGGCTGCGCTCGGTGGCATCGATCCGCTTGCTGGTGACGATCCGCGCGAACAGCGCGACAGCGCCGATGCCGATGGTCCACATCGTCCAGGTGGCGAGGTTCTCGGCGGCGACCAGGCCGGTCAGCACGAGCGCGGCGACGGCGGCGGCGGCACCCAGCGTCAGCACGACGAGACGGGGCGCGGCGCCTGCGGGGAGCGGGTTGCTGACCTCGTGGGCCGAGGCGGGGAGCCGGCGCCGGCCGACGGTGTACTGGACGAGGCCGAGGAACATGCCGACCGCGGCGGCGAGGAAGCCGACGTGGAAGCCCTTCTCCTGGGCCAGGAGACCCGTGACGAGCGGGCCGAGCAGACCGCCGATGTTGATGCCGAGGTAGAAGATCGAGAAGCCTGCGTCGCGGCGCTCGTCGCCCTCGGCGTAGAGCGCACCCACGAGCGCGGTGGCGTTCGCCTTGAGGCCGCCGGAGCCGGCGCCCACGAGCAGCAGGCCGAGGACAACCCCGGTGACGCCGGGGACGGCGCCCAGCGCGATGTGGCCGGCCATGATCATCACGGCGCTGTAGAACAGCGTCCGCTCCGAGCCCAGGACGCGGTCCGCGAGCCAGGCGCCGGGGATGGTCGAGAGGTAGACCAGGCCCCCGTACGCGCCGATCAGGGCGGCGGCGGTGCCCTCGTCGAGGCCGAGACCACCGCGCGAGGCCGGGTAGTACAGGTAGAGCAGGACGATGGCCTGCATGCCGTAGAAGCTGAAGCGCTCCCACATCTCGATGCCGAAGATGTTCGCGAGCACCTTCGGCTGGCCCAGGAAGCCCCGGTCCTGGTCCGTGGGCGCGGCCCCGGGGAGCCGGTCCTGCTGGTGGTTCTCGGTCTGCGCGGTCACCCGCGGGACCCTGCCAAACCGGCCCCCGGCGGCCCAAACCGGCGGCGGTGTGAGGTCCGCCGCAGGCCTCGGTCAGGCTGTCGGTCGGGTTGTCACTCCGACTGGGGGCCGGGCCAGTTCTTGTCCGGCTGCGGCACCGGCCGGCCGGGCTGCTCGCCGCCGCGGGCCTCGAGGTAGTTCGCCTTGGGCACCATCACCTTGCGACGGAAGATGCACACCACCTTGCCGTCCTGGTTGTAGCCGATCGTCTCGACGTGCACGACGCCGCGGTCGTCCTTGGACGTCGACTCCCACTTGTCGAGCACCGTCGTCTCGCCGTACAGCGTGTCGCCGTGGAAGGTCGGCGCCACGTGGCGCAGCGACTCGATCTCGAGGTTCGCGATGGCCTTGCCGGAGATGTCCGGGACGCTCATGCCGAGCAGGATCGAGTAGACGTAGTTGCCGACCACGACGTTCTTGCCGAACTGCGTGGTCTCCTCCGCGTAGTGGGAGTCCATGTGCAGCGGGTGGTGGTTCATCGTGAGCAGGCAGAAGAGGTGGTCGTCGTACTCGGTGACCGTCTTGCCGGGCCAGTGCTTGTAGGTGGCACCGACCTCGAACTCCTCGTAACTGCGACCGAACTGCATCCCACACACTCCTCACGCCCCGCGCGACCCTCGCGCCGGACGCCGCTCAGCATGCCGAACCGCCCCCGCCGAAGCGAGGGCGGCCCGGATGGGATTGCTCACAGTGTCGCTGTCACGGTCGTGCGCCTGACGCGGCGAGGGTCGGGTCAGGCGCCTCCCCCGCCGGCCTTGCGCCGGTGCACCTTGGGCGCGGCACCGCCGGCGACCTCGGGGCCGCGGGCCTTGCCCTGCCTGTCGGCGGAGTCGTCCGGGTGGTCGTGGGCCTGCTTGCGGTCGAGGGCCTCGCGCATCTTGGCCTTCAGGTCTTCGTTGCTCATGGGCAGCCTCCTCGACTGCCACTGTGCCAGCCGCCGGCCGGCAGGTCGACGGAGTTACGACCCGCCCTCCCGGGCAGGAGGACCCTGCAGGGTCCCTCAGCGCCCCAGGCGCGAGCGCAACCGGGCGAGCACCGATCGCGCCCGCTCGGCGCCCGCGGCCCCTGCGGGACCGGCGCCGCGGCCCCGGGCGCGCCGGTGCGTGCGCGGGTCGGCCTGGCCGCTGAGCACGAGCGGCACCAGCAGGTCGAGCGCGAGCCCGAGCAGCTGGTCGTCGCCGACCTCGTCCGGGAGGGTGCCGTCGCGGAAGCCCGGCTCGAGGTCGGCGAGGTCGCCCACGATGCGGTAGCCCCCGCTGCGCAGCTCCTCGACCATCTCGGCGGCCAGCCGGCGGGTGTCGTCGCGCCGGTCCTCGGGGACGGTCAGCGAGCCGGCGGTGCGGTGGGCGACGAGGTTGCGCTGGGCGAACCCCTTCTTGACGGTGCGCGACTGCTGCGGCCACGGCACGTCGTCGGGGAGCCGCTCGGTGAGCCGGCGCAGCAGCTCGGTCTCGACGGTGCCGAGGGACGGGTTGCCGGGCGTGTCCGCGGGCGCGACGTCGACGTCCGGGAGCGAGACCGCCTCGCTGAAGCGGTCCCACAGGTCACCGGTCCCCGAGCTCGGGGGCGGCACGGTCACGAAGCAGACGTTCTCCGGCCCGACCACGCTCCCCCAGCGCCGGCCCATCCCCGCGAGGTTCTGGCCGCTCCAGATGCCCTTGCGGGTGTCGGGGCCGCTCCACACCTCGAAGTTGTGGGCCAGGAAGTCGGCGTAGCGGATCGTGTCGCCGTTCTTGACCCCCTCCTGCCAGACGGCCGGGAGCTGCCGACCGAGGTCGCGACAGGTGACGACAACCCGGACCGTGCGGTCGGGGAACGAGTCGGCGGCGCGCTGGATGGTCTCCACGTCGGAGCCGCCGAGGATCTCGTGGGAGATCAGCGCCGGCCCGTCGAAGTCGTTGACGGCGGCGGCGACGCGGTCCCAGGCGCCCTCGGCACCGTCGTACTGGTGGCCGCGGAAGCCGCGCTCGCGCAGGCTCAGCGCCTCGACGAAGTGGCCGGCGCGCTTGCCCGGGTAGAGGAATCCGCGCTCACGCAGCGCGGAGCGGCGGTGGGCGAGCTCGCGCTGCAGGAACGTGGTGCCGCTCTTGGGCGTCCCGACGTGGAGGGTGACCACCCGGTCGTCACCGGTCGCCCGGCTCATCGGCCGGCCCCGCCGAAGCGGTCGGCCAGCCGCCGACCGAGCTCGTCGCCGAGCTCGTCGAGCCCGCCGGCCGGGGCGGGCTCGCCCGGGAACGCCGCGCCCCACGCCGCCTCGAGCGCCCGCCGCACCTGGTCGGGGTCGGGCGGCGCGATCGAGGTGGGTGCCTCGCGCTCGGTCACGGGCAGCTCCGCCGTGTCACCGACGAGCCGTACGTCGTCGCGCGAGACCGCCTCGACGATCGCCCGGTTGAAGCCGCGGGCGAGGGCGGTGCCGGCGAGGTCGAGCTCCGGGCGGCCCTCCTCCGGCCGCAGCGGCAGCAGCACCTCGAGCAGCACCTCGCGAGCCGCCTTGTACTGCTTCTTGTCGAGCTGGTCGAGGTGCGGGTTGAGTCGGCGCAGCACGTCGCAGGAGGCGTAGCCGAGCGACTCGTTGGCCTTGGAAGCCGCGACGGGCGGCGGCTCCTCGATCTCGAGCCGGGAGGCTGCGCAGAACCGGTCCCACAGCTCCGTCGGCGCCGCCCCGGCCTTGGGCACGGTCACCACCGTCACCGAGGCGACCTCGGGGTGGCCCGACCAGCGGGCGATCATGCCGGGGACGTCCTGCGCCCGCCGGAAGCTCTGCACGGCCTTGGAGCGACCGCGGCCGCCCCCGCCGGCCAGCCGCTCGAGGCGACGGACGTAGGTCTCCCAGGCGTCGCCGCCGCGGTTGCGGGTGAAGCTCTGCCACTGGGCAGGCATCGCGCTGTGCTGGTCGCGAACGGTGAGCACCACGTCGACGGGGGTCCCGCCGAAGGACTCGACGAGCTCCTTGACCCGGGGCCGGCGCGCGAAGCTCAGGAACTCCTGCGAGTAGACCGCGACGCCCTCGCTCCGGCGCACCTCGGCGGCGAGGTCGTGCCAGACCTGCGGCTGCCGGTTCTGCGGGGCGCCGAGCATCGCCTGCACGGCGCGCGTCTGCTTGCCGAACTTCCCCCCGGCGAAGAAGGCGTTCGTGCCCTCCAGGATCCCGCTGCCGAGGACGCCCTGCAGGTAGGTGGTGCCGGTCTTCATGGTCCCGATGTGCAGGACGACGCGCTCAGCCACCCCTGGGTCTCCTTCTCCGTCGGCTTGCGGCACCGCCGGTGCGGTGCGCCCCCAATCGTAGGGAGCGCACGCGCCCGGTCCGGCATCAGCACCGGCACCACCGCCGGCACCACCACCGAAGCAGCGGTCAGCGGGCGGCGTAGTCCTCCAGCAGCCGGCGGCCGATGATCATCTTCTGGATGTCGGAGGTGCCCTCGCCGATGAGCATGAACGCGGCCTCGCGGTAGAGCCGCTCGATCTCGTACTCCTTGGAGTAGCCGTAGCCGCCATGGATCCGGAACGAGTCCTGCACGACCTCGTTGCAGTACTCCGAGGCGAGCATCTTGGCCATGCCGGCCTCGACGTCGCTGCGAGCTCCGGCGTCCTTGAGCCGCGCGGCCCGGACCATCATCGCGTGGGCCGTCTCGACCTTGGTCGCCATCTCCGCGAGTCGGAAGAGGATGGCCTGGTGCTGCGCGATCGGCTTGCCGAAGGTCTCGCGCTGCTGGGAGTAGGCGATGCCGAGCTCGAACGCCCGGTTGGCGATGCCGCAGGCACGCGCCGCGACGTTGACGCGGCCGACCTCGACGCCGTCCATCATCTGGTAGAAGCCCTTGCCGGGCTCGCCACCCAGCACCTGGTCGGCCGAGATGCGGTGGCCCTCGAACACCATCTCGGTGGTGTCGATGCCCTTGTAGCCCATCTTGTCGATCTTGCCGGGCACGGTGACGCCCTGCGCCACCTCGCCGAAGCCCGGCTCCTTCTCGACGAGGAAGGTGGTCATGTTCTTGTAGACCGACTCGGCACCTTCATCGGTCTTCGTCAGCACCGCGACCAGGGTGGACGAGCCGCCGTTGGTCAGCCACATCTTCTGGCCGGTGATCTCGTAGCCGTCGTCGGTCCGCTTGGCCTTCGTCGTGATGGCCGAGACGTCCGAGCCCAGGCCGGGCTCCGACATCGAGAAGGCGCCCCGCACCTCGCCGGTGGCCATCCGCGGGAGGTACTTGCGCTTCTGCTCCTCGGTGCCGTGCTGCATCAGCATGTACGCCACGATGAAGTGGGTGTTGATGACACCGGACACGCTCATCCAGCCGCGCGCGATCTCCTCCACGCACAGCGCGTAGGTCAGCAGCGACTCGCCGAGGCCGTCGTACTCCTCGGGGATCATGAGACCGAAGATGCCGAGCTCCTTGAGGCCCTCGACGATCTCCGTGGGGTACTCGTCCGCGTGCTCCAGCTCGGTGGCGACGGGGAGGATCTTCTCCTCCACGAACGTGCGCACGGCCTTGAGGATCTCGGTCTGGTCCTCGGTGAGGCCCTCGGTCTGGCACAAACGGCCCATGGGTACGGCTCCCTTCGCTGCAGGTCGCTCGCAGCCTACCGACGGGTAGGTCACCCCGGCAGGGGCTGTGAGACTTCGCACTCAGCGACGGCCGAGCAACGACCGGGCCCACTGGCGACGGCTGGTGGCCTCCTCGAGCCGGCCCGTGAGGGCGGCGACCTCGTCGATGAGCCGGTCGCGCTCGGCGGTGACCCGGCTGACCTCGGCCTGCAGGTCGCGGTTGCGCAGCAGCATCTCTGCCACGACCTCGGGCAGCCCGGCCAGCATCTCGGCGTCGGTTGCGTCGTCGGGGTGCCGGGCGTCGCCGGCGGGCTCGGGCATCAGGTCCTCGAGGTCGCCGTGCACCTGGTAGCCACCCTCGCGGATGACGTCGATCCACGCGGCCGAGACCCGGGCGAGGGGATCGACCACCGACGTGGGTGCCTGCGGCTTTCCGGAGCGGGTCCGGCTCAGCAGCGTCTGGGCGAACCAGCGCTTGGCCACCCGGGAGTACCACGGCTGCTCCAGACGGCCGTCGAGCGCGTCGACCACGCGGCGCAGGAAGGCGATCTGTGCGGTGCCGAGCGACTCGTTGCGCTGCGGCGCCTCCGCGAGGTCGACCGCCTCGGGGTCGAGGCCGATGGCCTCGGCGAAGCGGCGCCACAGCAGGTCCGGCGCTGCGCCGCTGCGCGGGCAGGCGACGACGTGCATCCGCTCGGGCGGGACCATGAGCCCCCACCTCTCGAGGATCCGCAGCAGGTTCTGCGGCGGCCAGAAGTCGCCCGGGTCGCGCGGGTCGTCGGGCAGCCGCGCGAGCAGCTCGTCGGTGAACTCGGCGAAGGAGCGCGAGCTGCCGTTCTTCACCTGCTCCTGCCACCCCGCGGTGACGGTGCGGCCGAGGTCGCGGGCGGTGACGACGAGGTGCACCTCGAAGTCCTCGAGGAGGGCGGCCATGGTCTCGACCTGGTCGTCGTCGGCGGCGCCGAAGATCTCGTGGCTGATGACCACCGTGCCGCCGAGGCGGCGCCCGCGCCGGAGCAGGTGGGCGAAGGTGCCGCTGATGTCGTCGGGGTCCAGTCCCCAGCGCGCCGGCGACCCGGCCATCTCGACCGCGGCGTGGAACATGCCCTCCTGCCGGACGAACGGGTAGACGAAGCCCGCCTCCTTGAGCGCGGACCGGTTGCCGCCGAGCACGGCCTGGAGGTACGTCGAGCCGCTCTTGGGCAGCCCGATGTGGAAGTAGAGCCGCTGCGGCTCGCTGGGGGCCTCTGGGGTGGCGGGTCCCTCGGGGACGGGGTCCGGCGACGGGGACGTCGGCTCAGCCGGGGCGGTCACGCGTCTCTCCTTCGGCGCGGCGACGTGGCGGGCACAGTCTAGGACTCGGGGGCCTCGGCCCCACGCGCCGGACGTCGGCGCACCCGGTCCCACAGCCGGGCGGGCAGCCGGGTCTGGCCGGTCCCGTCGGCGTGGCCGTGACGACCCCGGCGACGCCGCTGGTCCTCGGCCCGCATCGTGAGGATCCGCACCAGCGCGGAGACCGCGGCCGCGGCGACCTCCGCCTCACCCGGCCTCGCCTCGTCGTCGGAGAAGGCCGACGGGAGGCAGCGCAGGTCCTCGAGCGTGCCCTCGACCCGGTAGCCCGCGGCGCCGAGCGTGGCCACCTGCTCGTCGGCCACCCGCTCGCACCACTCCCGGAACTCCGCCGGCACGCGGATCCGGCGCCCGTCCTGGGCCGAGAGCACCTGGGAGGAGAAGAAGCGCTTGCCGACGTCGCCGTAGACCTGGCGGCGCCGCAGCTCGTCGGGAAGCTCCTTGTTGACCCGGCGCAGCACCTCCGCCTGCACCCGGCCGAGGCTGGTGTTCGCCGGCCGCTCCTCCGGGACGAGCCCCTCCGGGTCGACGTCGAGAACCCGGCAGAAGCGCTCGAGCAGCAGCGTGGGTGCGCTGCCCGAGGGCGGGACGGTGACGACGTGGATGCGGTCGGCGGGCAGCAGCCCTGCCCACCGCGCGAGCACGGCCGGCGGATCGAGGTGGATCCACGGGTGGCTCGTCTCGCCGGCTTCCTGGCTGGCCTGGAGGCGCTGGAGGTAGCGCCGGTAGCCGTCGGTGCGCCCGGCCTTGAGCTCCTGCTGCCACGATGACGGCAGCTGGCGGCCGAGGTCGCGCACGGTCAGCACGACGTGGACCTCACGGTCGGCACAGGCCTCCAGCAGGCGGGCGATCTGGGCGGGTCGGGCCGCTGCGAGCGACTCCTGGCTGAGGAGGGCTCGGCTGCCCGGGGCGCGGTCCAGCTCGTCGCGGAACCGGTCGAGGGCCGTGGCGACGGACGCCGGGTCGCGCTGCTCGTCGTACCGCTCGCGGACGAGCAGCATCAGCTCGAACGTGTCGCGACGGTCCGCGGGGACGACGTCGAGGCCCTGCCCGGCTAGCCGGTCGAGGTTCGCACGCATCACGCCTTGGAGGTACGACGTCCCCGTCTTCTGCAGGCCGAGGTGGAGGAAGAGGCGGCGCTTGCCGGGCTCGTCGGTCGGCGGGGGCGTCTCGGGCATGGGGGTAGTCCTACGCCATCGCCGTTCCGGGCGGCAAACGGCGGTCCGCCCGGCTGGCCCGTGGGCCCGCGGTCAGCCCATACGGTCAGCCCATACGGTCAGCCCAGCGAGGCCAGCTTCTCCGCACCCTCGGCCATGCCGTGCTCGCCGGTGCGGAGCACGACCTCCGTCTGCCGCTCGACCAGTCCCTGGTCGAGCGGTCGGTCGACGTCGACCCGCACGGTGGCCGCGCCCTGCGCGTCGCGCACCACTCCGAGCGTGCGAGGGAGTGCGTTGTCCCGCCACGCCACGCGGCACTGGTCGATGCACTGGCGAACCCAGCTGTCGGGGTCGCCGATCTCGGCGAAGAACCGGCCGAGGCGCCGCTCCCGCGCGGTCAGCTCGACGCTGCGGGTGGTCAGCTGAACCTCCACCCCGCGGGCGGCGGCGCGACGAAGCTGCTTGTAGGCGGCCCGCACGTCGAGCTGCATGGTCGCGAGCTCGACCCGGCCGCCGGCCTCGGCGCTGCGCAGCTGCTCCACCACCGTGCTCAGCGCGAGGCGCTGGGCGGCGGTGTCACCGGCCGGGTCGTTGGCGATCCGCTGGGTGTCCGCCGGCGCGTCGACCTGCCACGAGAAGCCGGAGACCACGGCGTCGTGGTCGGAGTAGAGCTCGACCGGGCTGTGCTGGACCGCCCGCAGGATCTCGCTCCCGCGGCCGAAGACGTAGTCGATCGTGTACCCGCCGTGGTCGCCGGTCGGGAAGTAGGTGCCGAGGGAGTCGTACGTCGGCGCCATGAACGCGTTGTCGAACATGGTCCGCGGGTAGCGACCGCTCTTGTAGTGGACGTTGAAGTCGCCGCCCACCAGCACCGGACCCGCGGGGGCGAGCTGGTCGACCAGGCCGCGGAGCCGGCGCACCGAGCCCTTGAGCAGGTCGGGCATGTTCCGGTCGAGCGGCGCGATGTGGACCGCGACCACGGACATGCGGCGGCCGTCCGGGGACTCGAGCGTCACCCAGTTGGCGAAGCGCAGGCCGATCATGATGCTCCGGCCCGGCGGCTTCTCGCGGTAGTTCGAGATCCGGTAGGTGCCCTGGGCGACCGGGGCCCAGCGGTCCTCGCGCCACGCCACCGCCGTCGCGGCGGTGTAGCGGTTCTTCGTCTTGCGGTGGAGCCCGTACCCGGCGGGCGCGAGGATCTCGTCCTTGCGAAGCGGGACCTCGTTGTAGGTGACCACGTCCGGGCCCTGCGCGAGCACGGTGCGCACGTCGGACTGGAACTTCTCGACCGACAGGTCGGACTTGATGTTCGCCTGCACCATCGTGACATCGCTGGCAGGCTGTTCCTGGGCCGCCTGCGCGGCCGGCACGGCCCCCAGCGCCCCGAGCGCGAGCCCGGCGGCTGCGGCGAGGGACGTCAGGACGGTGGCGCGGCCCCGTCGGGTGGGCCGGGCGAGCCGGGTGGTCGACATCGGTGAGCTCCTGGGTACGGCGGAGGGCCGTTGACGACCCACGTCACAGGAATCACATCACCCCCACCAGTCACAGACAACCGGTTCCGGACAACTACAACGTTGTAGTTCTCCCCCGCTCCGATGCCTCTTGACGGAGGGCGCGCCGCGCCCTCTGCTGGGAGCAGCGGAAGGGGCATGGGATGCGGGTCCAGAGCCATCGCGGGCAGGGTCAACGAGCACGCGTCACGGTCGGCGCGGTGGCCGGCCTGGCGTGGTCCGGCGCGCTGCGCGGCTGGATGGGCCTCCTGGTGGGCCCCGAGTCCCGCCTCACCTGGCGCACGCCGGTGCTGGTGCTGCTCCCCGGTGCCGTCGTCGGCGGCCTGCTCGGCTGGGCGTCGGCGCTGACCGCGGCCGGCCGCCACCCACCCCCGGCACTGGTGCTCGCGCCGTGCGGGTTCGCCGTGGCGCTGCTCGACCCGAAGACCGCGAGGTCGCTCGTCACCGACGGCCAGGGCGGCGGCGCCCTGGTCGTCGTGGCCACCGCCCTGTCGGGTGGTCACGCCCTCGCCCACCGCGGCTGGACACGCCCGAGGATCGCCACGGCGACGCTCGCGACTCTCGGGGTGGCGACGCTGACCGCGATGGGCTCGATGGCGGGACCACTGACCAGCCGGAGGGGGCTCGGCACGGCGTTGCTCGGGGGCTCGCTGATGACGGCCCTGTGCGTCGCCGCGTCGCTGCCCTACGAGCGGCAGGGGCGGCACTCAGGGGGCCGGGTCAGCCGATCTGGGCGGTCGCGCTGATGAAGAAGTGGTTGCTGATCTTGCGGGTGACCGGCGTGGTGTCGCGCCAGTAGCCGCTCCACGCGGCGCCGCTGCCGACGACCCAGTCGACGGGGATCGGCTCGGGCGGGGGCTGGCAGCCGCTGCCGTAGCTGCCGCCGTTCGAGGCGGTGAGCCCGGCCGCGGGCACGACGTTGCAGTAGAAGGCCTCGCGGTCGTTCATGTCGCCCGTGACCAGCACCGGCAGCCCGGTCGCCCTGAGGTCGTTCACGACGTTGACGAGGGCGACCTGCCCGTTGCGGCGCTCGGTCGCGTAGCGGCCGTCGCCCGCGGACGGGTGGGTGTTGACGACGTAGAACTCGCGGCCCGTGAGGAGGTGGCGCAGCCGCACGATGGGCTGCGGCCGCGGCCGCCCCATGAAGGTGATGGTGAAGCGGCTGCCGCTGACCATCTCGAACATGCCGGGGTTCCAGAGGATGGAGTTGTCGGTCTCGGCGGCACCCCAGGCGAACCCGGGGTAGGCGGCCATGCCGGTGCGGTTCTGGAGGTCGCGGAGCTGGTCGTCCTGGAGCTCCTGCGTGCCGAGGATGTGGACGCCGTGCTTGCGCATCAGCTCCGCGGTCCCGGCCGTCCGCGCCGGCGCGTCCGGCCAGCCCGCCTTCGACCCGCCGGGGCGGGTGTGCTGGCTGCCCAGCACGTTGAACGAGCCGATCTTGAAGGTCATCGGCGCCGGAGGCGGCGGGGGCGCCTGCTTCTGCTGCTTCTGCTTCTTCTTCCGGGCCGCGGCCTGCTCCGCCTCGGCGCGCAGCTTCGCGGCCCGCGCCTTCGCCCGCTTCCGCATCTCGGTCGCGACGTCCGCATCCTCTCGCGCGAGCCGCTGGAGCGGGCCCGGCGTCGGCGGGTCGGAGGTGGCCACCGACTGCCCCGAGACCTGCTCGGCGACGGTGCCCGCGGACGGCGTCGTGTCGTCGATCAGCTGCGAGGCGACGGTCGTGACGACCACGACCAGCACCAGCCCGACGGCGAGGATCCCCAGCAGCACGTCGGGCGCGCGCCGCAGCAGCGGGCGGCGCGGGGCGCGGTGGTGGGGCTCGGACACCGCGGCAAGGTAACACGCAGTCCGCCGCCCGACCGATCTCGCGAGACGACCGTCACGGGCCCCGCGAGCGGCCCGGGGAGCCGGCCCCCACCCGGTCCGGCGGGGCGGTGCCGCGGGGGCTCGCTAGGGTGAGCCGCATGCTGTTCACGGCCACGACGGTCAAGGACTCCCCCGCGAACGTCGGCTTCTTCGTGGCCGCCAACCTCGCCTCCGGCGTCGACCACATGTTCGTGTTCCTCGACGCGCCGAAGGACCCCGGGCAGCAGGAGGTCGCCGAGATGCTCGACGCCGACCCGCGGGTGACCTGCATCCGGACCGGGCGCAAGGCGTGGTGGGGCGAGGACCGGCCGCAGAGCCTCAACGTGCGGCAGCGCATCAACGCCAACTGGGCGCGGTCCGCGCTCGAGCCGCTCGAGTGGGTCGACTGGCTCTTCCACGTCGACGGCGACGAGGTGGCGCTGCTCGACCGCGCCGCCCTGGACGCCGTGCCCGAGGACCGCGACGCCGTGTGGCTGGCGCCGCTCGAGGCGGTCAGCAGGTTCCGCCCGGAGGCCCGGCCCACGCAGTTCAAGCGACTGCTCGACGACGCCGACCTCAACCTGCTGCACGTGCTCGGCGCGATCGACGAGCCGACCAACCAGTCGTACTTCCACGGTCACGTCATGGGGAAGTCCGGCGTGCGGCCGCGCTCCGGCCTCGCCCTGACGCTCCACGACGCGATCAGCCCCGACGGCAAGCGGCAGGAGCGGCACCGCGACGACCGGCTGCGCCTGCTGCACTACGACGCCGTCTCCGGCGAGGAGTTCATCCGCAAGTGGACGGCGCTCGCGCAGGCCGGGCCCGCCCGCTACCGGGCGTCGCGACAGCCGATGGCCAAGGCCCTCAAGACGCTGGCCGGCAAGGACGTGCCGGAGCAGGTGCGCGAGAAGTACCTGCGCCGCATCTACGAGCTGACGACCCTCGACGACGTCGAGCTGCTCGACGAGCTCGGCCTCCTCGAGCGGGTCGACCCGGAGCGGCACGACACGGCCCCGCGTCCGATGACCGACGAGCAGGCGGCGGCGCTGGCCGCCCGGGTGGCGGAGCTGCGCGACGAGCCCAAGCGGGCCTTCTTCGTCGCCGACGCCGCCTCGGACCGGACCCGCGACGCCGAGGGACGCCGTACCGGGTCCCGCGGCTCGCGTCCCGCGGGCGCCCGTCTCAAGGGGCTCGTGCGCCGCGGCTGAGCCCGGCAGTCCTCGGCAGTCCCCGGCAGCCTCAGCGGCGCCGGAGCCGGCGCAGCGCGCTGCCCAGCCGGGCCCGGACGCGTCGGGCCCCGGTCTCGGCGGCGCCGCCCGGCGCTGCAGCCTGGCTCCGCAGCCGGCGCACGTCGCCCAGCATCGTCGCGACGAGGTCGACGGCGACGTCCGCGACCTCCGTGTCGGTGACCGAGGTGGTGGAGCGACGGGGCTCGAGCTCGGCGGGCACCCGCAGGTGCTCGAGCCGCCCGTTGACGTCGTACGGCGCGGACTGCAGGTGGGCGATCGTCGCCTCACCCCGCTCGCGGCAGTCCTCGACCTGGTCGGGCTCGGGCCAGAAGCGCTCGCCGCGCCGCGGCACCAGCCGCTCGTCGGCGAGGTAGCTCCGGATGTAGACGCCGCGGTCGAAGGCCTTGTTGAAGCCGCGCAGCGAGCCGTTGACGCGGCGCAGCGTCTCCGCCTCCGCGACGCCCATCGAGGTGTTCGGGAAGGACCCGCTGGTGTCGATGCCGGCGTGGTCGAAGCCGACGACGGAGGCGAACCGGTGCCAGACGTCCTCGCGGGGCGCGTCCGGGTCGAGCACCAGCACGTGGATCCGCTCCGGCGGCACCGCCCGCGACCACCGCTCCAGCACGAGCCGCAGGTCGAGCGTGCGCCAGTTCCAGATCGCGGTCGAGCGGCGCGAGACCGTCCGCGCGTAGTCGGGCATCGGCGTCGTCGCGCCGTTCTTCAGGCTCTCCTGCCAGGACGCCGTGAACAGGCCGAGCGGCTCGCGTGCGGTCACGACGAGATGGACGTCGTCGGTGGGGAGCTCCTCCACCATGCGGCGGGCCTGCGCGGCCGACGCCGCGGCGAAGAACTCGTGGCTGACGAGGCCGGTGCCGGACGACGTGGCGAGCTCGGCCCGGATCCGCTCCCACGCGGTGCGGTGCTGCTCCGGTGCCCGGTCCTGGGCGGGGTCCTCGCGGACCGTCCGGGAGGCCCACAGGTGGTCGCGACGCTCACTGCCCGGGACCACCACACCGCGCTCGCGGAGGAGGTCTCGGTTGGCCCAGAAGATCGTCTGGAGGTAGGAGGTCGCGGTCTTCGGCAGCCCGATGTGGACGAAGACGCGGTCGACCACTACAGGGACTTCCGGAACTGCTCGACGGCTTCCTGCACCGCCGCCTCGTCACGGGTCGCGACGGGCACCAGGAGCTCCTGGACGACGTCGACGAGCTCGGCCAGCCGGAGGTTGTGGCGTCGCATCTCGGCCATGTCGGCCTCGAGGTCCGCGACGCGCTGCTCCAGCCGGCGCACCGCGTCCGCACTCGCTCCCGGACGCAGGTCCCTCAGCTGCATGTCCACTCTCCCACCAGTCTCACCGTCGGCCGGTTGCGCTTCGGCAGCTCGCGCACGTCGACCCGGGACGCGCCCGCGCCCCTGAGCAGGGTAGTCATCGCGTCGACGTCCACCTCACCGACCATCCACTCGGGCGGCTCGACGGTGGCCGTGCCGTCGGGGTCGCCGACGTGGAAGTCGGCCAGGACGCGGCCACCGCCGCGCAGCGCCATGGAGCACAGCCGCGCGAAGGACTCGCGCCCGACCGACGACGTGGCGTCGAGGAGGTGCCGGGCGAGGACGACCCGCGGCCGGGGGCTGTGCGCCAGCCGGGTCCCCTCGGCCAGCACCGAGCGCAGCTCCGTGAGGTTGAGGGACCGGACCTCCAGGTCGAGGTCCTGCGCGGCGGCGCGGCGGCGGGCCGGCTCGAGCGCCCGGGGCACGTAGTCGTAGGCGGTCACCTTCAGCCCCTGCCCGGCGAGCCACAGGCTGTCGGCGCCCCGGCCGGCGCCGACGTCGAGCACCTCCGCGTCGAGCTGCTGCGCGAGCTCCGCCGCACGCCGGGCCACGAAGGACGGCTCCCGGAAGTCGGGGTCGGCCAGCGGGCGGGCCTGCCGCTCCCAGTGGCGCAGGCCGGGCTGGGTGCCGCGGAACCAGTCCTCGAGCGCACGCACGGTGCGCTCCGGGGTGGTGAACTTGAACGCCGGGTCGGGCACCCGCCAGCCGGGGCCGTACGTCGCCTCGAGGAGCTTCTCCGGACGCGCCGGCACCGGCATCGGCCGGCCCGACAGCTCCGCGGTGGTGAGCGGGTGGATCCAGTCGGGCTCGAACTCGGTGCCGATCTCGCCCATGAGGTAGAGCCGGCCGTGGTCGAGGAAGCCCCCGAACACGTCGAGACCGATCGTGGAGCCGCCCCGGACGACCGACACCTTAAAGGCGCCCCCGCTGTAGCGCGAGGTCTCCCAGCCCTGGGCGTTGAGGATCCGCTGGACAGCGAACGACTCGCGGGCGACGTCGACCGGGTGGGTGTGCCCGCTGACGTAGCCGAGGTCCGCGTCGGAGTCGTGCCCCAGCACGGCGCCCTCCCGCACGGCCCCGAGGAGGGTGCCGTAGGCGAGGAAGGGGTCGAGGCCGGTGCTCCGCAGCGCCTCGATGACGGCCTCGGTCGCGTCGAGCAGTGCCTCGATGTCCGCCTCGGACCGGCCCGCGAAGGTCGGCACGAGCTTGCCGGACTTGTCGATCCCCAGCTCGACCCCCTGGGCGTTGCGGACCTCGATCCGGCCGCCGCCCTCGCCGAGCGTGAGCTCCCGGTCGTAGAAGACCTGTCCCGTCACGGGGTCGCGCACCTCGACCCGGGCGCTGCCGTGCAGGTGCCGCTGGAGCGGTGCCGGCCACGCCACCCGCCGCGGCGCGGCGACGGCCCGGCCCAGCACCTGCCCGAGGACGGGCTCGGTGTCACGCCGGGTCCAGAACGTCCAGACCCGCCGGCCGTCCAGGCACACGTCGAGCGGCCGGTCGCCGACGGTGTGCAGGACGAGGCCGTCGTCGGTGACGCTGCGGACCCGGACGTAGTGGCGCACGGATCAGTCCAGCTCCACGTTGGCGAAGGGGTCGAACTCGCCGTTCGTGACCGAGGTGCCGTCCTCGTAGACCGCGTCGGGGCCGAGGCCGAACACCAGCTGGTCCTCGAGCGTCGTACGACGCGCGGTCGTGGTGGTCCCGGCCTTCGGCGTCCCGTTCTTGGGGAAGTTCTCGTACCAGTACTCGAGGTGGTCCTCGTAGCGCAGCACCCGCTTGCGTGAGCGGTAGATGCCGAGGTTCTCGTCGCTCACCTTCGCGAGGCCGGACCAGTTGGCCGACCCGTTGAGCACGGCGTACCCCCGCGGGTCGCCGTTGTAGTGGCCGACGATGGTCATCGCCTTGAGGTGGAAGTAGTTGTCGAACTGGCCGTCACCGTTGAAGTCCTGGACGAGGTGCTTCATGGGGACCGCGCCCCGCGGCCCGGACGGGTCGCGCAGCATCCGGCCGACGTCGATGCCCATGACGGTGTAGCCGATCCGGACCTGGCAGCCGTTCTGGTAGAGCGCACGCAGCTTCTTGCCGAGCGCCATGCCCCGCGCGTTGCGGATCACGTCGGGGGCGACGAGGATCCGCGTCTTGCCGGAACGGGTGTTCTGCGCGCCGTTGCAGCGCACGTTGCGGAGCATCTGCATGACGGGGTCACGCTTCTTGCCCAGCGGGAACATGATGAGCCGGAAGCCCTTGAAGAACTCGTCGGCGTACGGCCGCTTGGCCCGCTTGTCCCGCGCCGCCTCCTGGAAGATCCGCTGGCCGAACTCGTACACCTTGCGGTTGTTGGTGTGGGTGTACATGTCGTTCCACTGGTTGTTCGTGGAGGCCAGGGTGAAGTTCGCCGAGCCGTGCATCAGCACGCGCTTCGCCTTCCCGGCCTCCGAGAACATGAAGAGCTTGGTGTGGGCGGAGCCGCTGCCGCCACGGCAGGTCTTCTCGCACACGCGCGCCCAGCTCCGACGGTCCTTCGGGCGACCGTCGTTGCCCTTCCGCAGCCCGTTGCGCAGCTTGCGGAACGGCGGGTTGTCGACGTTGACGGTATTGCCGTCGTCCATCAGCAGGCGCACCCGCACGCCGCGCTTCTGCGCACGCAGCAGGGCGTCCTTGCCCTCGGAGGTCATGAAGTTCCACGAGAAGATGTCGATCTCGCTGCCCTTGGGCGAGGAGTTGATCGACCGCATGATCGTGCGGAAGATCGCGCGCCGCTGGTCCTTGGAGCCGAGCGGGTTGTTGAACGTCGGACCGACGCGGGGCGTGTAGTTGTCCGGGGTCGCCGAGGCGGGTGCGCTCACCGGCACCATCAGGCCGGCGGTGGCGAGCACCAGGGCGAGCGCTCTGACGAACATGGTGGATCCCCTCGTCACGTTGGTCGTGGCTGGTTTGTGATGCTTGCGGTGGGAGTGCTGACCGCCGGTGACCGGCACGCGGACGCGCGGTTCAGCCGGGCGGAGCGGGTCAGGCGCGGCAGCTCCTGACGGCGGCGCGGTAGTCGCGGTCGTCGTCGAGGGCACCGGACGCCTCTCGCACGGCGCCCCCGAGGACGCCGTAGAAGCGGTCGGCGTAGCGGACCATGCGCTGGCCGGACGAGCAGTCGAGCAGGTCCCGCTCGACGAAGCTGCCCTCGTCGTCCGCGCACCCCTTGTAGGAGCGCGGGATCCGGTTGCCTGCCTGCCACACCTCGGCGCACGCGGGGGTGCCCGCCGGCGCCGTCGCCTCCCCCGTGGAGCCGGTCTCGGCCGGCTCGGAGGCTGCAGGGGACGTGGGGTCGGCCGCGGTCTCGTCGGCCTGCTCACCACACCCCGTCAGCGCCAGACCCGCGACGAGCACGCACGTCGACGCACGCCGACGCCACCCACCAGTCCGAGTCATGGCCGGAAGTATACGTGGGTCGACGCCTGTGACTGGTGGTGACGGGTGAGGTGCGCTCCACGGGGCGCCGCGGCCGGTAGCCTCGGCACGTGACCACCGCCCCCACCCGCGTGTACGCCGCCCGCCTGGTGGGGCTGCCGATCTTCGACCCGCAGGGCGACCAGGTCGGCAAGGTGCGCGACCTCGTGGCGGCGGTCCGCTCGGAGGTCAGCCAGCCGCGGGTGCTGGGGCTGGTCGCCGAGGTGTTCGGGCGCCGCCGGATCTTCGTCCCGATGGGGCGGGTCACCAACATCGACGCCGGGCAGGTCTACACGACCGGCCTGCTCAACATGCGGCGCTTCGAGCAGCGGCAGACCGAGACGCTCGTCGTCGGCCAGATGTTCGACCGCACCGTCACCATCACCAGCAGCGGCGTCCGCGGCACCGTCTACGACATCGGCCTCGAGCAGGCCCGCAACCGCGACTGGGTGCTGTCCCGGGTCGCGGTGCAGGAGCCGGGCAGCACCTTCCGCCGCCGCGGCCAGACCCACGTGGTCGAGTGGCGCGACGTCGACGGGCTGACCCAGAAGGAGGAGGCGCAGGGCGCCACCCACCTGATCGCGCAGCTGGCGGAGATGAAGGCCGCCGACGCGGCCAGCGTCATCCACGACCTGCCGACCGACCGGCGTACCGCCGTGGTCGCCGCGATGGCCGACGAGCGGCTCGCCGACGTCCTGGAGGAGCTGCCGGAGGAGGACCAGGTCGAGATCCTCGGCTTCCTGGAGTCCGAGCGGGCGGCGGACGTGCTCGAGGAGATGTCGGCCGACGACGCCGCCGACCTCATCGCCGACCTGCCGCCCGAGACCGCCGCGAAGCTGCTCGAGCTCATGGAGTCCGACGAGGCCGAGGACGTCAAGCGCCTGATGTCCTACGCCGAGGAGACCGCCGGCGGCATGATGACGCCGGCGCCGGTGATCCTCGGGCCCGACGCCACCATCGCGGACGCGCTGGCGCACGTCCGCAACCCCGACATCCCGGTGTCGCTGGCCGCCATGGTCTACGTCTGCCGGCCGCCGCTGGAGACACCCACCGGACGGCTGCTCGGTTGCGCCCACATCCAGCGGCTGCTGCGCGAGCCCCCGTCGTCGCTGGCGGCCGCCGCCCTCGACACGGCTCTCGACTCGCTGCGGCCCGACGCCACGATCGACCAGGTCGCCTCGCACCTCGCGACGTACAACCTGGTCGCCGCGCCGGTGGTCGACGACGAGGGCCGACTCCTCGGCGCGGTCACCGTCGACGACCTGCTCGACCACATGCTGCCGGAGAACTGGCGCGACCAGGAGGCGGGAGGAACCACCCATGCCTGACTCCCGCCGGCAGCGGCTCGACACCCCGGTCGACGTCCGACGGCCGCTGGTGCGCGCGCCCAGCTACGACGCCGACGCGTTCGGCGTCTTCGCCGAGCAGTTCGCGCGGTTCATGGGAACCGCACGGTTCCTGCTCTACATGACCGCGTTCGTCACGGTCTGGCTCGCGTGGAACTGGTTGGCGCCCGACGGCGTCGTGTGGGACGCCTATCCCTTCATCTTCCTCACGTTGATGCTCAGCCTGCAGGCGTCGTACGCCGCTCCCCTGATCCTGCTCGCGCAGAACCGGCAGGAGGACCGCGACCGCGTGATCGCCGAGCGCGACCGCCAGGCCAACGCCCGCGCCCACGCCGACATGGAGTTCCTCGCCCGCGAGGTCGCCTCGCTCCGGATGGCCATCGGCGAGGTGGCGACCCGCGACTACGTCCGCTCCGAGCTGCGCGGCCTGCTCGCCGAGCTCGACGAGCGCCGCCACGCCGAGCACGCCGCCGGGGGCGAGCCGGCGCCGCCCGCTCCCGGGACCGAGGGGACGTGAGCAGGCCACCGGCCGACACGGTGTGGACCGGGCTGCTGGTCCTGGTCCTCGCGGGAGCGATGGCCGCGGTCGGCCTCGTCGTCGCGAACCGCCCGTCGGAGCCCGGCCCCGCGGCGCCGCCGCCGGGCTCGTCCCCGGCCTCGGTCACGCCCGCCCCGACCGTCCCCGCCCCCGACACCGGCTCCCCCGGCGGCAAGCAGCGGCCCGGGCCTGCCCCCGCCCCGACCGCCACCGCGAGCAGCTGTGCCACGCTCGAGGAGGAGGTGCCGCTCCGGGTGCTCACCCTCAACGTCCACGGCGGCCAGGGCCCACGGGGCTTCGACATCGCCACCCTCGGCCGCTACCTGGCGGCCGCCGACGTCGACGTCGCGCTGCTGCAGGAGGTCGACCAGGCCCGGCCCCGCAGCCGGTACTCCGACATGCCGGCCGCGCTCGCCGCCGCGACCGGGATGGAGGTCGCCTACGGCGTCAACGTCCGGCTCGGCCCGCGCCGCGGCGTGTCCGGGGTCGCCACGCTGTCGCGCCACCCGATCCTCGCCCAGCAGCTCACCCGGCTGCCGTCCGGGCCGGGGCTCAAGGGGCGCGGCGTGCTCCGCACCGACCTCGACGTCGACGGAACCACGGTCAGCGTCTTCAACACCCACCTCGAGCACCAGGTGGAGAGCGTCCGGCTGCGGCAGGTGTCGGCCATCGGGCCGGTCCTCGCGGCCACCGCGCACCCCGTGATCCTCGGCGGCGACCTCAACGCCGTCCCGGCCTCCCCCACCTGGCGGGTCGCCCGCTCGTGGCTGCGCGACGCCTGGTCCGACGCCGGCGCCGGCCCGCCGGCCACGTCCCCTGCCGCCAGCCCGCGCCGCCGGATCGACTACCTGATGTACGCCGGGGCGGTGCGAGCCGAGGCCGCCGAGGTGATGCCGGGAGTGGTCTCCGACCACCGGGCCGTCCGCGCGGCGTTCACCGTCGGGACCGCCGGGCCCGAGATCTGCATCCCGATGCTCGACGGTGCGGTCGGCGGTTCCGGTCCCAGGGGCGGCGGTGCTGGGTCCCGTCGTTAGGCTTGGGGCACCATGAGCACTCCCACACGTGAGCAGGTCGACGCAGCACTGGCGACCGTCAACGACCCCGAGATCAAGCGCCCGATCACCGACCTCGGGATGGTCGACACCGTCGAGATCCTCGACGACGGCACCGTCCGCGTCCGCGTGCTGCTGACCGTGGCCGGCTGCCCCCTCAAGGACACCATCAACCGCGACGTCACCGCGGCCGTCTCGAAGGTGCCCGGCGTGACGGGCGTCGACCTCGAGCTCGGCGTGATGACCACCGAGCAGCGCTCGCAGCTGCAGCAGACGCTCAAGGGCGGCCAGGCGCAGCGCGAGATCCCCTTCGCCCAGCCCGGCTCGCTCACCAAGGTGTTCGCGATCGCCAGCGGCAAGGGCGGCGTCGGCAAGTCCTCGGTGACCGTCAACCTCGCGCTCGGCATGGCCCAGCAGGGCCTCAAGGTCGGCGTGGTCGACGCCGACATCTACGGCCACAGCGTGCCGGCCATGCTCGGCGTGGCCGATTCCCGGCCGACGCAGGTCGAGGACCTGATCATGCCGGTGCCGACTCCGAGCGGCGTCTCGGTGATCTCGATCGGCATGCTCAAGCCCCGCCGTGACCAGGTGGTCGCGTGGCGTGGCCCGATGCTGGACCGGGCGCTGGTGCAGATGCTGGCCGACGTCTACTGGGGCGACCTCGACGTGCTGCTCCTCGACCTGCCGCCCGGCACCGGCGACATCGCGATCTCGCTGGGCCAGCACCTCCCGGGTGCGGAGGTCGTGGTCGTGACGACCCCGCAGGAGGCGGCGGCCGAGGTGGCCGAGCGCGCCGGCACGATGGCCTCGATGATGCACCAGCGCGTCGTCGGCGTCGTCGAGAACATGAGCTACCTCCCCTGCCCGCACTGCGGCCCGGAGCACCAGCTCGAGGTCTTCGGCAGCGGCGGCGGCGAGCGGGTCGCCTCGACGCTGTCCGGCAGGTTCGGCTACGACGTCCCGGTCCTGGGCCGGGTGCCGCTCGACACGTCGCTGCGCGAGGGCGGCGACGTCGGCAAGCCGATCGTCGAGTCGGACCCGGCGGCGCCCGCCGCGGTCGAGCTGCGCTCGATCGCCGAGCGGCTCGCCGGTCGCGGTCGCGGCCTCGCCGGAATGCAGCTCGGGCTCACGCCGACCAGTAAGTTCTGATCCGTGTTCGGGGTCGGACTGCCGGAGCTGGCGGTGATCGCGCTGGTCGCCGTCGTCGTGTTCGGCCCCGACAAGCTGCCGGAGTTCGCCCGCCAGGCGGGCCGGTTCCTGCGGCAGGTCCGCAACTTCGCCAACTCCGCGCGCGACGAGCTGCGCACGGAGCTCGGCCCCGAGTACGCCGACCTCGAGCTGCGCGACCTCGACCCCCGCGCCATCGTCAAGCGTCACATCGTCGAGGCGATGGAGGAGGCCGACGAGGAGCCCACGCCCCGTCGGCGGGGGCTGCGCCCGCTCGCGGCGGGCGAGGTGCCGCCGTACGACGTCGAGGCGACCTGACCCTCTCGCTTCCTGTCGGAGCGGCTCAGCCGCTGAGCTCGTCGCGCCGGCTCTGCACCGCGGCCACGGAGTCCAGCGCCACCAGCAGTGACGTGGCGCCGCTGCGTCCCTCGACGAAGTCCTGCCCCACCCGGGTCGGGACCAGCTCGTGGCAGCGGCCGTCGAGCAGGTGGACCCGGCACGGCTCGCCCGCGTCCGCGAGCCGGCGCACCGCCGAGCCGAGGCCCAGCCGCGCGACGGGCGACCAGGCCACCTCGGGCACGGCGCGCTCCGAGGCACCCACCACCGTCGAGATCGCGCCGGAGCGCACCAGCCAGTCCTGACCGGGCCCGGCGACCAGGCACCACCCCGTCGCGACGCGTTCGAGCCGGCCCGCCACCCGGCCGACCCCGCGCACGTCGAGGGCCAGCTCCCGGCCCAGCGACGCCATCAGCCGGCTCGCCAGCGTCACCGTGGCGTACTCCGCGCGGCTCCGGTCGAGCAGCTCGACCCCGCGCTCGCCGTCGAAGAGCGACTCCGCCTGCTGCTCGAGGTCGTCGAGCACCGCGAACAGGTCGTCCTCCCAGCTCATCCCCCGCACCTCACCGCGCCACCGTCCCACACCCGCCGGCGCGGCTCGACGGATCGGCTGTGGAGAAGCCGTTGCCAATCCGGGTAAAGAGTCGTTGACTGAAGCAAACGCACGCAAACAAAGGCTTCGTCATGACTCGGGAAGTGACGCCTCCGGCACCAGGCCGGTGCCTGCTGGTGTGGCTGGCGCTCACCGCCACCACCGCCGGCGTCCTGGGGACCCTGCTTCCCCACCTCCGGGCGGAGGCCGCGTCCTCGCCTCCCGCGGCGACCGGGGCAGGGGCCTTCACCGACCTGCTCGTGCTCGCCTGCGAGGCCGCGCTCGCCTGCTGCACCCTCTGGTGGTGGCTCGCCGCCACCGCCGTGGTCCTCGAGGCCCGGAGGGGCCGGACCGGGGGGTGCCACGGGCGCGGCCTGCCGCGCCTGCTGGTCCGGGCGCTGGTCGCCGCCTGCGGCGTCGCCGCTGTCTCAGCCGGCCCCCTCGTCCTCCCCGCGCAGGCGACGGCACCGACCGCGTCGGCCGATCGCACCGGCGCCGGGCCCGCCACCGCCCTGACGCGGGTCAGCCTGATGGTGGCCCGCCCGGTGGTCGTCGTCCGCCCCGGGGACACCCTGTGGCGCCTCGCCGAGCAGTCGCTCGCGGCGGGCGCGACCGACGCCGCCGTCGACCGCCGCTGGCGGCGCATCCACGCGCTGAACCGGGACGTCATCGGTTCCGACCCCGACCTCGTCCGGCCCGCGCAGCGGCTGCGCCTGCCGGCCCCACGCCCCCGCTGACGCCACCGGCACGCCGCCGAGAGGAGAATCCCATGACCATCCGACCCTCAGACGCCCCCTCCGACGTGGTCGTCCCGCTGCGCCGCCGCGCACCGCTGGCCAGCGTCCAGGGCGCGCTCGCGCTGGACCTCCACGCCCACCTCGACCCGCCGGCGCCGCCACCGGCCCCGTGCCGGCTGCGCGGCGACGTGGTGCCGCTCGACGGGTCGTCACGCGGCCGCCTCGAGCAGTGGGCACGCCGTTACGTGCAGGCGGCCGTGGAGATCGTCGGCGGCGACCGGCCGGCCTCACAGCTCGTGCGGTGGACCGCACGCGACGTCCACCGCGATCTCGCCCGCCGCGCCCACCTCGTCGCCCAGGCCGCCGCCCGCCGCACCACACCCCTCGACGAGGCGGCGGTCCGGCCGCAGGTCCTCGGCGTCCGCACCTGCGTGGTCACCGAGCGCGCGGCCGAGGTCAGCGCCCACGTCCGCTACGGCCGCCGCTCCCGCGCCGTGGCGCTCCGCTTCGAGCTGCGCCGCGACCGCTGGATCTGCACCGCGCTCGACTTTGCGTGACCCCGCCGAGCTGCCAGCAGTTGCCCTACGGGCGGAGCCCCGCCCGGCAACTGGTGGCAGCTCGGCGCCTGCTGGGGGGTAATTGCTGGCAGCTCGCGCAAATGACGCCGACCCGCCCGAGACTTTCGGGCGGGTCGGTGTGGTGGCTGGTGGATCAGCCGTTGATGCGGGCGGTCAGGCCGGTCGGCCCGCCGGGAGCACCGTGGCACTTCTTGAACTTCTTGCCCGAGCCGCAGGGGCAGTCGGCGTTGCGGCCGACCCCGGCGTACGGGTCGTCCTCGGCCGGCGCGGCCTCGCTGCGCACCTCGACGTCGCCGTCCTCGGTCGGGGCGGAGTAGGCGAGGTTCTGCGGCTGCTTCGGCGTCTCGAGGCCCTTGGCCTGGATGTGGGGCCGCTCGCCGCCGGAGCCGGGGACGGGCTGCCGCATCGGCTCGACGACCTCGGCCTCCTCCTCGGCGGCCTCCGGCTCCTCCTCGACCTGCACCTCGAGGTTGAACAGGAACCCGACCGCCTCGGCCTTGATCTGGTTCATCATCGTGGCGAACATGTCGTAGCCCTCGCGCTGGTACTCGACCAGGGGGTCGCGCTGGCTGTACGCCCGCAGGCCGATGCCCTCGCGGAGGTAGTCCATCTCGTAGAGGTGCTCGCGCCACTTGCGGTCGAGGACCGACAGCAGCACCCGGCGCTCGAGCTCGCGGATGACCTCGTCGCCGACCTCGGCCTCGCGACGGTCGTACGCCGCGTGGGCGTCCTTGCGGAGGATCTCGACGAGCTCGTCGGGGTCGAGGTTGGCGCGGTCGCCCGCCTCCTTCTCGAGGACGGCGAGGTCGACGGTCATCGGGTAGAGCTGGCCCAGCGCCGCCCAGAGGGCGTCGAGGTCCCACTCGTCCGGGATGCCCTCGGTCGCGCCGCGGACGTGGCCGGCGATGACGTCGTCGATGAAGCCGCGGACCTGGTCGCGCAGGTCGGCGCCCTCGAGGACCTGGCGGCGCTCGCTGTAGATCACCTTGCGCTGCCGGTCCATGACGTCGTCGTACTTGAGGACGTTCTTGCGGGACTCGAAGTTCTGCGACTCGACCTGGCCCTGCGCGTTGGCGATGGCGTTGGTGACCCGCTTGTTCTCGATCGGGACGTCGTCCGGGATCTTCAGGACCTGGAGGACGCGGTCCACCCAGTCGGACTTGAAGAGCCGCATGAGCTCGTCCTGCAGCGACAGGTAGAACCGCGACTCGCCGGGGTCGCCCTGACGGCCGGAACGACCACGCAGCTGGTTGTCGATGCGGCGCGACTCGTGGCGCTCGGTGCCGATGACGTAGAGGCCGCCGAGCTCCTTGACCTCGTCGTGCTCGGCCGCGACCTGCGCCTTGATCTTCTCGATCATGCCGGGCCAGGCGGCTTCGTACTCCTCGGAGTGCTCGACCGGGTCGAGGCCCTGCTTGCGCAGCTCGTAGTCGGCGAGGAACTCGACCGAGCCACCGAGCATGATGTCGGTACCGCGACCGGCCATGTTGGTGGCGACGGTGACGGCGCCCTTGTGGCCGGCGAGCGCGACGATCTTCGCCTCGTCGGCGTGGACCTTGGCGTTCAGGACGGTGTGGGGGATGCCGCGCTTCTTCAGCAGCCCCGAGAGCAGCTCGGACTTCTCGACCGACACGGTGCCGACGAGGACCGGCTGGCCCTTCTGGTTGCGGGTGGCGATGTCCTCCGCGACCGCGTCGTACTTCGCCTCCTCGGTGCGGTAGACCAGGTCGGGCTGGTCGACGCGTGCCATCGGCTTGTTGGTCGGGATCGGGACGACGCCGAGGCCGTAGATCTTGTCGAACTCCGAGGCCTCGGTCATGGCCGTGCCGGTCATGCCGGAGAGCTTGTCGTAGAGCCGGAAGTAGTTCTGCAGCGTGACGGTCGCGAGGGTCTGGTACTCCTCGCGGACCTGCACCCCCTCCTTGGCCTCGATGGCCTGGTGGAGGCCGTCGTTGTAGCGCCGGCCCGCCAGGAGGCGGCCGGTGTGCTCGTCGACGATGAGCACCTCGCCGTCCATGACGACGTACTCCTTGTCGTTGCGGAACAGCTCCTTGGCCTTGATGGAGTTGTTCAGGAACGAGATGAGCGGGGTGTTCGCCGACTCGTAGAGGTTCTCGATGCCGAGGTGGTCCTCGACCTTGGTGATGCCCGGCTCGAGGACGGAGATGGTGCGCTTCTTCTCGTCGACCTCGTAGTCCACGTCCTTGACGAGCTTGCGCGCGATCTTGGCGAACTCGTCGTACCAGCGGACCTCGTCCTGGGTCGGGCCGCTGATGATGAGCGGGGTCCGCGCCTCGTCGATGAGGATCGAGTCGACCTCGTCGACGATCGCGAAGTTGTGGCCGCGCTGGACGCACTCCGCGAGGGAGCCGGCCATGTTGTCGCGCAGGTAGTCGAAGCCGAGCTCGTTGTTGGTGGCGTAGGTGATGTCGCACTCGTACGCCGCGCGGCGCTCGTCGGGACGCATCTCCGGCAGGATCACGCCGACGGTGAGGCCGAGGAAGTGGTGGATGCGGCCCATCCATTCGGACTGGTACTTGGCGAGGTAGTCGTTGACGGTGACGACGTGGACGCCCTTGCCGCTCAGCGCGTTGAGGTACGACGGCAGGGTCGCGACCAGGGTCTTGCCCTCACCGGTCTTCATCTCGGCGATGTTGCCGAGGTGGAGCGCGGCGCCACCCATGAGCTGGACGTCGTAGTGGCGCTGGCCGACGACGCGGCGAGCGGCCTCGCGCACGGTGGCGAAGGCCTCGGGCATCAGATCGTCGAGGGTCTCCCCGTCGGCGAGGCGACGCCGGAACTCGTCGGTCATCCCGCGCAGCTCGTCGTCGCTCATGGCGACGAAGTCGTCCTCGATCGCGTTGACGGCCTGGGCCACCGCCTCGAGCTGACGGATGATCTTGCCCTCACCGATGCGGAGGAGCTTGTCGAGAATGGCAGGCACGAGCGTCGAACTCCCTGAGCAGTACGTCGGTGGTACGGATGGCAGCCGCAACTCTACCCAGCAGGTACCGCCTGCCCGCATCGTCGGGGACCGGTCCAGACTTTCGCGTGAGTGCCCATTGACATCAACCTTGGATTGGCGTCAACTGGCATTGACATGAACACGACCGGCACTGTCCCCGACAGCCCCGCTCGCGCGCGGCGGCCCTACACCATGACCGCCCGCGCCCGGTCGGTCGAGCAGACGCGGCACCGGATCCTCGACGCCACCACCGAGCTCTACCTGAGCCGGCTCGCCCCCGACATCGCGCTCGACCACATCGCCGAGCGAGCGGGCGTCAGCGTGCAGACCGTGCTGCGGCACTTCGGCAGCCGGTCGGGCCTGGTCGAGGCGGCCTCCCGTCACGCCCGGGAGACGGTCGCCGAGGAGCGCCGGGTGCCGGTGGGCGACGTCGACGCAGCCGTCCGGGTGCTGGTCGACCACTACGAGAAGCGCGGGGACGGCGTCCTCGTGCTGCTGGCCCAGGAGCAGACCGAGGAGCTCGCGCGGACCGTCACCGACGAGGGGCGGGCGATGCACCGGGCCTGGGTCGAGGAGGTCTTCGCCCCGTTTCTCACCCCGGACGACGGCCAAGACGGCCATGACATCGAGGAGCGCACCGACCTGCTGGTCGTCGCCACCGACGTCTACGCCTGGAAGCTGCTGCGGCGAGACCGCGGCCTCTCCCGGGCCGCCACCGAGGCACGGCTCCGCCGACTGGTGGGGCTGCTGCTCGACGTCGGGCCGGGCCGCTCCCCCGACCCGGACCAGCCCAGGGAGTGACCATGACCGAGCCGACCTCCGAGATCCTCTTCGTCACCTGGGACGGCGGTGGCAACGTGCCGCCGGCGCTGGCGGTCGCACGCGAGCTGCAGGCCCGGGGCCACGCCGTGCGCTTCCTCGGCCACGCCACCCAGGCCGACCGCATCCGCGCCGCCGGCTTCGAGTTCGTGCCGCCCCGGCACGCGCGGCCGTTCGACAACCGGGAGACCCCGTCGAACGCCACGATGATGGCGACCTTCGGCGACCGCGGACTGGGTCGCGACCTGGTGGAGGAGGCGCGCCGCCGGCCGCCGGACCTGGTCGTCGTCGACGCCCTCATGTTCGGGGCGCTCGCCGCCGCCCACGAGGCCGGACTGCGCTACGCCGTGCTGGAGCACTGCTTCCACTCCTACTACCGCGCAGGCATCCTGCGCGGCCCGCTCGGCTGGAGCCTCCGGCTGAAGGGCCTGCGGCCGCAGCGCGCGCTGGACGGGGCGGCCGTCCGGCTGCTCGCCACGCTCCCCGCCCTCGACCCCGTGCCCGATGCTCCCCCGAACCTGCGCCAGGTCGGCCCGGTCGTCGACGTCGCACCGCACCGGGAGCCGGACTCCCCGACGGACTCGCCGACGGTTCTGGTCAGCCTCAGCACCTTCGGGTTCGCCCGGATGCAGCGCTCGCTGCAGGCGATCGTCGACGCGACCCGGGACCTCGACGCGCGGGTGGTCGTCACGACCGGACCGGCGATCGACCCGGCGGACGTCGACGCGCCCGGTCACGTCGAGGTACGCCGCTTCGTGCCGCACGTCGAGCTCATGCCCCGGGCCAGCCTGGTGGTGGGGCACGGCGGCCACGGCACGACGATGCAGGCCCTCGCGCACGACCTGCCCATGGTGGTGATGCCGATGGACCGGCTCACCGACCAGCCGCTGGTGGGGCGCACGCTCGCGGAGGCGGGGGCCGCGCGGGTGGTGCGCAAGGGCGCCCGCCCGGAGGCGCTGGCCCCGACCCTCGCCGAGATGCTGGCCGACGGCCCGCACCGAACCGCCGCGTCGCGGCTCGGCGCCCAGGTCCGGGCGATGCCGGGCGCCACCCTCGGCGCGGACGTGCTCGAGGAGCTCGTGGGAGGACGCGCCCGGACGGCGGGCTGAGCGGCAGTCAGGGACGCAGCAGGGGCGTCAGGTCGCCCCGCGGCTCGACCACGAGCTCGTCGAGGCGGAGCCACTGCGCCAACCGGCGCAGCTCGGCCCCGAGCTCGTCGGCGGTCTCCGGCGGCGCGCCGGGCTCGGCGTACGCGGCCTTCACGAGCAGCCGTCCGGTGGCCCGGTCGGCCTTGAGGTCGACCCGGGCGACGATCCGGTCGCCGAGCAGGAACGGCAGCACGTAGTAGCCGTGGACGCGCTTCGCGGCAGGCGTGTAGATCTCGATGCGGTAGCGGAACCCGAAGAGCCGCTCGGTGCGCTCGCGCTCCCACACGACCGGGTCGAACGGGCTCAGCAGCGCGCGGGCCGGGACCCGCCGCGGCAGACGGGCGTCGCGGTGGAGGTACGCCGGCCGGTGCCAGCCCTCGACCTGCACCGGCAGCAGCTCGCCGGCCTCGACGAGGGTGTCGACCGCCGCCTGGGCGTCGGCCAGCCTCGGCATCCGGTAGTAGTCGCGCAGGCAGTGCGCCGTGGCGACGCCGTGGGAGGCGGCGGCGCGGCGCACCAGCTCGAGGTCGGCCTCGGCCGGCGAGGGCACCGTCGCCGCGAGGACGCTCGAGGGCAGCACCCGCTCGGGCAGGTCGTAGAGCACCTCGAACTGGGAGTTGCGGCCAGCGATGGCGAGATCGCCGACCATGTAGAGGAAGTCGAGGACCTTGCGGGTCTCCGACCAGTTCCAGCCCCAGTGCTCCTTGGTCCGGGGCAGGCCGTCGTCGAGGTCGCGGGCGGTGGCGGCGCCGCGGTCCTTGACCTCCGCCATCACCTCGGCCTCGAGGCCCGGCTCGGCGGTCATCCCCCACTTCCCGCGCTGCGAGCGGTAGGAGGCCATCCGGTGCTGCATCACCGGCCACAGGTCGACCGGCATCAGCGCCTGCACGTGGGCCCAGTACTCGACGAGCCGGCGGGGCGGCTGCTGCGAGGCCCGGCGCAGCAGGTCGGTGTCATAGGGGCCCATCCGCGAGTAGAGCGGCATGTAGTGAGCCCGCTGCAGCACGTTGACCGAGTCGACCTGCAGCACGCCGGTGCGCCGCACCGTGCGGGCGAGGGTGCGCATCGTCGTCGCCGCGTGGGGCGGGTCGAGGAAGCCCTGGGCTGCGAGCGCGACGCGGCGCGCCTGGGCGCGGCTCAGGGACTGCATGGCGCGAGGCTAGCGGTCCCCACCGACAGTGGTTGGCGCCCTGCGCACGTCACCGGGTTTCGACACACGTGACCGCGGGCCAGCCGTGGCGTCCGGTGCGTGCGATGGCAAGGCGGAGGTGCGAAGGCGGCCCGGGGTTGGCCGTCGAGCGCCGACAACGCCGCCAGCGTGCGTGCCCGGGCGTCACGGGAGGTCGAGCAACTTCTCCTTGACGGCGTACATGACCGCCTCCATGCGCGAGTGGAGCTGAAGCTTCTCCAGGATGTTGCGCACGTGGTTCTTGACGGTGTTCTCCGAGATGAACAGCTCCTGGGCGATCTCCCGGTTGTTCATGCTCTTGGCGACGAGCCGGAGCACCTCGAGCTCCCGCTCGGTGAGCCGGAGGCCGGGGACGTGGTCGCGCTCGGGCTTCGACATCTGCTTGAACTCGTCGATCAGCTTGACCGCCATCGAGGGGCTGATCAGCGACTGGCCCTCGGAGACGACGCGGATCGCCTGGGCGACCTCCTCGATCGAGGAGTCCTTGAGCAGGTACCCGGAGGCGCCGCTCTTGACCGCCTCGTAGAGGTCGGCCTCCTCGTCGGAGACCGTCAGCATGATGATCTTGGCCGAGGGGACGGTGTCCTTGATCGCCAGGCAGGCCTCGATCCCGGTGCGCTTCGGCATCCGGATGTCGAGGAGCACGACGTCCGGCGCGACGCTCGCGGCGAGGGCGGTGCCCTCCAGCCCGTCGCCGGCCTCGCCGACCACCTCGATCCCGGTCTCCGCAGCGAGCAGCATCGTCAGCCCTCGGCGGAACAGCTCCTGGTCGTCCACGACCAGGACCCGGATCGGCTCCGCCCCCGTGTTGGTCTCCTGTGCAGCCACCCCCGCATCATGGCACGACCGGGTGGTCGGCACGCACAGACGGGTGGTGACGTGGAACGGCGGACTGACCCTGCCGGGCCAGCCCGCCGTGTGCCGTGGGCGGTCGCGCGCCGCCTCGTCCCGGCTAGTCGCGGGGTCCGAGGTCGAGCGAGATCACGCCGTAGTCGTAGCCGCGGCGCCGGTAGACGACCGCGGGTCGTTCGCTCTCCTTGTCGACGAACAGGTAGAAGTCGTGCCCGACCAGCTCCATCTCGTAGAGGGCCTGGTCGAGGGTCATCGGGCTTGCCGGGTGGGTCTTCTCCCGCACCACCAGGGGGCCGTCGCCGGTCACGTCGATCGGACCGACCTTGCGCTCGGTGGTGGTGTCCTCCCCCTCGTGGGCCAGCTTGCCCACGGCCGGGGTCCCGGCCAGGGCCTGCCCGACCGACACCGGGGTGTGGCGACCGTGGTGGACGCGTCGGCGGTCCGCGGCGCGCCGCATCTGGGCGGCCATCTTGTCGACGGCGACGTCGAGGGCGGCCATCTTGTCCTCGGCAGCGGCCTCGGCCCGGATCACCGGTCCCTTGGAGAAGGCGGTGAGCTCCACCTTCACGGCCCGGTCGTGCTGGCGCGGGTTGCGCTGCAGCTCCACCTCCACCTGGACCCTCATGATCCGGTGATCGTGCTTCTCGAGGCGAGAGAGCTTCTCCGCGACGTGACTGCGGAACCGATCGGACAGCTCGCAGTGACGACCAGTGACCACAACTTCCATGTGAACCTCCCGTGATCCGTTTGGTTACGACAGTGCCCCGGCTCGCTCCGTCACGAGTCCGGAGGCCGGGGCACGGCTGGAGTCCGCCCGGCCGACCTGGTCTTCGACCCCACAACCGCCTGCTGAGGCTTTCGCAGCTTCTCTGCCACTACCGGCCTTCTCCCGCCGACCACCGTGTCTGACGATGGGGACGAGGCAGGACTTACCTCTAAGCCGCACCGTGATCCCACCCGCGGGTCGAGACCTGCGGAGTGGTTACGTGGGCCGTTTCGCCTGCGACTGGCATCGGCTAGTCGACGGCTCGCCCTGGGTTCCCAGTGCGTCCCGACGACGCAACCACGGACCCGGGCGGACTCCATGATGTGACGCTAACGGGTGACGTGCCCCGACGAAAGGCGTCCCGCCCTGCAATTCTGTCGATGGGCACGACTCGTTCGTCACACCCGCTCAGCGGAGGGCGGTACGGCGTCGGGTGGCGGCGATGACCGCGACGGCGTGCACCCGGATTCCGGACGCCTCGAGGGCGCGCTGGGCCTCGCGGGCGGTCGCGCCGGTGGTGAGCACGTCGTCGCACACGACGACCCGCAGCGACCGGCCGGCCAGTCGTGCGACCCGGGCGGCAGGGCACCACAGCGACCCGGCCAGGTTGGCGGCCCGCTCCTCCGCGCCGAGGCCCGCCTGGTCGGCCACGGCGCCCCGCGAGGCCAGCAGGCCCGCCACGCCCGCGTCGACGCCGGCGCGGCGCAGCGCCCGGGTGGCCGCGCGGACCACGTCGAGGAGCGGTCGGTGCCCGCGGGCCCGGTCGGAGCCGGGACGGGCCGGGACCGGGACCAGCGCGACCGGGTCCGCCGGCTCGGCGCCGGCACCGGCGGCCGCGGCCGCCACGGCCGTCGCCAGCAGCCCGCCGAGGGGACGCCGCAGCCCGAGGACCGCCCGCTCCTTGTGGGCGAGCACCATCGCCCGGGGGACGCCGTCGTACTCGGCGGCCGCCCACGGCACCGCCAGCCCGGCGGGCGTCGGCTGCGGCCACGCCACCCGCGCCTCGTCGGGCAGGCCCGTCCGGCAGCCGTGGCACAGCACCCGTCCGGGACGCTCGCAGCCCACGCACCGGCCGCCGAGGACCAGGTCCGTGAAGGCATCGCGCACGCCTGAGCGTCGCCCCCGCGCCGGCCGACCGGCAACCGGGTCGAGCCGCGCTGTGGACGAGCGGGACCGGAGGGTCAGCCGGGATAGCCGATGGACGTCACCTCGGGGTCGAGGCGGAGCCCACCGGTCGTGCCGCTGCGCGGGTCGAACAGACTGGAGGCCGTCACGACGTACAGCCCCTCGGTGGTGACCGGCGAGCCGGCCAGCGCCTCGGCGCGCACCGGGATCGTCGTCAGCAGGTCGTCGATGCCGGAGCCCGCCCCGTCGACCGAGAGGGTGCGGACCTGGAAGAGCTCCTTCGCCACGCGGTGCAGGACGGCCACGGACGTCGGCGAGCTCCAGGCGATGTCGGTGATGCGCAGCCCGCTCTCGCCCTCCCACGCGATCCTCTCGGCCGGCGTCGCGGAGCGCACCCGGCCGTTGGCGTCGCGCACGATGCGGCTGACGTGGATCTGGTCGCCGTCGGGGCGGTCCACCACGGCGACGAGGCGGGAACCGTCCCGCGAGACCAGGAACGCGCTGACGGGGCGTCCGGTGATGCCCGGGACCTCGAGGGTCTCGGGTCCGCGCGGGCCGATGTGGGTGACCACGGCACCGCCGGGGCGGTTGTCGAGCAGCCAGATGCGGTCGGAGAAGTCCCACGCGGGCTGCAGCAGGTCGACGCCGTCGCTGGCGACCTGCTCGACCCGCTCCTCCTCGCCGCGGACGGCCGCGACGAGCACGCGGTCGCCCGACGTGGTCACCCCAGCTGCGCGGTCACCCGTGAGGTTCACCCCCACCGAGCGGAGACCCTGCTCCGTCGTCCCGAAGGGACCGTCCACGGCGCCCAGCCCCTCGGCCGGTCCGGCCACGAGGAGTCCCTCGCGCAGGCCGAAGAGCAGGCCGCTGCTCTGCAGCCCGGTCGGGTCGTACGTCGACCCCTCGTCCACGTCGACCTGGGTGCGGCCGCCCGGCAGCGTGACCTGCTGGCCGCCGAGGGTGACCCGCAGCGCCTGGATCGACGGGTCCTGGCGCAGCGTCCAGGCGAGCTGGGCCAGCATCAGCTCGCTGGCCTGTGGCGAGAGCTGGCCGGCGTACCCCTCGAGGGTCAGCTCGGCGACGCCGTCCTCGGTGACCGGCACCGAGAGCCCGAAGCGCAGGCCGGACGGGATGAAGGTGCGGGAGACCCCGTCGAGGGCCCGGCCCGGGCCGCGCAGCAGCGACGTGGTGAGCGCGGTGGCGAACTGGTCGCCGGCCGGCACGAAGACCGGCTCGGGGACGAGGATCCGGGCGGAGGGGTCGAAGAAGTAGAGCGAGACCCGGCGGAACGTCTGCTCGAACCAGGACTCGGGGACGATCAGCGCGTCGGGGACCCGCGCGATGCGCCACTCCCCGTCCTCGCGCTGCATCGGCAGCGCCAGCCGCCGCTCGTCCGCGGGCAGCGGGCCCTGGTGGGAGCCGCGCGCGTCGAAGTACTCCGCACCGCGCAGCCGCACCCGGACGGTGGTCGAGCCGCGCGGCTGGGTGGCCTCGTCGTAGGTGATGGTCCGCTCCCCCGGGTCCCAGGCGGCCTGGGCGTCGCGGGTGAGGAATTCCTGGGCGGTGGTCGTCTGGATCGGCGTCGCGGTCATCGCATCGAGGAAGCCGGCCACCACCTCGGCCGGCAGCGCGCCTGCCCGCGGCGGCTTGGGGTCGATGAAGATGCCGGTGCGCTCCTCGAGCGACCCGTCCGCCTCGGTCTCGACCACCGGGCCGCTGCTCGGCATCCGCACGCAGGCCGCCAGCGGGAGCAGGCAGGCGAGCACCAGCGCGAGGGCGCGGACCATCGACCGGCTCGACGTGCTGGACCGGCTCGACGTGCTGGACCGGCTCACCGGACCGGCTCCCCTGCTCCGGGCGCCGCGCCGCGCGTGGTGCGGGGCGTGGTGCCGGCGTCGTCGGGCACCAGCGGCAGCGGGCTCTGCCGCAGCGTGTCGCCCGCCCGCCGCGGCAGCGTCAGCCGGAACTGCGCCCCCTCGTTCGGGCGGCCCCACGCCTGGAGCCAGCCGCCGTGGAGGTGGGTGTCCTCCAGCGAGATCGACAGTCCCAGGCCGGTGCCGCCGCTGGTGCGGGCCCGGGCGGGGTCTGCGCGCCAGAAGCGGTTGAAGACCATGGCCGACTCCCCCGTGCCGAGGCCGACGCCGTAGTCGCGGACAGCGATCGCGGCTGCGTGCTCGTCGCCGGCGACGTGCACGACGACGTCGTGCCGCTCGGCGTGGTCGATGGCGTTGGTGACGAGGTTGCGCACGATGCGCTCGACCCGGCGTACGTCGGCCTCTGCCAGGCAGGGGTGGTCGGGCGACCTCACGATGACCCGGGTGTGTCGCTGCTCGGCGAGCACGCGGGTGTTCTGGGCGACTCGGTGGGCCACGTCGACGAGGTTGACGTCGTCGAGGTCGAGCACCGCCGCCCCGGCGTCGAAGCGGCTGATCTCGAGGAGGTCGACCAGCAGGGTCTCGAACCGGTCGAGCTCGGACTGCAGCAGCTCGGCCGCGCGGGCGGTGGCCGGGTCGAAGTCCTCGCGGGCGTCGTGAAGCACGTCGCCGGCCATCCGCACCGTGGTGAGCGGGGTGCGCAGCTCGTGGGACACGTCGGAGACGAAGCGGCGCTGCACCCGGCTCAGCTCCTCGAGCTGACGGATCTGGCGTTGCAGGCTGGTGGCCATCTGGTTGAACGAGGTCGCCAGGCGAGCCAGGTCGTCCTCGCCGGAGACCCGCAGCCGCTGCTGGAGCTGGCCGGCGGCGAGCCGCTCCGCGACCTTGCGGGCCATCCTGATCGGGGTGACGACCTGCCGGGTCACCAGCCACGTCAGCCCGGCTACGAGCACGAGCAGCAGCACCGCGGCGGTGAGCAGCGCCCGCGCCACGAGTGCGAGGGTCTCCTCCTCCTCGGAGAGCGGGAAGAGGTAGTAGAGGGTGTAGAGCTCGCCGTCGGCGGGCAGCCGCACCTGCGAGCCGACCACGACGCCGGGCTCGACGACGGTCTCGCCGCGGCTGTTCTCGGAGCGGATCTCGGTGTAGGTCCACGCGGTCGGGGCGCGCTGGGAGAAATGCTCCTCGAGTGACTCGGGGACGCTGGACCGGTCGAGGCCCTGGGTGAACTTCGCCCCGCCGTCGGCGATCCGGCTGCTCTCCTCCCCCACCGGCCCCGCCATCACGACGCCGAAGCCGCGGGTGTTGCCGCGCACGATGATCGGCTCGACGAGCGCGCGCTGCTGGGCGCCGACGTCGACGTCGGTACCGCCGGCGGCACCGAGCTGCTCGCGGGCCTGCGCGGTCTCGTTGTTGGCCTCGGCCACGACCGCCTCGACGCGGTGACTGAGGAGCCCCTCACGCGTCTGCTGCAGCAGGAACCAGCCGACGGCGCTCACCACGAGCGCGGACAGCAGCACGGTGCTGGCGACGACGCGCGCCTGGATGGAGCGGCGCCAGAACGTCAGCGCGCGGCGCACGGCGGCGGGGAGGCTGCGGCCGGTCCCGCTGTCGCCTGCCGGGTCGTCGGCCCTCGGAGTGGCCATGGCTCAGGAGCTACCGGCCTTGTAGCCGACCCCTCGGACGGTGACGACGATCTCGGGGTTCTCCGGGTCGTGCTCGACCTTGGACCGCAGCCGCTGCACGTGCACGTTGACCAGCCGGGTGTCGGCGGCGTGGCGGTAGCCCCACACCTGCTCGAGGAGCACCTCGCGGGTGAAGACCTGCCACGGCTTGCGCGCGAGGCAGACGAGGAGGTCGAACTCGAGCGGGGTGAGGTTGATCGGCTTCCCGTCACGGGTCACGGAGTGCCCGGCCACGTCGATGGTCAGGTCGCCCACCGACAGCGACTCCTGGGCGGGCGCGTCGAAGCGCCGCACCCGGGCCCGGATGCGGGCGATGAGCTCCTTGGGCTTGAAGGGCTTCACGACGTAGTCGTCGGCGCCGGACTCCAGCCCGAGGACGACGTCGATGGTGTCGCCCTTGGCGGTCAGCATCACGATCGGGACGCCGCTCTCGGAGCGGATCTCCTTGCAGACGTCGATGCCGTCCTTGCCCGGCAGCATCAGGTCGAGGAGCACGAGGTCGGGGCGGTACTCGCGGAACGCCTCGACCGCCTCGTCGCCGCGAGCCACCATCCGGCTGTCGAAGCCCTCCTGCCGCAGCACGATGGTGAGCATCTCGGCAAGGGACGCGTCGTCGTCGACGACGAGGACGCGTCCCTTGCCGGCCGCAGGTGGTGACTGGGTCATGCCTCAATCTTGCCAGCCGGGCAGTGCCTGGCGTGGCAGGTGCGGGTCAGTAGCGGTACTGCTCGGACTTGTACGGGCCCTCGACCGGGACGCCGAGGTACGACGCCTGGCCCTCGCTGAGGGTGGTGAGCTTGACGCCGAGGGCGTCGAGGTGGAGCCGGGCCACCTCCTCGTCGAGGTGCTTGGGCAGCACGTACACGCCGACCGGGTAGTCCGCGGGCTTGGTGAAGAGCTCGATCTGGGCGAGCACCTGGTTGGTGAACGAGTTCGACATGACGAACGACGGGTGGCCGGTCGCGTTGCCGAGGTTCATCAGCCGGCCCTCGGACAGCACGATCACCGAGTGGCCGTCGCGGTCGCCCGCGGCCGGGAAGGTCCACACGTCGACCTGCGGCTTGACGTTCTTGCGCTCGACGCCCGGGAAGGACTCGAGGCCGGCCATGTCGATCTCGTTGTCGAAATGGCCGATGTTGCCGACGATCGCCTGGTGCTTCATGCGCGCCATGTGGTCGACGGTGACGACGTCCTTGTTGCCGGTCGCGGTGATGATGATGTCGGCGGTCGGCAGGGCGTCCTCGAGGGTGGTGACCTGGTAGCCGTCCATCGCCGCCTGCAGCGCGCAGATCGGGTCGATCTCGGTGATGATCACGCGGGCGCCCTGGCCGCGCAGCGAGTCGGCGCAGCCCTTGCCGACGTCGCCGTAGCCGCAGACCACGGCGACCTTGCCGCCGATGAGGACGTCGGTGGCGCGGTTGATGCCGTCGACGAGGCTGTGGCGGCAGCCGTACTTGTTGTCGAACTTGGACTTGGTGACCGAGTCGTTGACGTTGATGGCCGGGAAGAGCAACGAGCCGGCCTTCATCATGTCGTAGAGGCGGTGGACGCCGGTGGTGGTCTCCTCGGTGACGCCCTGGATCTCGTTGGCGATCTTGGTCCAGCGGTCCTTGCTCTCGGCGAGCGAGGCCTGGAGCACGTCGAAGATGACCTTCTGCTCGTGGCTGGTGGCGGTGGCCGGGTCGGGCGCCTCGCCCTTCTTCTCGGCCTCGACGCCGAGGTGGACGAGCAGCGTCGCGTCGCCGCCGTCGTCGAGGATCATGTTGGCGAAGCGGGCCTCGCCCAGCTCGTCGGTGCCCCAGTCGAGGATCTGCTGGGTGCACCACCAGTACTCCTCCAGGGTCTCGCCCTTCCAGGCGAAGACCGGGACGCCGGCGGGGGCGTCGACGGTGCCCTCGCGGCCGACGACGACAGCGGCCGCCGCGTGGTCCTGGGTGGAGAAGATGTTGCAGGACGCCCAGCGCACCTCGGCGCCGAGGTCGACCAGGGTCTCGATCAGCACCGCCGTCTGCACGGTCATGTGCAGCGAGCCGGCGATCCGGGCACCCGCCAGCGGCTTGGAGTCGCCGTAGCGCTCCCGCATGGCCATGAGGCCGGGCATCTCGTGCTCGGCGAGGGTGATCTCGGTGCGGCCGAAGTCGGCCAGGCTGAGGTCGGCGACCTTGAAGTCCATGAGGTGTCTCCTCGTGAGTGTGGAGCAGGGTCTGCGTGCACGCATCTGCGCGACATTGGGATCTCCCACGCGGACCTCTCCAGCGTAGAGCGCCACACCAGCCCCGGCAGAATCCTCGAGGCCCCGTTCCGGGCCCGTCAGTGGGCCCCGTCAATGGGCCCCGTCAGTGGGCGGCGGCGCCGTGGCCCTTGCGCGACGGCAGGACGCTCATCGCTGCGACCACGACCGCGCCGACGAGGACGCCGATGACCGCGGAGGCGGCGGTGTTGACGAGCCAGGCGAGCAGCCCGCCGAGGGCGCCGGCCGCGTCGCGGACCGCCTCCTCGGCGTGGTGGACGAGGTCGTAGGGCCCGTGCCAGCCGAGGTCGTCGACTCCGACGAGGAGGATGTGGCCGCCCACCCAGAGCATCGCGACGACGCCGACGGCGGAGATCATCGCGAGCAGCTTCGGCATGCCGCGGACCAGGGCGAGGCCCACCCGCTGGGCGAGGGCGGAGCTCCGCTCGGCGAGGCTCAGCCCGATGTCGTCCATCTTCACGATGAGTGCGACGACGCCGTACACCAGCGCGGTGATGCCGATGGCGACCACGACGAGGATGACCGCGCGGGGCAGGAACGCCTCGCTGGCGACCTCGTTGAGCGCGATCACCATGATCTCGGCGGAGAGGATGAAGTCGGTGCGGATCGCGCCGGCGACCATGCCGGCCTCGGCCTCCGGGCCCTTCTCGACGGCGAGCTTCTGGTGCTCGTGGCCGCGGAGCTTCTCCCAGATCTTGTGGGCGCCCTCGTAGCTGAGGTAGGTGCCGCCGAGCATGAGGATCGGCGTCAGCAGCCACGGCAGGAACTCGCTGAGCAGCAGCGCCGCGGGCAGGATGAAGAGCAGCTTGTTGCGCAGCGAGCCCTTGGCGATGCGGCGGATGATCGGTAGCTCGCGGTCGGCCGCAACGCCGTGGACGTACTGTGGGGTGACCGCGGTGTCGTCGACGACGACGCCCGCCGCCTTGGCGCTGGCGCGGCCGGCCGCGGCGCCCACGTCGTCCACGGACGCCGCCGCGAGACGGGCCAGGGCGGCGACGTCGTCGAGGAGGCCGACGAGGCCGCCGCTCACCGGAGAACCTGCGCAGGTGCCATGACGCGAAGGCTAGCGGGTCGTCAGCGGCGGCCCGGCCCCGCGCCGGCGGTCTCCCGCTCGCGCTCCCCCGCCTGGTCGCCGGCGCCGTCGGCCGCGCGGGCGCGCTCGCGGCGGGCACGCAGCCGGCGCTCGACCGGGCCGATCGGGTCGACGACGAGGTTGAGCCGGGACGCCAGCGGCTCCCAGGCGAGCAGCAGTGCCAGCCCCACCGCCAGCAGGGTGGTGACCAGGATGCCGACCACGGCGCCCCAGGCGCCGATCGCCTCGTAGCCGGCGTAGGCGGCGCCCTTGACCGGGAAGCCGTGGAAGAGGTAGACGACCAGCGTCCACGTGCCCATCCGGGTGAACCAGCCGCCACGGCGCGGCACCAGCGACAGGAACGCCGCGGCACCCAGGGCCCCCATGAGCAGCACCGCCGAGCGGGTGGCGAACGCCCGCAGGTCGCCGCCGGGGAGCTCGTCGTACATGGCGCGGTAGTAGAGCCACTCCGTCGCGGCCCAGGTGTCGGTCCACAGCGAGAGGACCAGGATCGTGGCGAGCACGGCGACGGCGTAGGGCCGCCAGCGGGCGTCGCGCAGCCGTTCGAGGTGCTCGGGACGGGCCTTGAGCCCGGCCACGAAGAAGGGCAGCAGGCCGAGGATGCGGGCCACGTCGAAGGTGTCCCCGGCCCAGAGCCCGGCGGCCAGGCTGATGCCGACGGCGACAGGCAGCCCCCATGGCATCCCGCGGAAGAGCGGAGTCATGAGCCGCCAGAAGAACAGCGCGGAGAGGTACCACATCGGCCAGTGCGGGTCTAGGAAGAGCTCCTCGAGCTCCTCGCCGCCCACGTGGATCCGGAACAGCGCCAGCAGCGACTCGAAGATCACGTAGGGGACGGCGACCGTCCGCACGAGCTTCCACAGCCGCATCCGGTCCCACTCGAAGCTGCGGGAGAGGTAGCCGGTGACGAAGACGAACGCCGGCACGTGCCAGGCGTAGAGGAAGTCGTACAGGGTGTCGCTCAGCCCGGTGCTGGGCAGCAGGACCCAGGCGTGGCCGACCACGACGAGCGTGACCAGGGCCATCTTGGCGTTGTCGAACCACGGGTCACGCGTGTTCGACCGTCGGGGCGCGTCAGTCTGGTGTGTCGTCCGCACGACCACCGTCTACCCCGCACGGGCGAGGTCTAGTCCTCGACGAGGCCGACTGTGAGGTACGTCGTGGCGTAGGTGCCGGTGAGCAGCAGCGAGGCGTAGCGGGCGACCTCGGTGAGGGCGTCCGTGTCGAGCCGTTCGACCCGCACCCCGCGGGCCTCCGCGGCGGCCAGCAGCCGGCCCCGGTCCTCGCGGATCCACGCCTCCTCGGCACCGTCGTCGAGGACCAGCAGCATCGGGCGGTGCTCGCTCGGGCCGCCCCCGTCGAAGGGGTCGTCGAAGACGTCGCGCTGGCGGGTGGCCTCGATGACGGGGAGGAGGTGCTCGGCGTCGCCGGCGAGGGCGGTGCGGCCGCTCGCCCGGCGGATCGACTCGGCGAGCCGGCGGGCCGCCCGGGCGGCGAGCACCGAGCCGCCCCACACCAGCGGGGTGGCGTCGGCGAGCGCGATGGCGAGCATCTTGGCCTGGTTGACGGCGAGGTCGTGGTGGGGCGAGCAGGCGATCGCGACCTCGTCCATCGCATCCGCGACCCGCTCCGCGTCGACCCGGGGGCCGAGGGAGACCCGCTCGAGGTACTCCAGCATCACGACCGCCGAGGCCAGCTGGTCACGGGTGGTCGACGGCAGGATCTGGCTGTACCTCCCGGCGGCGTGCTCGGCGACGACCGACGACGGCGGGCAGGAGACGACCACCTGGCAGCCGCGGCGTACGGCCTCGGCGACGGCGGAGGCCGTGCCGGACCCCGAGCCGTCCGGGGCCAGGACCACGACGAGGTCGAGGCTGCCGGCCCAGCCGGGGAGCGCGGCCGAGGGCCAGGCCACGAACGGCACCGGACACCACGGCTCGAGCACCGCCCGCAGCAACCGGGAGTCGGGACCGGCCGCGACGACCGCCCGCGGTCGGGCCTGCTCGCGGCTCGCCGCGACCGCGCGCTCGAGCGCCTCGGCCGCGCCGGTGACCTCCTTGCGCACGCGCGCGCCGGACTCGGCGAGGTGGCGCAGCGGGGCATCGACCCGCTGCAGGGCCGTCTCGTCGTCGAGCCGGGACTCGTCGAACCACGTCGCCATCTCTGCTCCCCTCAGCTCAAGGTCGACCCGGGTCAGGCGGGCTTGCGGGCCTCGTCGACCAGCAGCACCGGGATGCCGTCGCGGACCGGGTAGGCCAGGCCGCAGGAACCGCAGACCAACTCGGTCTGCTGTTCGCCGGCCTCGCCGCTGGTCTGCTCCGACAGCTCGCCGTGGCAGGCCGGGCACACGATGATGGCGAGCAGGGCGGGGTCGAGGTTCATGCGTGGCTCCTGATGGTCGCGAGGACGGCGTCCCTGATCCGCTCCATGGTGGCCGCGTCGCGGCCCTCCGCGTTGAGGCGCAGCAGGGGCTCGGTGTTGGACGGGCGGACGTTGAACCACCAGTCCGTGTGGGTGACGGTCAGCCCGTCGAGCCGGTCGAGGCTGGTCACCCCGTCGGCGTACGCCGTCTCGAGCCGCGCGAGGACGCCCGCGGGGTCGGCGACGGTGGAGTTGATCTCGCCGCTGGCCACGTAGCGCTCGTGCCGGCCGAGCACCTCCGACAGCGGCGCCGTGGTCTCGGCGAGGGCCGCCAGCGCGTGGAGCGCGGCGAGCATGCCGGAGTCGGCGCGCCAGAACTCGCGGAAGTAGAAGTGGCCGCTGTGCTCGCCGCCGAAGACCGCGCCGGTCTCGGCCATCAGCTCCTTGATGTAGGAGTGGCCGACCCGGCTGCGGACCGGGCGGCCGCCGCGCTCGACGACGATCTCGGCCACCGCGCGGCTCGTGATCAGGTTGTGGATCACCACGCCGCCGGGCTCCTTGGCGAGCTCACGCTCGGCGATCAGCGCGGTCAGCGCCGAGGGCGACACGGCCGCGCCGCGCTCATCGACGAGGAAGCAGCGGTCGGCGTCGCCGTCGAAGGCGAGGCCGATGTCGGCGCCCTCCGCGACGACCCGGCGCTGCAGATCGACGAGGTTGGCCGGGTCGATCGGGTTGGCCTCGTGGTTCGGGAAGGTGCCGTCGAGCTCGAAGTACATCGGCACCAGCTCGACCTGCTCGGCACCGAGCCGGGAGAAGACCGCCGGGGCGGTGAGGCCGGCCATGCCGTTGCCGGCGTCGACGACCACCTTGAGCCGGCGGCCGCGCACGGGGGCCAGCGCGAGCAGGTGGGCGGCGTACGCCTCGAGGACGTCCTGCTGGACGATCGAGCCGGTGCGCGGGGCGGCGTCGCGCGAGTCTGCGCCGGCCCCGGCCAGCACCCGGTCGCGGATCTCCGCCAGGCCGGTGTCCATGCCGATGGGCCGGGCGTGGGCGCGGCACAGCTTGATGCCGTTGTACTGCGCCGGGTTGTGGCTGGCGGTGAACATCGCGCCGGGCAGTCCCAGGTGGCCGGAGGCGAAGTAGAGCTGGTCTGTCGACGCGAGGCCGATGAAGACCACGTCCGCGCCGGCGGTCGTGACGCCGTCGGCGAAGGCGCCCGCCAGGTCCGGCGAGCTGGGGCGCATGTCGTGGCCGACCACCACCTTGCGCGCGCCGGTCACCGCCACGAACGCCGCGCCGGTGCGGCGGGCGAGGTCGGCGTCGAGCTGGTCGGGGACGGTGCCCCGGACGTCGTACGCCTTGAAGACTCCGGAGACGTCCCGGTCGAGTGCCTCGGCCATGGACGGGAGCCTAGTGCCGACCGGTCGTCACTCGCTGGTCAGGACCCGGAGGTGCCCGCGACGGGCCACCTCGCGGCCGGTCTCGAGCGACGGCGGCGGGACCGGCGGGGGCACCGGGCGGGCGGCCTCGCGGACCGCGTCGGCCAGCGCCAGCAGGTCGTCGCTGGAGGGACCGGCAGCCGCCGGGTCCGGGGCGAGACGGAGCACCTCCCAGCCGCGCGGCGCCGAGAGCCGCTCGCTGTGCTGGTCGCACAGGTCGTAGGCGTGCGGCTCCGCGTAGGTCGCGAGCGGTCCCAGGACGGCGGTCTGGTCGGCGTAGACGTAGGTCAGCGTGTTGACCGCCGAGCGGCCACACGCCGTACGCGAACAGCGACGGGCGGGACTCACGCGCAGACCGTACCGCCCGCGACGCCGGACGCGGATTAGGCTCGCTGCTGTGGAACCCGCCGCTGCCCCTCCTCGCCGTCGAGACCGGCGCGGGCGGGGCATGCGCGGGCCCGCGGTACTCCCCCGCCGGCCCGGCACGCCCGAGCTCCGCACCGACCGCGAGCGCTTCGACTCGCTGGTCCTGGACCTGGTGACGCAGGTCGACGAGCGGTGGGCGGACCGGCTCGGGCTCGTCGAGTACGCCGTCGAGGACACGCCGCAGATCCCCGACGACTGGAGCCCCGAGACGGTGCCGCTCGCGTCGATGGTCCGCGGCACCGGCACCACCCCCACCCGCCTCGTCGTCTTCCGCCGACCCATCGAGCACCGCGCCGAGACCCGCGCCGACCTCGAGGCCCTCGTCCTCACCGTCGTCGTCGAGCAGGTCGCCGAGCTCCTCGGCATCGACCCCGAGCAGGTCGACCCCCGCTACACCGCCGACGACTGACCCCACCCAACGGAGGTCGAGCCCGTCGAGACCCGGCGAGGTAGGCAGGGCGGCGACCACACGGAGGTCGAGCCCGTCGAGACCCGGCGAGGTAGGCAGGGCGGCGACCACACGGAGGTCGAGCCCGTCGAGACCCAGCAAGGTAGGCAGGGCGGCGACCAGCGGAGGTCGAGCCCGTCGAGACCCGGTGAGTGGCGTAGGGCGGCGACCACACGGTGGTCGAGCCCGTCGAGACCCGGCGAGGTAGGCAGGGCGGCGATCACACGGCGGTCGAGCCCGTCGAGACCCGGCGAGGTAGGCAGGGCGGCGACCACACGGTGGTCGAGCTCGTCGAGACCCGGTGAGTGGCGTAGGGCGGCGACCACACGGTGGTCGAGCTCGTCGAGACCCCTGGCAGGCGCGGTGGTGGCATGCCCGTGTCCCCGCCGAGTGGTGCCTGGCGGGGTGTGGGGCGGGGCAGCTACTGCTCGGGTGGAGTCCCGGCGCGGTGGGCGTCGATCAGTCGCTGCCGGGTGGCGGCGGGGTCGGGGGTGACGTCGCGGGTTCCGGTCTCGTCACGCAGGTAGGCGTGTCCGTACGGACTGCGCCAGAGGAAGGTGCCGTCGTCGACGTGG